>JANNEY010000071.1:0-4845 GCA_031379235.1 Opitutaceae bacterium | reverse complement strand
ACCCAAACCGGAAAGCCGTGACTACGCCGCGGTCAAAGCGATACGGCGCTTGAAGAAAGCGGAAACCCGTAGTTGAGTTCGCGCTCTTTTGCACCATGCCCGAGCCCGAAACTAACGATCCTGCGATGTCCCAAAACCCTCCGCCTCCCGCGGACGCTGCAGCCAATGCCGCGCCCGCTACCGGTGAGGCTGCCGCCGACCTCGCCGCCCAGCTCCAGCTGTCGAAGGCCGAGGCTGCGGCCAATCACGACAAGTATCTGCGCGTCGCCGCCGATTTGGAGAATTTCCGCCGTCGCACCGTGCGTGAGAAGGACGATCTGCGCACGGCTGCGACCGGGCGCGTGCTGGAGGATGTTTTCCCGGTGCTCGACACGCTCGCGCTCGCGCTCGCGGCGGCCAAGCAGCCCAAGGCGGATGCGAAATCAATTGTCGGCGGCGTCGACATGGTGCTGGCGCAATTGAAGACCGCGTTGGCCAACCACGGCCTCAAGGAAATCAGCCCCGCTGGACTGGCCTTCGATCCGCATCAGCACGAGGCGATCTCGCATCAACCCAGCAAAGACGTGAAGGAAGAACATGTGCTCATGGTGGTCCGCACCGGTTACTCGCTGAATGGCCGGCTGCTGCGCCCGGCATCCGTGGTAATTTCCAGTGGCCCTGCGAAGGAAGGAAACAAAAGCTGACCGGCGCGGGCGCGGCCCCCGTGCCGTCGCCCTCCGAAAATCACCATGGCCAAGGAAGACTACTACGATTTGCTCGGCGTGCAGCGCGGCGTGACGGCGGAGGATTTGAAGAAGGCCTATCGCAAGAAGGCCGTGCAATTTCACCCGGACAAGAATCCCGGTAACAAGGAGGCGGAGGAGATGTTCAAGAAAGTCGCGCACGCCTACGAAGTGCTCAACGATACAGACAAGCGCGCCGCCTACGATCGCTACGGCGCGGCGGCGTTTGAGGGCGGCGGTGGGGCGCCGCGCGGTCCCGGTGGCGGAGCAGGGAGTGGCGGCGGTTTCCATGATCCATTCGATATCTTCCGCGAAGTCTTCGGCCAGCAGGGCCGGGGCGGTGGCGGGGGGATTTTCGACGAGATGTTCGGCGGCGGCGGCAGCGGCGGTGCCGGTGGCAACCGCGATGGCGCCGACCTGCGCTACGATTTGGAAATCACCCTCGAGGAGGCGGCGCGGGGAGTGGAAAAGGAGATATCTTTTCGCAAGAATATGGAGTGCGAGCGCTGTGGCGGCGAGGGCTCCGAACCCGGTTCGAAGCGCTCCACCTGTCCGACGTGTCGTGGGGCCGGCCAGATTCGGCGCTCCGGTGGCATCATCACTTTTACGCAGACGTGCCCGACCTGTAGCGGCGCTGGGATCAAGGTCGACAAGCCCTGTTCGGCGTGCCGTGGCCAAGGCCGCATGCCGCAAAACACGAAGATCAACGTCCGCATCCCGCCGGGCGTCGACACGGGTTCGCGGCTGCGCTCCGCCGGCAACGGCGAGGCCGGGATGGCCGGCGGAAATCCGGGCGATCTCTACATTGTGCTCGCGGTGAAAGAGCACGAGTTGTTCGAGCGCCAGGGCGAGGATCTCTTCTGCGAGATTCCGATCAAGTTCACGCTCGCCGCGCTGGGCGGCAACATCGAGGTGCCGACGCTTTCGGGCAAGGCGACGCTTAAGATTCCCGCGGCCACGCCGAGCGGCACGACCTTTCGTTTGCGCGGCAAAGGCATCCCGAACCTGCGCGGCGGCGCGCAGGGCGATCAGCTCCTGCGCGTGCAGGTCGAGGTGCCGCAGTCGCTCACCGCCGAGCAGCGGCGCATCCTCGAGGAATTTGCCAAGGTGAGCGGCGATGCCAACGAGCCGACCTCGCGCACGTTTTTCGAGAAGGCGAAAAAGTTTTTCTGAGCAGGTGGGGTTTGCTGTAGGGCGAGTCGGTGACTCGCCCTTTCACGTGCCAAGGCCCGCGGGCGGGTCACGGACCCGCCTTGCTGCAGAACATGCGCGTCAGTTCACGGTGCGTGTTTCAATGTCCGCGGTCTCCGCGACGTATTCCGCCCGCACGGTCGCGTCAGTCTCCCGCAGCGCCGCGTCCGAAAGTTGCGCGCCACCACCGAGGCGAAACACTGCCCACACGGCGTGCGCGCGCACGAGTGCGGAGGCGTGGGCCGTCGCCAGCGCGACGAGTTGGGGAAGCACAGTGCGATCGCCCGCGTTGCCCGCGACGACGCAAGCGTTGCGCAGGAGGCCGGTGAGTTTCAACCGCTTCATCGGGGTGCGACGAAAGATTGTGGCGAAACTTTCCGGCGTGAGCGCGAGGAGGTCGGCGAGCGTCAGCGCCGCAAGATCGTGACGGGCGACGAGGAGGAGCTGGCGGCCGTCGCGCGCGAACCGATTCCACGGACAGACTTCGAGGCAGATATCGCAGCCGTAAACATGCAGACCGATGCCGGCGCGCAGCTCGCGCGGAATCACGCCCTTGTTTTCGATCGTCTGATAGGAAATGCAACGACGCGCATCGACGACGCCGGGGGCGGAAAACGCGTGGGTCGGGCAGGCGTCGAGACAGCGCGTGCAGCTGCCGCACAGCAGGCCGACGTCGCGCACCGGCGGTTTTTTGCGCACCGGCTCGTCGGGGGCGAATGCGATGCGCGTGAGGATCGAGGCGAGAAACAGCCAGTTGCCGTGACGCCGCGAAATGAGCATCGCGTTTTTCCCGGTGAAGCCGAGGCCGGCGCGCGCGGCCCAGCTGCGCTCGAGCACGGGACCGGTGTCGATGTAGCCGCGGTAGTCGGCGCGCGTGGCGCCGAAAATCTCTTCGAGCGCCCGGCCGGCGGCGATGAGCGCGGGCTGCATCGTGTCGTGGTAGTCTTCGTGCAAGGCGTAGCGGGCCCAGAGCGGTTGGTCGGGTTTCGGGTGTCGATTTTCGAATTCTGCCCGCGAATAGTTTACGCCCAGCATCACGATGGATTGCGCGCCGGGGAGGACGAGCTGCGGATCGAGACGTTTGTCGGCGGTGCGCTCCATCCACTGCATGTCGGCGTGCTGACCGGCGGCGAGCCACGCCCGCAGCGGCGGGCTCACGGGATGGGCGGTAGCGGCGAACCGCACGTCGTCGAAGCCGAGGGCGGCGAGTCGCGCGCGAAAAATTTCTTGACGTGGATCCATCGGCGCCGGGGTGCGCGTCACGGATGGGCGCGGGCGAAATCAGCGGCGTCCCGCCGCCAGGCGCGCAGCACGTGGGCGACGAGGTCCTGCAGCGGGCGGGCGTCAGTGAGGATCACCGTGCCCGACTGCTTGTAGATCGGTTCGCGCGCGGCGTAGAGCGTGCGCACCCGCTCCTCAGGGTTCTCCACTTCGAGCAGCGGCCGGTTGCGCTGACGCGCGGTGCGCGCGAGGATCGTTTCGATGGAGGCGTGCAGGCAGATTACGACGCCCTTGGTCTTCAGGGCCGCAAGCATGCCCGGTTGCACGACGAGGCCGCCGCCACAGGCGACGAGCGCACGTTTGGCCGGGTGCCCCCGCTCGATGAAGGCGAGCTCCAGGGTGCGAAACGCCGGCTCGCCGTCCTGCGCGAAGATCATCGGGATCGATTTCCCCTGCTGGCGCTCGATCTCGTGATCGCTGTCGAGGAGTTGAAAACCGAGTTTTTGCGCGACCGCGCGGCCGACGGTGGTTTTCCCGGTGCCCATGAAGCCGACGAGGTAGAGGTTGACGTCCGCAGGTTCCATCGTGCGCTGTGAGAAGAACCTTGCGCGACGCACTTTGCCAGACACGAAAAATCCTATGACAGGCGGCCACCCGAACTACGCATTGGCGAGTGACAACACGGCGGGCATCTGCCCCGAGGCGCTCGCGGCGATTCAGGCGGCCAACGCGGAGCGCGTGCCGAGCTACGGCGACGATGCGCATACGGCGGAGGCACGGCGGCACTTCGCGCGCGTGTTCGAGCGCGAGTGTGAGGTCTTTTTTGTTTTCAACGGCACCGCGGCCAACGCCGTTGTGCTGGCCGCGCTGTGTCAGCGACACCACGCCGTGCTCTGCCACGAACTCGCGCACATCGAGACGGACGAATGTGGCGCGCCGGAATTCTTCACCGGCGGAGCGAAGCTGCTCCCGATCCCGGGTGCCCAGGCCAAACTCCGCCCCGCTGATCTGGAGCAGGCACTGCGGCGAGGGCAGGGCGTGCATTTTTCCAAGGTCCGGGCGGTGTCGCTGACGCAGGCGACCGAGCTCGGCACGATCTACGCGCCGGAGGAATTACGCGCGCTCACGGATTTGGCTCATGCCCACGGATTGCTCGTGCACATGGACGGTGCACGCTTCGCGAATGCCGCGGCGGCGCTCGCCCCGCGTGGGGTCTCTCCGGCGGACCTCACCTGGCGCGCGGGGGTCGATGTGCTGTGCTTCGGCGGCACGAAAAACGGGCTGCTTACGACGGAGGCGGTGGTGTTTTTCGACCGCGAATTGGCGCGCGAATTCGACTATCGCGTGAAGCAGGCGGGGCAGCTTGCGTCGAAAATGCGCTTCGCCGCCGCGCAGTGGAGCGCCGTGCTGCGGGACGGCGCGTGGTTGCGGCACGCCGCCCACGCGAACCGGCAGGCGCAGGCGTTGGCGACAGGTTTGCGGGCGCTCGGCTATTCGCTCGTTATGCCGGCCGAGGCCAACGGCGTGTTCGTCGAGCTGCCGGCGCGAGTTGTCGCCGCGCTCGAAGCGTGTGGTTGGCATTTCTACAAATTTGTCGGCGAGGACGGCTACCGGCTGATGTGCTCGTGGGACACGCGCGACGAGGAGGTCGCGGCGTTTCTCGCGGATGCGCGACTGGCGATGTTGTAGGGCGGGGGGGCCCCACCCCCCC
>JANNEY010000051.1:0-3329 GCA_031379235.1 Opitutaceae bacterium | reverse complement strand
GCAACCGCCGCCACGGCGACGCGTCGCTCGGCTAATCATGGAAGGACCGCTCCGAAACCGACGGCATGGTCCCTTGCGTTAGCTGCGATTCCATCACGAGGCAGCCCCACCGTGACGCTTCTCGGTTTGGTGACGGCCTGTTTTTCTGTCGGCTATCTCGTGCACCCATGGTGCCGCGCCCGCAGGCGTTCCCACGCAATCGCCGGCCGGCTTCACCCGCGTCTAACTCCCGTCGCCTCAGCATGCCGTGCAAACGACACCTTCCCTCCGTCAGCCCAAAGCAACGGCGACCTTCAGGCGGCTCGTGGCGGTCGAGCACGGCGTCTCAGGACGGTCGTGCGGCGCTTTCGTTTTTGACGCGCAGAACACGGCTCCGCTTGACGGCGAGGCGTGCGGCTTCGCGTCCGAGCAACTGTGTTTGCTCATCACGAAATTCCTCGGCGCACTTCGAACCGGCCTCGGCGGCTACGATGAACCAAGCCAGCGCCTCGATCCTATTTTTCGGCGTGGACTCGTCCCCAACGAGATAGACGAGCCCCAATCGAAACTGGGCCGGCGCAAAACCAGCTCCGGCTGACTTTTTGATCCATTCCGCTCCACCGCGCCAGTCCGGCGGCACACCGTCACCTTCCAGCAAAATATCACCCAGAATCACCCGCGCATAATCATCGCCCTGCGCGGCCGCTAGATTGAGCCATTTCAGGGCTTCGGCCTCATCTTTCGCCACCTGTCCTTTGTCTTTCTCCAGCAGGCCAAAGATGTGTGAAGGTCTCTCGTCACCCAACTCAGCGGCCAAATCACGCCACCTGGCGGCGATCGATCCCGCCTTGACCGTTCCGTCCCAGCCGTCGCGATAAGCGAGGGCGAGGATGAACTGGGACTTCGCTTCGCCTTGGTTGGCCGAGGCCACGAGAAACCCGAAAAAAGACGAGTCCGCCGCCAAAGGCGATACTGCGACCAAAAGGACCAACGAGAGAAAAAGATTTTTCATGGGAGGTGGGGATGATGGTTCGAGACGAAATGGGCGTGCATTCGGCCGGAATAAAGTCCTGCCAAGCCGCCTTTCGGTTCTTCAATCGACGGCATCCCTCGAACAGAAAGAGAAAAATACACGATGCAGCACAGAAAGCTGACGGACCTACACATTATGTCTTTCTCTACAAAACCCGCCGCGCGTGAGCGCCGGGACCTAATGGCCGGTGACTCGTTTCCGAGGCTCTGGCGGGCGACTAGCGGGTTCCCTTGCGCAGGCCTTTACTCCCAAAGGCCGATTTACGATTGGCGGATTTCGCGCCCGGACGAGTGAAGATTTGGTCACCTCCCACACGCGCGGTCTACGTGTCTAGCACTCCGGCCAACGGGGCCAATCGACCCGCTGTCACTCAGGTGCTCGCGTCGGCCAGCGTAGGTGCTTGTGCAGAAAATCGAACGTCGCATCGCCGCGCATGGCGTGCCCCCCTTGGAAAAACGTGATCGCCGTGCGGTCGGCAAGGCCGAGTTGAGCGTAAAGCCAGCGGACCTTGGCATATTCGTGCGCGACCCAGGAGTCGCGGCCGACGGTGTCGAGATGACCGCGCTCCACCATGAATGGACGCGGCACCATCAGGTAGGCCATCTCAGCGTAGTCGAAGGTGTGGCCGAGGTTCCAATACGGCATCTCCCACTCGATCGTGCGCATGAAGCTGAAGGGCTGGTCCGTCGCGGCGACCTTGCGCGTCCAATGGTTGAAATCACCGGCGCAGATTGAGAGACAATAGCCTTCCAGCAGCGTCGGCACGCGCACGGCCGTCTCGCCGCCGTAGCTGAGCCCGTAGAACGCGATGCGATTCGCATCGACGAAGGGCTGCGTCGCCAGCCAGCGCAGGAGTTGGTCGTGCTGGGCGGTGATAAACGAAAACAGGGTTGCCTGCACCGCGTTGGCTTTGCGCGAGAGCCAGCGGTAGCGGTCCTCGCCGCGGTAGAGATTGTGCGGCGCAAAGGTGACGAAGCCGCGTTCGGCCAGCACCGCGGCGACGCGCCGGTAACCGCTCATATCGACATCGAGAAGATTGCGCGGCACGCCATTGCGCCCGTGCTGCGTCACCACGACCGGGCGCCGTTCGCCCGGCCTCACGTCCTTCGGCACCACGAGCAGGCCCCAGGAAATTAGTTCAGGGAAAACGTCGAGCACCACATCGTAGGCCGTCCACTTGTCCGACTCGGCGATCTTCCGCGTGCGGGCGTTGAAGGGCACCAGCGATTCATCGAATTTCCCCATCCCTTCGTCGCGGAATTTCTCGCGGAAGCCCTTGGCGGCCGCGATGAACTTCTCCGGCGGGTGCGTCGGCACCGATGGTTCAGTGGTCCACTTGCCACTCCACAGTTCCGGCACCACTGAAAACAGAAACGCTTTGTCGCGCACCTGGTCGGATTTCTGCACCAGCCGCTGCACGTGGCCCTCCATTTCCTGAAAGAGCCGCGTATGGCGCGCCGCAGGATCGAAAGTTTTCCGCCGCTCAGCCGGCTGCTCCGCGGTGGACGCCGCGAGTTTTCGCACGCCGAGCGCAGTGGCAAAGCGTGTTATCGCCTCGTCGCCATACGCGCCGCCGTCGCTCCGCGCGAGCGCGGGCCGCGCGACCACCCCGCCCGTCGCGATGCGCGCCACTTCCGCGCTTACGCTCGTAAAGTCCGGCGTGCGCCACTCGCCCTTGTGGCCTTTGATCTCCGGCCCGGGGCTGTGCTCGATTACAAGGCTGCGCGGCAAGATGAGCCCCGCGATCTCGGCGTCGCCAAACTCGCGCAGGCGGCTCCACACGTTGCGATAGATCGGTTCGGCCCACCCGTTCTGCCGCGAATCGAAATACCCGCTCACCAGCGCCGCCTCGATCCGCGGGTCGATCGCCGCCGTGTAGAACGCCGCGATCGCGCCCTCGGCGTGGCCGGCCACACCAATCTTCATTTCCGCGCCGTGCTGCGCGCGCAGCCAGTCCACCGCCGCCATCACGATCTGCGTCTCGTAGCCGAGCACGTGCCGGCCCATGTGAAATGCCTGCCGGTAAATCCACTCCCGGTGTGTCTGATCCGAGGCGCGGAGCTGCGGATCATCCGTGACAATTTTCTCGCGGCTGATCGTGAGCGGCACGATCACCTCGACGCCGTTCTCCGCGAGCCGGCGCGCGAGCTGCGCCGCCACGGGAACGCCCGGTGCGAGCCCGAGCAGTTGCTCCGGCGTCTGCCCGGCATCGGGCACAACCACGGCGGACGCAACGGCGGCGGCGTTCGGTTGCACGAGAAGACCTGTGCCCCACAGCCCGTCGAGCACCGGCCAGCGCACTTGGAAAATCTTGTAG
>JANNEY010000047.1:0-12980 GCA_031379235.1 Opitutaceae bacterium | reverse complement strand
AGGCACGGTTGGCCGCGTTGGCGCGCTCCTTGCGGGTGAACCGGAGCTCTTCCAGTGAGCCGGCGGCGCCGGCCTCGGGTTTGCGGATGCGGGCCGTGCCGATGTGAGCGAACGTGCCATCCGGGTCGCGCACAAAGACGGCGGAGGGATCGTTGAGCGGACCGACGCCCTTGTCGTGGGTTTTTTCGTAGCGCACGCCGCCGAGCACGGTGAGTCGATTGTGGAAAAAGCGTGCTTCGGTCTGCGCGTAGAGCCCTGTGACCGTCTCGAGAATTTGCTCGGAGCCGACGATGCGGCTCTGCGCCTCGGCGACGAGTTGCGCGG
The DNA here is from genome assembly GCA_031379235.1 of Opitutaceae bacterium. Lineage (GTDB taxonomy): Bacteria > Verrucomicrobiota > Verrucomicrobiia > Opitutales > Opitutaceae > ER46. The sequence goes on along the minus strand of JANNEY010000047.1, from coordinate 12,656 downwards.
CGGTTTCCGTGAAGATGCGGGGGTCCTGCCGCCACGCGTCGACGGCGCGGTTGTTGGAAAGCCATGGGATATTATCGAAGCCGAAATAGTTCGGGCGGTTCTTGTAGACCTGCCCGACGAACGGCGCCGGTGAGAGATTTCCGTCCGGGGGCGTGTAAGTGTAGCTGCGGTTGTAGGAGCGCCGGTCGCGATCCTGCGAGCGGTAGCGGCCGCCGATTTGGAAATTGGTGGGGATATCGAAGACGGTGAAGGCGCGGCGGAGGTCGAGGTTGTAGCCGAACACGTCCTCCTTGTGGTCGCGGTAGTCGGTCTGGGCGGCGGTGTTGAGCCGGTAGTTGTTGATGTCGTAGAGATCGACCTCGCGGTTGTTGTTGTCGTAGGCGCGCGTGGTGGTGGGCCGCACGGCGGTGATGCCCTCGAAGCTTACGCGGACGGGATTGATGAGCGCGGTGGTGAGCGACTGAAAGCTGCCTTTCTGCTCGTAGCGGCGCCACGTCTTCGAGTTCGAGATGCTGGCGGCAGAGTCGATGAGCCAGGTGCCATCGTCGTAGCGATAGCGGGAGTTGGCGGCGACGGTGCGGCCGTCGATGTGGAGGAAATTGCCGCTGAAGGTGACGCCGCCGCGGCCGGTGGCACCGATGGTTTGGTTGCCATCGTAGTTCAGCGATCCGCCGCCCGCCACGCTGGGTGTGGCGTTGGTGCCAGCGGTGGCGGTGCGGGTGATGTTGCCGTTTTTGTCGCGGTAGTAGCTCGCCTGGGTGCCGAAGGAGAGGACGGAGTTGCGCGTGACGCGCCAGTCGGCCTTCAGACTGGTAGAGTCGCGCGTATACCATTTGGGCGCGTCGGCGATGGCGTGGGATTGGAGAAACGGTTTGGCGGGCGTGGCGCCGGTGCCGGCGGCGGTGGCGTTCCACGTCATCGAGGAGATGTTCTGCTCGTTCCACTGCTGGGAGCGGAGCCCGGTGAAAACGATGCCGAAGGTCTTCGTGATCGGTAGCGTGAGATCGAAGTCGAAGCCGGGGTGCACGCGGGGCTCGAGGGTGTCGAACGGGAACGGCTGCTCTTTGAGCATCATGCCGTCGCTGCTCGCGTTGAGAAATACGCGATAGTTGAACGCTATACGGCTCCGCTCGAACGAGCTTTTGCTGATCATGTTTACCGTGCCGCTGATGCCGTCGGCGGGATTGGCGGGCGTGGGCACCTTGGTGACCTCGATGCGCGAGACATTGTTGATCGAGACTTGGGTGAAGAGGAAATTGCGGTTCGCGGCGCTGCCGGAGGCGTTGGCGAGCTGCGCGCCGTCCGCGGTGACGGAGGTCATGTTGGGATCGAAACCGCGCACGGCGACGGCGTTGGGCGAGGCGTCGGAATACTCGATCGTCACGCCAGGCAGGAATTTCATGAACTCGGCGACGTTGCCCTCGGTCACATCGCCGAACGCATCGGTGGCGACGACGTTCTTGATGTTCTTGGCGAAGCGCTGCTCGTTGGTTGCGAGCGCCTCGCCCTCGGTGAGCTTCGACGCCGAGGCGACGAAGGCATCGAGCTTTACGATACCGCTCGGGGAGGCAGACGCGGCCCCGTAGCGGTCGCGGCTGTTGAGGTTGATGTCGCGCTCGGCCCGCTGGCCGGCCGTGACGTTGAGCGGCACCTGCACGGGATCGAGGCCGGAGTAGAGCACGTCGAGGACGACGGGGCCCGCCGGCACGCGCGCGAGGCGGAACGAGCCGCTCTCGTCGGTGAACACCGTGAGGTCGGTGCCCTTCACGGTCACGCGGGCGTTGTTGAGATACTGGCCGGTGGCCTCGTTTTGCACGCGGCCGGCAATCTCGCCGGTGGCGGGGGATTGGGCCTGGAGTGAGACGGCCAGACCGAGCGCGATGAAGAAAAGCGCACGCCAAGTGCGGCGAAAGCGGGGGGCGGGTTGCGCCAAAGGCGCGGCGATGGTCATCATGGGATTCCTTCCGTTGGGGTGGACGCTGGGCGGGGTAGGGGCTGCGTCGAATGGCTGTCCGGGCCGAGAGCGAAGCAGTGCTCTGACTTCTGTGAACGGGTGTCAAGGCCACCGGCTCTTAGATCCCCGGATTCGGCGCATAAATAATCACGAGCAACCCGGAGTGCGCCACAGTTGATCCAAGCATGGCGGAAAGTTGGCGCGCGAATGTTGGCGCTGCCTTCACGGCGATGACGCGAGCCGCACGTCTTCACGAACTGAGCCCGGCCGGGAGCGCCGGGTTCGACCGAGCCGAGCGATATCGCGCGGCGATTTCGGCCGCCTCCGGCCGCACACCAAAACGGAGTCTCGAAATTCTTTTGCCCGATTCCGAATGCGGTGCCTTCGTTGCCGAGGTGGTCACCCGCGCGCTGGCAGGAGACGGCTGGTTCTTCGTCTCGCCTGGCCTGATCCGGTGCGCCCTGGACGTGACTTCCGACTTGTATGTTCACGCGGTCGCGCGATCGCGGGTCATCCGCATCACCTCAAAAATGTGCTGGTGTTTTTCGCGCGGGCGCGGCCGGTTTTTTCTGCTGGCGGCGTTTTTTTCGGCAGTCGCGCTCCAGGGTGTCCGGGCGCAATCGGAATAAATAGAGGCGGCGATCCGACCGATGGTGCTTGGGCGTCTGAAATTCGCGACCTCGACACCCAACGTGGAGGCGCACCAGGCGTTCGTGTCCGGGGTATTGCTGCTACACCTTTTTGAATACCGGCTCGCGCCGGTGGAGTTTCGCCGGGCGCAGCGGCTCGATCCGTCGTTTGCCCTTGCCTACTGGGGCGAGGCCATGGCGTTGAACCATGCCATCTGGGATCAGCAGGATATGTCCGCAGAGGAAGCGAAAAAACAGCGGTTCAAGAGTGGCCAAGCAGATTTTCTAGCATCCGCATAAAATAACGCATCTCCTTGGTGGAGATGGCTGCCCGGGTAGGGATCGAACCTATGACCAAGTGATTAACAGTTATTCGTCACGGGTGTCCTTCATTGTCCTCAAATGTCTGCATGTGGAGCTAAAAAGCTCGCATTTCTCCTCTGCAATGGAGTCGATGGCGTCGGGAAATGAAAGGAACATTGCAGACAGACGAGGACATTAAAAATGGCCCAGAAATGGCCCAGACAATTGAAAAGCGGGCCCCGCTGGGTGATTTGCGTAAGGCGAAGACACATCAGGATTATTGGAAGAGCCGGCTACTCCATCGCACTTATGAGGACCGCGACGGGAGAGTGGTGGAGATGCCCGAATGGCACGTTCGGATCGCCGCAGTAGGCCGACGCGGTTGGTTCAACCTTGGCACGGCCAATCAGGCCGCGGCCGCGATTAAAGCGCGCGACATTTACCTTTCGCTAGTCGCGTCGGGATGGGAAGCAACCTTGGCGAAGTTCAAGCCCGGGGCTCAACCGAACGCTGACGTTTGCACGCTGGGCGAATTCCTAGCGGACGTGGCGAAACGCAGTCACCTGAAGCCGATGACGGTTCGCCGTTATGCCGTGAAATTGCGTAAGATGGTCGCCGACCTCGCAAAGGTTGACGCGGGCGCGAAGGGCAAGGCTAAGCACGCCAAATTCGATCACGTGAATGGCGGGCACGCAGCATGGCTCGCAAAGGTAGATTCCCAGCCGCTCGACGTGCTCAGTCCCGAATCCGTGAACGGCTGGCGCAACTCCTACGTTTCGAAGTCCGGCAACGATCCCGTGTCGCGGAAGTCGGCGGAGCGGTCCGCGGCCTCCTACCTGCGTTGTGCCCGTTCATTGTTTGCGCCGGACGTGTTGGCCGTTCTCCAGGTCAAACTCCCGCCGAATCCGTTCGCCGGGGTGAAGTTGAAAGATCCCGGCCCGACGCGCTACCACTCGGACGTTAACCCGGAATGGCTTTTGGCGTGCGCCGGCCGCGAATTGCGGACCGACCGGCCGCAACTGTATCTCGCTCTTTTCCTTTGCTTGTGGGCCGGCCTGCGGCGCAAGGAGGCCGATTTATTGACATGGGAGCAGATCGATTTTGAGGACGGCCGAATACTGATTCGACGCACTCCGTATTTCGAGCCGAAGACCGAGGAGAGCCAACGTGCGATCGATCTGGCGCCGGATGCGGTTGACGTTCTGCGCGCATTCAAAAAAGGCAGCTCGTCCGAATTTGTGCTCGAGGGTAGCGAGCCGAACGTCGGGGCTACCTATGACTGTTACCGCTGCGATTGCATGTGGCGCGATTTGATCGACTGGTTGAAGGGAAAAGGTGTGCGGCAGCGAAAGGCGATTCACACACTGCGCAAGGAAAGCGGGTCTCTCATCGCGTCCGCGTTCGGCATCGAGGCTGCGCGCCAGCATCTAGGGCACCGCGATATTCGCACGACGAGCGCGCACTATGTTACCAAAAAGAAGCGCGTCGAGGTGAGTCTCGCGATTGACCCCACGATGAAAGCCGCGGCCGGAAACTAGGCGATGAACAAAGTATACGTCAGACGAATTACCGGCGAGATTTCCGAGCACGTGGCCGCTACCACGCGGAGGGAGCAGGCAATTTTTGAAAAAATAACCGACTTGGGCGAGGCGGCGCGTGAGGGCGACCCGCGAGCCGTGGCGAAACTCCGAACGATTCGCGATGCATGTGACACCGTGTTGTCCTCGCTTCCCTTGGCGCGTCGGCGAAAGCGTCCGTCGCCTTCGACGCCGTCAAACCAGCTCGCCAGCCTTCTTTTGGAAAAAATCCGCACAATTCAGTCCAGGCGCAGGGCAGTTGGTGTTAATGCTAAACTTGCGAGGGACCTGCGCGCGCGCATTCCGAAAAAATTGGTCTTGGATTGGGCGAATTTCAGCCAGTGGAGCGAGGCGGCTCGGCATCTAATGAAGGTCGATAAAACGAAGCGGGCCCGAGAGCTGATTGATCAAATCGGTCGCGCAGCGATCCTCAGGCCGATCGAGGCAGGAAAACTCGTGCGCATAAAGAGCTTCCTGCACCAGGCCGTCTCGAAAACTGCGAAGAGCGGCCTGCCCCTGCACAGTTACCCTGAAATAAAGGCACTTCGTGGCTATGTTGAGGCCAAGATTGAGGCCAAAAAATTGGACTACGCGTGGCGAAAGGTGAGACAAGCGGCCAAGCGAATTCGTATATAACAAGGGCCAGAATAGATTTTTTTATCCTGGCCCCAATCTGCAACGGTCCGAATCGCTTCGGTTCGTTGTCCGTATTCGTCTCCGGCTGTCTCAACAACAGCCATGAGCAACTCTTCCCCTGATTCTATTGTAGCTACCGCAGAACCGCGGCGGTTTATCAAAGCGAGGCCGCTCGCCGCACAACTCTCCGTTTGCCGTCGCACAATTTTTCGTTGGGCCGACCAGGGGCTGATCGCTCGACACAAAGTCAACTCACGTGTCGTGCTCTTCGACGTCCGCGAGGTCGAGAACTTCATCACGCGCTGCCGAGCGGCTTGAACCCGATGGAGTCGAATACGGCAAACTGCCCGCAACCCCAACGAGACCCGCAAGCCGACGCTGCGGGTTTCGTTGTGCCTTTCGCAGACGACGAGGCCGCCGCCTCGGCGGAGTGGCTACGCGCCCGACCGATTTCCGCCAAATCCGATGCGCCCGTTGTCGGTGGACTGCCGGGCGCAACCGAGGCCGAGACGGGGCTCGTGGCTTGCTGCGTGCAGGATTTCGGCGCTCCGATTGTTTTGCGAGCCATTGCGGCGGGTATCACGTCGGCCTCGTTTTCGGACGAGAAGCTCGGGATCGTCTTCGCTGCAGCTGTCTCGCTTGTGCGTTCAAACGAGACGCCCGACGTGCATATCGTGGCCGCGCGCCTTCAAGCTTCGCAGCAGCTCAAGCGAATCGGCGACTGGCCTTTCATTGTCTCGATCACGACCAGCGCACCGACCCAGGCTCATGCTGCGTTGCACATCAAGCAGGTGGTGAACGCGCATCGCCTTCGCCGTCTTCAGGCCCGTGCGCGGCGCGTGATCGACGACGTGGCGCAACCGAACGCCGATGCCGTGGAGATTTCGGCCGAGATTCACGCGGACTTGGACCGCATCGGTGACAGCAGCAGCGCCGGGCTTGGGTTGGGGGTCACGGCCGACGTGTTGTGCTCCTCCCCGCCGCCGATTCCCGCAGAGTTGATTGCCGGGGTGCTCTACCGCTCCGGGACGATGATGCTCTCCGGCCCCTCAAAGTCGCGAAAAACCTACACGTTTCTTGACCTCGGTGTTTCTGTTGCGACCGGGAATCCGTGGCTCGGTTTCCCCACGGCAAAGGGCTCCGTCAGCTACATCAACTTTGAGCTGTCTGAGCATTCGTTCCAGCGTCGTCTCGCGGCGATTTGCACGGCAAAACGGGTGTTACCGCCTGCGAACTTCCACGCGTTCAACCTGCGCGGGCGCCCGGCCAACATGATGATGTTGGCTGGCGAACTGCCGCGGCTGATCAAGCAACACGACATCCGGCTCGTCGTGCTCGATCCGTGGTATAAAATCTCGGCGCAGTCTGGCGCGGAGGAAAATTCCAACGACGGGCAGGCTCGAATTCTGGCTGAGGCCGAGCGCATTGTGACCGGCAACGGCGCCGCCTTGGTCGTCGGACACCACTTCTCCAAAGGCGATTCGGCCTCGAAAAACTCAATCGATCGCGCTGCCGGCGCCGGCGCAATGGCACGATGGGGTGATGTCATCGCAACGCTTTCTGAGCATGAGGAAGCAGACGCGATGACGTTGGAATTTCACCTCCGCGACTTTGCGCCGGTCGCCCCTATCGCGCTGCGCTGGGAACTGCCTCTTTGGCGCCGTGACGCCAGCCTCGACCCGGCCAAATTGAAACGGGTCGGGCGTTCCGACGCGCACCCCTCATCGGAGCTGCTCGCGAAGCTCATTGACGGTATGAACGCCGCCGAATGGCGCGACGCAGCCGGATGGTCGGAATCTACTTTCCGCCGAAAGCGGGACGACCTCCTACATGCCGGCAAAGTCGTGGGCTCGATGGGGACATATCGCCGCCCGTGAACATGAACCCGCCACAACCGCCACAATTGCCAGAACTATTCTGGCGCCACGGTCACGCGCCCGCCGCCACTACTTTAGACGTGGCGGTGGCGGCGGTGGCTGGCGGTGACCGTCAGAAGTCGGGGGCATTCTGAAAACTCCACGATTCCACCACGCACTGATAACCGCTCCAGCCCGACCAACTATGAACGAACGCAATCGACACAGCCCGACCGGCATCCTCCAACCGATAGTTTTGTCCGGGGGCGTCTCAAGGATCCCGCCCAAAGCGGCATCCCCAACAACCAGGCCGCAGTGATGACTCGGCCGAAGGGGGCGATGAAAACCGTAAACGCCTAGGAACGGAGCCTGAAACCATGGATACGAACAACGTTGACCAAACGGCGGAAACACCTGAAAAAGCTACCGCGCTCTCTCGCGCGTGCGCGCGTGGGGCTGCGCCCTCTGAAACCTCGGCCGTCGAGATTGATTCGCAAAACGAATCCGTAAGCGGCACCGAGCTGGAAGCCATCGCCTGCGCTATTGAGAACGCGCCTCCAAACGCGAACGAGACGGTGGGCAGCATCATCGCCCTACATCCGAAAGTCCGCCGTGCCATCGTAGCCGCAGCTGTGAGGGCGCTGGGCGCACGGAAATGGTGGTATGACTCCAAGAAAAAACGCCGAGTCGAGGAACCGGACTATTCCCTCTCCTTCAAGGCGGCTGAATTTCTCGCCGATCGCGTTGATGGGCGCCCGGCCCAGGCGGTGATGAACCTGAACGTCAACGCACACCAGGACACGGCTGAGGAAGGCCCAGAGGAGTTCCAGCGGAAGCTCGAAGAGTCGCCGGCCTTGCGCGACGCGTTGCGACGAAAGCTCGAGCGGGCCGAGAGGCACGCACTGTCCGGCGCGAAATAGAATCGGCGGGGAACCTCGACGTTGATTGAACGCCGATTCCTTGGTCCGATTTCTAATGCCACGAACGCTCACTGACGAAGACATCGATGCGATTGCTGAACGCGTTGTGGTGCTAGTTGCGATGCGCTTGGGGGGACCCGCTGCGCCTCCTGCGCCTCCCGCTCCCACATCCATGCCGGTTTCGCTCCCGCCAAAGCTCGCGTTTACGAAGAGGGAACTCGCCGTGGAGCTGGGAATGTCCCCCGCGTCTATTTTTCGGTTGGAGCAGCGAGGATTGCTGAGATCTGTTCCCGGACTTCGCACCAAGCTCTTTTCCCGCAAAGAGGTCGAACGATACTTGGCCCTCAGCGTTAATTTGACCGACTAGGGACAGGCTTTCTAGGGGCGCTTCCACCTGTTCTAAAACGGGGTCACAAAAACGACCGCAACGCTTGTTCGATGAGGAACCTCATGTAACTTCACCCCTTGCCGGTTGCTGGGCTGGTTCGTAGGGACGTTGGTGAACGTTGCGATCTACTGCCGAGTCTCCACCGAGGAACAAACCAACGACCCCCAATTAGGGGAATTGCGGGCCGAGGCTGGCCGCCGCGCTTGGAACATCACCGCCGAGATTACCGACATAGTCTCTGGCACTAAGCGAAGCCGGACGGGACTCGACGAACTGATGAGGCTGGCGCGCGTTAAGGCAATTGGCGCCGTCCTAGTTTACAAACTCGATAGATTGGGGCGCAGCTTGCCGCACCTCGTGCAGTTGATTGCTGAGTTCGACGCACACAAAGTCGCTCTAGTCTGCACTTCGCAGGGCATCGATACGAGCGACGCGAATCCGGCCGGCCGGCTCGTGGCCCATATTTTGGCGGCGATTGCGCAATTCGAGCGGGCCCTGATCAGCGACAGGACTAAAATCGGAATGAAGGTGGCGAAGGCGAACGGCGCGCGCATTGGCCGCAAACCTGCCGTGATGCCGCCTAATGCAGCCGAAATTCATGCCGGATGGCGCTCGTCGGGCGCCAAGAACTACCGACAGCTTGCCGCACGGCTCGGCGTTAACGTGGGCACCGCCTACCGCTACGCGAAGGCTGCCAAAACGGCCGCGGCATCAACCGCTCACCTGCTCCAACATGTTTGAGGCGCTCTACTAACCGACGGCCTACCGATAGGAAATCCGATCGTCAGGGGGGATCGGATCCCGGAGGGGTTTATTGGAGTTCCTTGTATTTATCCTCGAAGCGCCGGGGGTTTTTGCCCGCGTAACGCGGACGGCGCCGGTGCGGGGCCGGCGTAGTGACTGGGAGCGGCGTGGGATCGTGGTCGGGCATGGAAGCGCGTCTGCCTGATGAACGAGCTTCCCGCGCGGAAAGGCGACTCGGGAAAACGAACGCCGCGATGGCGATCGGCGCGAGGCGATTCACCGGGTGGCGCGCGCCAAACCGCGCTCGCACCTCGACCAGCCATTCGACGGACTCAGCCGTTTCGACAAGCTCAAGGTCCCGAGCCTGTCGAGGGTGCCCTGAGCGGAGCCGAACGGGCTCGGTGCCCTGAGCCTTTCGAACGGGCACGCGAGCTGATCTACAGTTGCGAAACCAAACCAGAAAGCCGTGCGCACTGTGCCTCTGCGCTGGCGTCGGCTTTGTGGGCGTGCAGGGTTCCGGGATGACACTCGCTGAACTCGGTTGGAACGAGGTTCTGGCCCTGGCCTTCGCACCGCATGCGGCGGCGGGCTTGGAGCCGGCGCGCGTCGTGTGTGAACTACGGCGGAATTTCTGCGCGGTGCAGACCGCGGCCGGTGAAGTGCTCGCGGAATGCGGCGGCGGTTTTTTTCACCATGCTCGCACGCCCGACCAGTTTCCGGCGGTTGGCGACTGGGTAGCGGTGCACATCCGCCCCGGCGAGCAGCGCGCCGATTTGCACGCGGTGCTGCCGCGGCGCACGAAGTTTTCCCGGCGCGCCGCCGGCTCGGAGGAGATCGAGCAGATCGTCGCGGCCAATATCGACACGGTGTTTCTCGTCAGCGGGCTGGATCGGAATTTCAACCCCAAGCGCATCCAGCGGTTTCTCGTCGCGGCCCGGGAGAGCGGCGCCGAGGCGGTGGTCATCTTGAACAAGGCGGACCTGTGTGCCGATACCGACGCCGTGCGCCGCGAAATCGAGCGGCTCGTGCCCGGCGTGCCCGTGCAGATCACGAGTGCCGAGACGCGCAAGGGCTTGAAGGCGCTCACGGCCGCCTACGCGCGGCCCGGCCGCACGCTGGCCTTCGTCGGTTCGTCCGGCGTGGGAAAATCGAGCCTGATTAACGCGCTGCTCCGCGACGACGAGGCGCTGCCTACCGGGGAGGTGCGCGAAAAAGACAGCAAGGGGCGGCACACCACCACGCGTCGTGAGCTCGTGCTGACGCCCTCCGGTGCGCTCGTGATCGACACGCCGGGCATGCGCGAGCTACAGCTCTGGGGCATTGAGGACGGAGTGGAGGACGCGTTTCCCGACATCAAGGCGCTCGCGCTCCGCTGCCGTTTCACCGACTGCGGCCACACCAACGAACCCGGCTGCGCCGTGCACGCTGCCCTCGCCAGCGGCGAACTCCTTCCGCTCCGCCTCGGGCAATACCAAAAACTTCGGGCCGAAAAATCCCAGAGCGCGCCCAGCCTGCGCAAACCGAGCGCGCTCGCGAGCAAACCGAGCTGGAAGAAGAAATCGGAAGGCCAGCAACCCTTCCGCCACCGCCAGCACGAAGCGGACTGAGGAGGGCGGAGGCGACGTGCTGCCTCCGCTCCTTGTCCTACCGCCAGCATCAGCGCGACCGGTCAAGCGGGACCGTGGGGAGCGTTGCCTACGCGCCCAGCGCCTGCGTGATGTCGGCTTTGATGTCGTCGATGTGCTCGATGCCCAGGGAGATTCGCAGGCCGCTCGTCGGGTGACGCGGAATTCAGGATCACGGGTTCGGTTCCCCGATGAGCATTACTTTATTTAGGTTAGGCATGTGAAAAAGTGGTGGTTAGGCCCTTGCCGGATCGATTGCTGGTTCGTAGGGGCGATGGTGAATATCATTGTTGCACGCGGCTTGGCCGCATTCGCGCTCATGTGCGCAGTCAGTCCGCGGTCATCCGCGTTGGTTATCACGCAAAGCTCGTCATTCGCGATCAACGGTCGTGGGGACGGCGGACATGATTGGTCGAGTGCGAACACTTGGAGCTACTTGGGATTCAATTCGACGGTCGGCGTGTTGCAGAGCGTGACCTTGAGCGCAGTGGCAACGGCTCATGTTTCGGCGTTTGAGCACAACGCATTCTCCTGGGCGCCGCTGATCGACAGTTACAGCTACTTGCCGGGGGTTCACATGAATCTCAATGCGGCGACGTTCGACGGATTGGCTGCTCAACCTGGCGGCTACGCGGCATCGGCAACGGGATCGGTAGTGGTGCTGTCGTCTAACCAGACCAATTCTTTTGCCGCGGACCTGACGGCGAGTGGACAGGTATCGACGACGAATGCCGGCTTGCTCGCATCCTTCGCTGGGCAGGGTCAGCACATGGCGTTCACGACGCTCCACTTCGGCGGCAACAACTATTACGGCGGCACGAGTGTGACGGGTAACGTGACGGTAACGCTGAGTTATGACTATGCCGCGCCGGTGATTGCGGCTGCGAACACGCCGGATAGTGGAAGCGCGCTGATGCTGTTCGGTGGGGTGGGCGGATTGCTCGGCCTGATTCATCGGCGGAGGTCGGCGAGGCTGGCGGCGTGAGACGAGCGTTCCTGAACGGGCATGCGGATGATGGATTCGTATTCGCGGATGAGGGCGCGGCGTGTGCGGGTCTCGAGGTCGGAGAGGGTGTCGTCGTAGGCAATTTCGCCGCAGATCTTGTCACGGCGCTCGCGGAGGCGGCTAAAACTCAATGTTGGCTTAGGATTTCTTGAACAGACCAAAGTTTTTCGAAAATAGTTTCAGGGCGTCTCGTGTCGATTGGCACCCTCTTTCGTATTGGGCGGGTGCCATGACACCATCCATCACGCTCCTCGCACATTCCGCGGGAAATCCCAAACCGTCCTCGGCGCCATCGCGTCGGGCACACGCCGCAACTTCACCAGCGACAAGTCGGCCTATTTCGACCGCCGCTTCGGCAGCAGTGCCTCGACTGGGAGCCGCAACACGCCGGCGAGCGTCATGAGTTCAATGTCGGTGACGCAGCGGATTTGAAGCTCAATCCGAGCAACGATGTCGCGGCTGACATCCCATCCAGCCAACTGGCATTTTGCAGCGAACTGCGCCTGCGACAATCCAAGCCGAGCGCGCAGGGACATCAGGCGCGGGCCAACGGCGTTCTTGGGTTCGGTCATTCAGCGTCTGTTCAGCGACGCCCGATACTACTCTGTTTTGGCCGTGGACTTTGTGTGGCTGGCCACACATGTTCGCCTCGTTCAGCGACGATGTTTTAGGCCAGAATACCGTATGCCCTCTCAGACTTGGACCGCCCCGCGCCTCTCCATGGGCCGATGGGCTTTTTTCTTTCTGAGCGGAGTCCTGTCGCCGATGGTGCTTGTGGGCCGAAACGACCCCTTCTCCGGCGCTTTCTTCTTGCTCCTGAGTCTTGGTCTAGTCGCGCTGCGCCTCCGTCACAGTGCCTCCAGTCTTTGGTGGCTCGTGCTCGCGGTCATTCCGCTGTTTGTCACCGGCCAGGTGAAAACCAGCCACGACGGGCCGGGTCAAAACCAGCCACCCTGAGAGTGGTGTGGTCATGGAAGATTGGAGAGGAAGGACAAGGTTAAATCGGGACGATGGGCAG
>JANNEY010000044.1:0-5513 GCA_031379235.1 Opitutaceae bacterium | reverse complement strand
GTAAACGGAGATCGAGGTGATGTTGACGTTGCGGCCGCGGAAACCCTCGGCGTCGGGCGCCTGCTTCAGCATCTGCTTCGCGACGAGCTGCGAGAGGAAGAACGGGCCCTTGAGGTTGATCTCAAAGAGCCGGTCGAAGCTCTCCTCGCCCGCGTCGAGCAGATCGGCGCGGACCTTGGGCGCGACGCCCGCGTTGTTCACGAGCAGATCGATCCGGCCAAATTTCGCGACGGTCTCGGCCACGAGCCGCTCGCGGTCCGCCGCGACCGCGACATCGCCCTGCACGATGAAGCCATCGCCGCCGGCGGCCTTCACGAGCGTGAGCGCCTCGGCGGCGGCCTCGGCATTGCCGGCATAATTGATGGCGATGCGGGCGCCCGTGCGGGCGAGTTCAATCGCGATGCCGCGGCCGATGCCGCGCGACGCGCCGGTGATGAGGGCATTTTTCGAAGACATGAGGCGCGCAGCGAAGTGGAGCCGCACATATCCGGCAATGCCGTTTCCGGAGATTTCCGGTCACCCCACCGCTTCGGAGGCATGCCGTGGTTTTCTGCGCGCCCCGTTCCATCCTACATCTCCGGATGGCCCGCAACTTCAAGCCAGTGCGCGCGGTCGAAGCACGACGATCCGTCCGCGACCGGTGCGAATGAGGCCCGCGGCGCGGAGTCGCTCCAATTGACGCGACACCACTTCGCGCGCCGTGCCGAGCGCGACGGCAATTTGCGCATGCGTGGTCTCGATCTCGCCACGTTCATCGGCGGCGCGCAACAGATGGCTCCGCAGCCGTTGCTCGATCGAATTCAGGCTCACCTCCTCCAGCGCGGTCATGAGCGCAACGATTCGACCGGAAAGCACCTGCAGGGCAAACTCCCGCACGGCGCGCTCATCTTCGTAGAGCGTGCGCACGAGGGAAGCGGGCAAACAAAGTAACTTCGCCGCACGATCGGTTTCGACCCAAGCCTGATGGAATTTTTCCTCCAACAGCGCGTGCAAGACCAGCGGGCAGGAATCTCCGGGGCCAAGTTGATAGAGCGTCACCTCGTCACCCGCCGGCGTGATCGTGAAGACGCGCAGTCGCCCCGACAGCACGAGGACCAAACTGCGGATGCGATCGCCCTTGCGCAGCAAGCGCACGCCCCGCGGGACCGAGCGCAACTCCGCACCCGCCGCGGCAAGCCGGCCGCCGCGCGGGGAGAGCTCGCCGAGAAACGGATAGGTCGCGATGGCCTGCGGAGTGATCATGCGGGCCAGTGAGAGGCTGTGTGCGCCGCCGTGCAAACCGGCGCGCAAAAATAATTTTCATGCGAGCGTGACCAAAGTCACCGATGCCGCCGCGCGTCTCTGTTAACCTGTCGGCCTCATGGAAATCCTACCCGGCCTGCACCACTTCAACACCGATCCCTTCAATTGGTATGTCATCGAGGAGGCCGGTCGGCTCACCCTCGTCGACGCAGGCTTTCCCGCCCACTACCGCGTCTTCTCCGAGGGGCTGCGCACGATTGGCCGGAGCGTGCGCGACGTTGAGGCGATCATCCTCACCCACGCGCACGCGGACCACACCGGCTTCGCGGATCGCGTGCGACGCGAAAGCGGCGCGACGGTTTTCATTCACCGCGAAGATCTCGCGGCCGTGGCCCGCCCGCTCCAGTTGCCGTGGACCGGCCTGGTCGGCAACGCGTGGCGGCCGTTTACCGGAGCGATGATCGGCCGGGCGGTGCTCGCGGGATTGTTTACCGGCGCGCGCGTGAGCGCGGCACGCGCCTTCAACGACGGCGATACCCTCGATGTGCCCGGTCGCCCGGTCGTGCTGCACGTGCCTGGGCACACGCCCGGCGAGGTCGCATTTTTTCTGCCGCAACGGGGCGTGCTGTTGAGCGGCGACACCCTCGTCACGCGCGATTTGCTCTCGGGCCGCCATGGCCCGCCGCAAGTCCCCGACCGCGCCCTGAACCACGACGACCGGACGGCGCGACGCGCGCTGGATCGTTTCGCCGAGCTTGGCCGCGTGACGCTGTTGCCCGGTCACGGTCGCATGTGGCAAGGCACCATGGCCGAGGCCGTCGCCGGCGCGCGCGCCGATGCCCACCGCCGCAACCATTAGGCGCGGGGCTTCACGCCATGACCCGCCGCGATGTGCGCGACGGAAATTTTCCCGCCGTCCATCGTGAACCCGCCGTCGAATGGATTCTCCGCGAGGAACAAAGGCGTATCGAGGTCCGCGAAATCGAAACCGCCCTGCCCCGCCGCGAAACACGCCGGGACCGTCATCGCGAGGATGCTCTCGACGTTGCCGCCGCACTCAGGCTTCGACGAGGCTGCGCTGCGCGTGCTCCAGCACGGCCTCAACTTGGCCGCGGGTGACGCCGGGAAACCACTCCAGAAAATTCTCCACCGTGGCTCCGCTTTCCAGATTCTCAAACAGTGCCTTCACCGGAACGCGCGTGCCCTTGAACAGCCAGACACCGCTGACTTTCCCCGGAATCCGCTCCACCGCGGAGCACTGTTTTCGTTTCGAGAAGATGTCCGGCATGCCGTCGGCCGAGGATTCAACCGACAGCTTCGACGCGATCGGCGTAAACATTCACCAGTTTGTGCACGGGCAGCAGTGCCTCGACCTGCGGCCACGCCCGGGCCAGCACCGAATGAAATTCCCGGCGCCGGAGGTTGCCGAAGCGCAAATGAACAATCCACGGCGGCGGCGTGTGCAAAATGATGCGTCCGGAAAAGTCGGCGTCCTTGGTCACAATCGCCAGGCCCTCCTGCCGCGCGTAGTCCCACAGCTGGCCGTCGGAAGGATTGCCGCCCAGGGAAGCTGCGGCGACGACAGGCAGCGTCGGCGTGAAAGCCAGCCGCGACGGAAGATTCTGATCCAGCAGCCAACCCTTCATGCCACCGGCACCACCGAATAATGGTTGGCCATAAGCCGAGAAGCGTAGCTGAGGCACGCCTGCACATCCTCCCGCGTAAGGGCCGGATATTCTTCGAGCACATCCTCCACCGAATCTCCCGCGCCGAGAAATTCGAGCACCGTTTGCACGGCGATGCGTGTGCCGCGGATGACAGGTCGACCGTTGCAGACGTCCGGAAGAATCGTGATGCGCTCAGGCATGGCCGGAATGTAGCACGCTCCAAACGGAAACCAAGAGCCAATCTGCCCGCATCAGGGCGCGGCCACCGGCTAACGCGCCGGTGATGAGAGAGCGTTTCTCAGAGCCATGGCCGGCAAGCCCGCAGGGGAAGCGCCAAGCTAAGCCCACCCCGGCGCGCCGCAGCCGCCCCCGCAGCCGGCGCTCGTTCTTTCGTTTCAGCTCATGCTCCCAAATCCTGAACACGCGCCAGCCCATCGCGCGGAGCGTGCGGTTCACCAGTCGGTCGCGCGCGCGGTTGCGGGTGATTTTCTCCCGCCAGAATTTCGCGTTCTGCCGCGGCTGCGTGCCGTGGATCGGACAACCGTGCCAGAATCACCCGTCGACGAAGACGGCGAACCGGTGCGCCCGAAAAACGAAATCCGGTTTCACGCGGAACGCCTTCACCATCTTCCCTCCTCCACGCTCATTCCTCTCACCTGTTTTCCCCCGGAGCGAAGCGCCTCGCCGCCAGCCCGCTTGTCCGCCGTAGCCTTGGCGAAGGCTGGATAATCCCGTGTGCGCGCATAGTCGCGATGAGCCGCAGCTCCATGGCTGCGTTGCCCCGCGGGCGGATGGCCGCCATCACGGCGGAACGTTTTCGCTTGGGGAAGATGTCGCGCGTGATCGCGGCGCATCGTCCTTGCTGCCGCGCCCAGCAGGCCGCGCGTCAGACCCTTGCGCTCAGCCGCAGGAAATCTTCCGGCGTCACGGCTTTGACGGGGGACTTGCGGAAATCGGACAGGTTGCGGGTGACGATGTGGGTGGCGCCGGAACTCTCGGCGGCGGCGGCGATGAGCGCATCTTCGAAATCGGGCAAGGGCAGTTCAAGGGCGCGGCTGACTCCGGCGGTGTCGAGCTGGGCAATATCGATGCCGGGCACGAGGTCGCCGATGAACTCCCTCGCCTTGGCGGCACCCGTTTCCCGCCCCATGAGATAGTTGACCGTGGCCAGCGTATGCACGGCGACGACCGTGGTGCCGGGATGGTTCAGGCTCCAGGCGACGACCGCGCCGCTGGTTTCGTGCAAACCCGGCCGGCTCAGGGCGAGGTCGATGAGCACATTGGTGTCGAGCAGCGGACGCAGCATCACCGGACGTGCTTGGCCATGATCGCCGCCGCGCGGGGATCCTTCGCGGCATCGGGCGAAAGGCGGAACTTCCCCTGCCACTTCGCGAGAAAGCGTTCGCCGGCGTCGGTCGCGACTAGCCGGTTCAGATGCTCCTCGA
This sequence comes from Opitutaceae bacterium, assembly GCA_031379235.1. Lineage (GTDB taxonomy): Bacteria > Verrucomicrobiota > Verrucomicrobiia > Opitutales > Opitutaceae > ER46. The sequence goes on along the minus strand of JANNEY010000044.1, from coordinate 1,159 downwards.
CCACGCGCGAGAGCGGGAGCTTCCGGCGGCGAGCCCAGAGTTTGCCCCGTTTGACGGCGGCTTGGTCGACGTAGAGGGTGAGCTTGGTCTTCACACGTGGAAACAAGGTTCCTACGTAGGCCGAGTCAAGCGGAGCGAGGCCGTGCGGGCCAACTGCCGCGCGAAAGGACCGCCGCCATCACGACGAAGCCTCGACGAAGACATCGAGATCACCGGTGTAGCGGGGATACCCGTGATACGCCACGGCGTAACCGCCGACCACGAGGTAACGAACCTTACGTTCGTTGAGTAACCTCAAGAAATCCGCGAAGTCGTTGTGCAGCGCAGGCATCAGGATCGAACGAAGCGCGCAGGAACTCGAGGGCAGCGAGCCGTTGTTCGGCGGGTTGCGCGAGCCAGTAGTCAACCTGGCTGTCTTCGTCCTGCAGCCGGCCGACCGAGAACGCGGTGCGGTCGAGGGAAAAGGGCGCTTTGCGAGCTGCGAGCACGGCCGGAATGTAGCACGGTCCAAACGGAAACCAAGAGCCAATCTGCCCGCATCAGGGCTCGGCCACCGGTTGATCCGCCCATGATGAAAGCGGTTTTCTGAGCCGTGGCCGGCGAGCCCGCAGTGGAAGCGCAAAGCTCAGCCCACCCCGGCGCGCCGCAGCCGCCCCAGCAGCCGACGCTCGTTTTTCCGCTTCAGCGCATGCCCCCAAATGCAGAGCACCCGCCAGCCCTGCGCCCGCAGCGTGCGGTTAACTAACCGGTCGCGCGCCCGGTTGCGCGCGATTTTCTCGCGCCAGAATTTCGCGTTCTGCCGCGGCTGCGTGCCGTGGATCGGACAACCGTGCCAGAAGCAACCGTCCACGAAGACGGCGAGCCGGTGCGCGCGAAAAACGAAATCCGGTTTCACGCGGAACGCTTTCGCGATCTTCCGTGCTCCCCGCTCCTTCCGCCCGCCCGCCTTCCGCCCGAGCGAAGCTCCTCGCCGCCAGCCGGTGATGCCCTGCGCCCGCATCAGCGCGATGAGCCGCAGCTCCGTGGCCGCGTTGCCATTGTGTCACCGGCCAGGTGAAAACCAGCCACGACGGGCCGGGTCAAAACCAGCCACCCTGAGAGTGGTGTGGTCATGGAAGATTGGAGAGGAAGGACAAGGTTAAATCGGGACGATGGGCAG
>JANNEY010000040.1:0-2815 GCA_031379235.1 Opitutaceae bacterium | reverse complement strand
CCCCACGGCTTTCCGGTTTGGCCGGCCCGTCGTAGGGGCGCGCCTCGTGCGCGCCCTGAGGCGTGGACGAGCCACGCCCCTACCCAAACCGGAAAGCCGTGTCGGCGACCCCGCCCTACAACAATCGTTTTGGTTCGTGTGGGTATTGCTGCTCGCGCTCGCATTCGGTTCTTTCGCGCCGCTTCGCGCTCAGCCCAACCTCCAGGCCGTCCGCTTCACCGTCTTCTCCGCGCAACCCATCGTCGGTCTGAGTTACACGCCGCGCGCGAGTGCACCGGCGGTGAAGCTCGCGTTTTATCCGACCGCGCGCTCGCCGCGCTACGATTACCGCGGGCCGATGCCGCTGCGGTTCGTCGACGCCGAGTCGGGTGCCGTCGTCGCCGAGGCGACGATTCCCATCGGGGTGAACGACGCGCTCCTGCTGTTTTCCCCGGTCGCCGCGACCGACGTGGCCGCGGGCAAGCTACGTTTCCAAATCTCCGTGCTCGACGACGGCGCAGCGCGCCACGGTTCCGGCGGGCTGGCCATCATCAACTTCAGCGGCCTCGTCCTTACCGGCACCGTGAACAAAGAAACGGTGACGCTTCAACCCGGTCTCAATCCGACCCTCAAGGTCGGGACCTCGGCGAAGATTGCCCTGCAAACCCAGTTCAAGGGCCGCACCTACCAAGCTTACGCCGCGACCGCCGCGCTCAAACCCAGCGAACGCGCGCTGCTGATTTTGTTTCCACCGTTCTACAAGGGCTCGCTCGAAGTGCAGTCGCGGCTGCTGCTCGACCAGCCGCCGGGGACAGCGCCGGCCAAAAAAGCCGAGCCGCCAGGCAAGCGGTCGTGATCGTGGTGGACGGGGTGAGCGAGGCTTTTTCAGAAGCATCGAAATTTGGCGCGAAGGCAGGGACACGTAATACCACCGGCTGTGGTTTATTAGACTTTTGTCATCGCGAGGTGCGCGAAGCGCGCCGTGGCGATCCAGCTGGATGGCTTCGTCGCTTCGCTCCTCGCCATGACAATCCAAATACTAACAGACGTTGGTATAATACCAACGTCCCGTGACGATCAGACTATTCCGAGGTGGGGCTGGCTCTCCGAGCCGGCCTGGGTTGAAGGGCGACTCGCCGGCTGGAACTCAGGCCGCTTGCGGAGAAGCGGCCCCACCCGCAAGAAGTCCAAACTTCAAGGGACGTTGGTATAACCTGGCGGGTCGCACGGGCCAAATCGTGGTGCGGCTAATGCCATCACCGGTTTGGTGCGGACGGTAGTGGCGGTTCGTCGGTGGCGGGCGCATCACCACGGATGACTTTGCCAGCCAGGCCCGTGAGGCGGAGGTAGTGATCGCTCGGCAGACCTTCGTAGGTGGCGAACTGGACGCCTGCGCCGGGACCGACGGGCGGAGAATTCGTTACCTTGAAAATGGCCGTGCCTTCATCGACTTCGTCGAACATGGCGACGTAGAGCATGTCGGCGCCGGCGCGTTTCGCGGCGGTGATCTGCGACCAGAAGAAACGGCCCTGCAAGCGAGGGATGGCGTTGAGGGGTTCGGTCGGTTTCATGTTGTGCCAGCTGAAACCGGGAAACGCCACGGGAAGGAAATCGAGTTTGCGCTCCTGGCACCACGCGATGTCCGGTTGCCAGACGGTGGCGGCGTGAGTGGCCGCGGCTTCGGGCGTGCGATAGCGGCCGGGCGTCCACGGTGAGATCACATCGGCGAGTTGCACGAGTTCGAGGAGCGTCGGATCGGGAATCGTGTCGCGGGTTTGCGTGCGCCAAAAACTCGGCACGCCGACCATGAGGGCGAGTCCTCCGCTCTCCTTGTCGTCTTTGAGAAACGTGAGGATCTTACGCCAGTCGTCGAGGGTGGGGCGGGGCTTCTCGTCGTCCTTGAAACCGCAGCCCCAGAGGGCGAGGAGCGGCTTGCCGTGGTGACGCAGGTAAGCGGGGTCGCTCGTGAGCTTGGTTTCGCGGAGGAGCTTTTTCCAGTCGTTGATCAAGAGGTCGGCTTTGCCCGGAGTGAGGCCGCTGAGATCATACATGAGGGCGTAGACGCGGCCGTGTTGGCGGGCACCGGCGCGAACGTTTTCGAGGACGGCGTTGTTGGCCGCGAGGGACGTCCCGCGTGAGAGCGAGCTGATGAAGCGCTGGACGAACGCGCCATCGATGCCGTGCTCCTTCATCCAGGAAAAATGCCGCACGACGGTCGGGCGGAGATAAGAGCTGAAAACTTCCGCGCGCCGGCCGTCGGCGTGCACGAGATCGGTCGGGAAGCGCTCAGCGGCGGGGAACTCGGTGAGGTCGGGCCACATGTCGATGCGGACCTTGTCGGGAGCCGGCCTCACGTTGCCGCGGGTCCAGTGGTTGTAGCCGCGCTTGGCGCCATCGCCCTCGGCGTTGAACCAGCCTTGGTAGCCGACCATGACTTTACCGGTGAGGGTCGATGCATCGACGCGCGGAGCGTCCACAGCGACGCAACGGATGACCAGTGCAGCCGCCGCGACGACTGTGAAGATGAGCAAGCGTAGGTTCATCGTGACGGCGTCGGATAGTCTGCGCCGGCGAGGCTCCGTTCGACGGAGGCCTGCCACGCCTCGAGGGCCGCGGTCATTCGCGCGACGCGCTGCGGTTCCTGCGCGGCGAGGTCGATGGTTTCCTTCGGGTCCTTGGCCACATCATAGAGCTGCACGGCGGGAATCGCCTCGCCCGCGTTCTTGCCCTTCTTGGCGCCGCGGGCCGCGACGGCGTTGATATGCAGTTTGTAAGGCCACTCCAACCACGCGGCGTGGCCCGGCTGTGACCCCGCGTGGTTCCAGAAAGGCATGGC
>JANNEY010000663.1:0-5659 GCA_031379235.1 Opitutaceae bacterium | reverse complement strand
CGAGGCCGACGTGCAATCGCTCGGGGGCGAGACCGAGCCGGCGCGCGAGCAGCTCGACGGCGGGACCCGATGCTTGGTGCGGCACGACGTGGAGCGAGGCCGGGGTGACTCCGGCCTCGACGAACAGCGAGCGCATCATCGGTGGCAGCAACTGGCTGGCGGCGCGATGGAGCCGCGGGCCGTCCATGGCGAAACGGTAGCGGGCGTGCTGCGCGGGCGTGTAGTCATACGGCGGCAACCGGCTGCCGCCTCCGGCGATTTCGCAGACGTGTGCGAAATCGCCGTAGGTTTCGAAACGATAGTGGCACGGCGTCGGGTTTGCGGCTGTGGTGCGCTCCACCACTGCGGCGGCGGCGCCATCGCCCATGAGGCAGGCGCTCGCGGGATCATCCCAATTTACGCCGTCGAGCGGCGTCTCGGAGCTGACGATAAGAATGCGCTCGTGCTGGCCGACGGCGAGGAGGGCGTTGGCGAAATTCAACGCCGCGACAAAACTCAGGCAACTGCAGTGAATATCGACGGCCGCGATGCCGCGTGCCTCGGCGCCGAAGGCCTCCTGCAGCAGCGCGGCGTTGCACGGGATCGGCTGCTGCTGTGAGGTGCTCGCATCAATGATCAGATCGAGATCGCGCCACGTGCGGCCGGCGGCGGCGAGCGCCTCGAGCGCGGCGGCGCGGCCCATGACGGCGGCGGTTTCCCCCGGAGCGCGCTGGTGGCGCGTGGCGACCCCGGTGTGGCGCAGTGTCCAGCCGGGCGCGAGGCCGAGGCGCGCGTCGAGCTCCGCGGCGGTAATAATCTTCTTCGGGAGATAGCCGCCGGTGCCGGCGATGCGGAAATGCTGCTGCATGAGCGGGGGAATCAGACGTAGCGAAACTCGCGGTTGGAGCGAATGCGAATCCAGCGTTTCCGCCACAGCACGGTGCGCGAGCACAGGGCATGCACGAAGTGCAGCGGTTGCAGCAGCTCGGACACGAGCGAGAGCACGGGCTGGTGGAGCGCGCGGCCGAAAAACACGCGTTGCACGCCGAGCGTGATGCCGGCCCGGAGCAGCAGGGTGGCCGCGAGCACCGCACCGCCTGCCGGGGATGGATTCGCGCACGTGAGCAGCAGGCCGAGCCAGAGCAGCACCGGCGGACAGCCATGCACCGCGAGAATCAGCAGGCGGCGGCCCGGCGGCTGATCGCGCACGAGAAGGGTAGCGAAGACGAACCACCGGTGCATGAGCCGCGCGTAGTGCCGCCAGTCGGCGACGCTCGTCGCGATGAAGTGCGGCGCGACCGTCTGATGCACGAGACGGCCCGCGCCGATCACGAGCTGCGCGATCGCCAGATCATCGGCGGCGAAACGGCGGATGCGCTCGAAGCCGCCGAGCTCCGCCAGCTCGCGCGTGCGCAGCGCGTAGCACATGCCGTTGCACGTAATCGGCGGGGAAAATACCAGCAGCGGAAGATAGGTGAGCACGCTCTGGTTGTTCACGAATTGCGCGACGAGATCAGCTGGTGCGTTTGCCCCCGGCAGATAGCAGGGCAGGCCGGTGCTGAGCGTGGCGCGCTCCAAGCCGACGAGCAGCGCGCGCATCCCGTCGGGCGTCATCCGCGTGTCGTCGTCGAGCACGACAAGGAGCCGCGTGGAGACTGCCGCCTCGGCGAGGGCGAGCTTGTGGGCCTTGGGGTTCTCGCCTTGGGGCGGCGGAGGCGTCGCGAGGATGCGGATGGCGTGAGTAGGGTGAGCCAGCTGCAGCGCCGCGCACAATTCGCGCGCCGGCGCGTCGTCCGCGTCGGGAATCCAAATGAGCGGACAACGGGGAAATGCCGCCAGCGCGGCGCGCAACGCCTCCTCCAGCCGGGCATCGCCGCTGACGACGGGCTGGAGAATCGTCACCTCGGAATAATCGGGTTCCGGCGTTGGTGCTGCCTGCGCGCCAGTCGTCCGGGCATAGCGCCGGGCGAGGTGGAACTTCGCTAGCATCAGCGCGAGGTAGACGGAGAACGCGGCGATGGTGAGGACGAAAATCACGAGCGAATGAGGGCGCGCGCCGATGAAGGCCAAGTTGCGGACCGACGCGAGCGCGGAGCAGACGTGGGCGCGGAGAGGCCAACACGCGACGACGGCGCGAGGGATCGGATTGCCGACGAGCGCTCGGACGGCACGCTCGCAGGGCAATGAAGCGCGTCTTGATCACCGGAGGGCGCGCGCCGGTCGCGGTGGACCTGGCGCGGAGCTTTGCCGCGGCCGGGGCGCACGTGGTCGTCGCGGACAGCGCGCCGTGTTTTCTGGCGCGGGCTTCGCGCGCCGTGGGGAAGGCCGTGCGCGTTCCGCCGCCAAAGCAGGAGCCGCGGGCTTTTGCGACGGCGATTCAGGAGATCGCGCGCCGCGAGCGCATCGATCTGATCGTGCCGACGTGCGAGGAGGTGTTTTTTCTCGGACGCTTTGCGAAGGAGCTGCGCGGGGTGGCGGAACTTTTCTGCGCGGATTTTCCGTTGCTCGAGGAGCTGCACGACAAGGAGCGCTTCACGCGCGTCGCACGTGGGCTCGGCATCGAGGTGCCGGAGACGTGGCGGCTGAGTTCACCGGAGGACCTCGGGCAGTTGGTGTCGGGCGCGGGCGAGTTGGTGTTCAAACCTGTCTTCTCGCGCTTCGCGGTGCATACGCTCGTGCGGCCGACGGCTGAGGCGGCGCATGCGATTGCACCGACGCCGGCGCGGCCGTGGGTGGCGCAGCGGTTTGTCGCGGGCCGCGAGCTGTGCAGCTACGCGATCGCGCGCAGCGGCCGGCTGACGGCGCACGCGCTCTACGCGCCGACGTGGCGGGCGGGGCGTGGCTCGGGTTACTATTTTCAGCCGATGCAGCAGCCTTTGATCGAGGCATTCACCGCGCGGCTCGTGGCGAAACTGAACTACACGGGGCAGATCGCCTTCGATTTCATCGCGTCGCCCGATGGCCGGGTGCATGTGATCGAGTGCAATCCGCGCGCGACGAGTGGACTGCATCTCTTCGCGTGCGACGCCGCGCTCGCGGGGGCGTTTGGCGGTTCGGCACGCGAGATCGTGCGCCCGCGCGACGGACGATCCGCCATGATCGGCTCGGCGATGGTTTCCATCGGTGGCTGGGATGCGCTCCGCCATGGGAAAATCCCCCGCTGGGCGGCCGACGGCTGGCGCGCGCGCGATGTGCTCTGGTCGTGGGCCGATCCGGCCCCGGCGTTTTTTGTTTTCGCGGGCCTTGGGGCGACGCTCGTCAACGCCGTGCGCCTCGGCATCACGCCGCAGGCGGCCTCGACGCGGGACATCGAGTGGGACGGCGAGGAAATCCCCGGGCCATGAGGCTGCTCGATCCGCGCGAGATGACCGCGACCGACTGGCCGGTAGGCAGCGAAAAACTCCGCGCCTATGCCGAGGCGTTTGCGCGCGAGGGCGCGCCGCCGTTCATCGCCAATCTCCGCACGCGTGTGATGGTGCTGTGCGCCGCGGACTGGGCGTTGCCCGTGACGATCAACGACGCGGACTACGACAACTGCTACGTGTGCTCGCCCTACACGGCCTACGCGCCGTATGCGAAGGAGGAGCTGCGTCTGATCCGGAGCGCGGCGGCGCGCGCGGCGCTCGGCGGTTTGGCGGATGCGGCGGGCGCACTCCTGAAGACCGCGCGGATCAACCGAATCGTCCACGTGAACAACTGGATGCTCTCCACCAATCTCTACCCGGAGGGCGTCGCGCTGCCGATCGCAGCGATGGTGGAATTTTTCGCCGCGCGATTCCCCGGGCACTTCATCTGCTTCCGCTCGCTCAACGAATGGACCAATGCCCCGCTGCTCACGCAGTGCCGCGCGGCCGGCGGCCGGCTGCTCGCGAGCCGCCAGGTTTACTGCTACGAGCGGCTCGCGGAGACGTGGGCCGCGACTCCCAATGCGCACAAGGATCGGCAGCTGCTCGCGCAGACGGGCTATCGCGTTGTGCCCGGCGCTGAGCTCGGTGACGCGGACTATGCGCGGATGGCCGAACTTTATCGGCTGCTCTACATCGAGAAATACTCTCAGCATAACCCCGTGTTCACGCCGCGCTATCTCCAGCTCTGCCACCGGGCGGGCGTGATGACGTGCTTCGGCCTGCGCGGCGGCGACGGCGTGTTGGATGGTGTGCTCGGCCTGTTCACGATCGATGGTGTCGTGACCGCGCCGATCGTCGGCTACGATACCGCCCGCGATCGTCGCCTTGGGCTCTACCGGCTGCTCATGACGCTCACGTATGAGTTCGCGCTGCGGCACGGCCACCGCGTCAACCTCAGCTCGGGCGCGGCGGAGTTCAAACGCCTGCGCGGCGGCCGGCCCGAGATCGAGTTCAGTGCGATCTACGATCGGCATCTCTCGCTCGGGCGGCGCGCGGCCGTGGGCGCGCTGCGCGCGGTCGTCAACGGACTCGGCGTGCCGCTCATGCGGAAACTAAGGCTATGATTCCCGCGCTCGAGTCGCTCCGCCCGCAGTGGTTCGTCGCCTGCACCGCGGCGGAGGTCGGTGCGCGCCCGCTCGCGCGCACGATCCTCGGCGTGCCGATCGTGCTGTTTCGCTCGGCGGGAAAAATCGCGGCGCTCCGCGACCGTTGCCCGCATCGCAACGCCGCGCTTTCGCAAGGCCGCGTCGTCGGCGATCTGATTGAATGTCCCTACCACGGCTGGTCGTTTGACGGCGGCGGCGCGTGCCGGCGCATTCCGGGCATGGCGGGCGAGTGCGAGCATCCGCATCAGGCGGCGGAGACTGCGGGTGTGATTGAGCGCGAGGGACTCGTGTGGGTGTGCGTGGCGCCGAAGGCCGAGCACCGCCGCGAGTTGGAGCCAAACCGCCACGTGGCGCTGGGCGATGCGCGCTTCGACACGTTTCTCTGGGCGGCGACGGCGCAGTGTGCACTTGTGGACGGTTTGGAAAATCTCCTCGACGCGTGCCATCCGCACTTCGCCCACGCCGGGCTCGTGCGCCGCGCGCAGAAACGCCGGACCGTTGAGGTGACGGTGCGCCGCGACGCCGACGGCGTGGAGGCAGTTTACCACGAGAACGCGCGGCCCGACGGCCTCATCCCGCGACTGATGGAAGGGCAACGGCTGACCAGCGTCGGCCGCTTTTTTCCGCCCGCCACGGCGCAGCTCGAATACCGCGGCCCGGCCGGTCCGCGTTTCTTGCTCACCTCGATGTTTACACCCTGTGACGAGCGCCGCGTGCTGATCCACTCGGCGATTTCCACGCCGCGGAAACTCGCGCCGGCATGGCTGAAAAAGACGATTCTGCGCGCGGTGTTCGGCCGTGTGCTGCGGCAGGATCAGGAGGTGTTGCGCCGGCAGCAGGAAAACATCGACCGCTTCGGTGGCCTGCCGAAGTTCACCTCGACGCCGCTTGATGTGATGCGGCCGCACATTTCTTACTTCCAGAATCACCCGGAGCGGTCGGCGCGCACCGACTACGCGACGACGTTGCAGATGGAGCTATGACTCCGGCTGCGCGTGCTGCCACGCGATGAAGCGCGCGATGCCCTCGCGCAGCGTGACCGACGGCGGGCCGAGTGCGGCGAGCGATTTCTTCACGTCGAACGTCTTCGAGTAGGCAAACACGCCGACGCCGAAGCGGGTGATCGGCGGCTCACCGAGAAAAGGCAGCGTGCGGTAGACGGCCTCA
>JANNEY010000625.1:0-1841 GCA_031379235.1 Opitutaceae bacterium | reverse complement strand
TCGGTGAAGGGGCCGACGCGAATCGTGGCGATGACGCGGGTGAGTTCAGCAAGGAAGGTGTCGCCGGCGGTGTCAGCTGGGACGATGAGGCGGCGGGCGCAGGTGCAGCGCTGTCCGGCGGTGAGGTAGGCGGATTGGACGGTGAGGAGCGCGGCGGCGCGGAGATCGCGCGGGAGCCAGACGACGAGCGGATTGTTGCCGCCGAGTTCAAGCGCGAGGAGTTTCTCCGGCGCGCGGGCGAATTTTTCGGCGAGCCAGAGGCCGGTGCGTGCGGAGCCGGTGAAGAAGAGCCCGTCGAGGTCGGGCGAATCGACCAGGGCGGCACCGGTGTCGCGGCCGCCTTGGACGACTTCGAGGACACCGGCCGGCAAGCCGGAGTCGCGCCAAGCGGCCGCAGTCAGCTCAGCGACGAGCGGGGCGTATTCGCTGGGTTTGAAGACAACGGTGTTGCCGGCGAGGAGTGCGGGCACGATGTGACCGTTGGGGAGGTGACCGGGGAAATTAAACGGGCCGAACACGGCGACGACCCCGTGGGGCCGAAAACGTGTGATAGCGGGGCCGCCGGTGAAGTTCACGCAGCGGCGGGCGTGGGCGGCGATCGAGAGTTCGACCTTTCCGATCATCGTGGTCACTTCGGCGAGAGCCTCCCACGTGGGCTTGCCGACCTCGCGCGAAATCGCGTCGGCGAGGGAGGCGCGGCGGGATTCGAGCGCTTTGGCGAAGGCCCGGAGACGAGTTTCGCGTTCGGCGAGCGGAGTGCGCGACCACGGGCGAAACGCGGCGCGGGCGCGGGTAACGGTGGCGGTAACGGCGGCAGGAGTGGCGGCGGGGCCAGTCCACACCGGCTCTCCGGTGGCGGGATTGAACGACGAGAACAGGCTCATTTCAACGGGGCTAGCGTGACACTGTCACCGGGGGCGAGGGCGAGCGCGGTAGCGGTTTCGCCGTCGAGGGAAACGGAACCGTCGTCGTGCTCGACGAGGGCGCCTACGGTGGCGCGGAAATCGAGCGCGGCATGGGCGAGGAGAAAAAGGCTTCCGGTGGGCGGCGTCACCGTGGTGCGGCGGAGCCGGGCGGTGCGCGTGGTGCGAATCGTGCGGATTTTTTTCACCTTCGCGCGGAGCTGCGGGCCGGCATCGAAGATGTCGACCTCGGAGGTGCGTTCGAAGCCTTCGGCGCGGAGGAGTGCCAGCGCGGGTTCAGTGTTGGCGTGCACGCGACCGATGGCGGCCTGGACGTGTGGCGGCAGCAGCGGCACATAAATCGGATGGTCCGGCATGAGGTCGGCGATAAAGGACTTGTCGCCCAAGCCGCTGAGGAAATCTGCCGCGTAGAAATCGAACTCGAAAAATTGGCGCCCGACCGCCTCCCAGAATGGCGACTGGCCGGTCTGGTCGATGTAGCCGCGCAGTTCGGCGATGACGGTGTCGTCAAAGCGGGCGGGAAACGCCCCGACAAAGAGGAAACGCGCCAGCGACAGGAGACGACCGGCGCCGGCGCGGCGATAATCGGGATGGAGGAAGAGCGAACAAATCTCGGAAGGACCACGATGGACCTCTTTGAGGTGCAAAACGGACACCTCTTTTGCGATCTTCAGCGGTGCGTGAGTGTAGCGATCGGTGCGGATTTCGTAGCTGTAGAACGGCTCGTAGCCGCCCACCCGCGCCGCGAGACCGCTCGTGCCGACGATTGCTCCGGTGGCCGTGTCCTCCAGGACAAACAGATAGTATTCGCCACCGGGCTTTTTCACGCGGGCAGAAAACGCGCGGAGCGACTCATCGATCCGATCACGCAAGAAGTCCTCATTCGCCGGGAGTGTCGTCATGCCGCCGTCGATGGAC
>JANNEY010000484.1:0-23110 GCA_031379235.1 Opitutaceae bacterium | reverse complement strand
GCCCACCTCCAACCGATAAACTTGCGAGCGATCTTGAGTTCAAATGCAACGTTCCGGCTAAGCGATAAGATCGTAAGGCCGGGTCAACGCCCCGCCCTACTTTTCTCTTTTTCATCCCGCTCTTTCGTTACGTTCTTCGCTTTGCGGTTGAATCGCTTCCCCTCCTTGTCCGTCATGCCCCTTCGCAGCCGGCTCCGGCCGCATTTTCCTGTATGCCCCACCACGATTGCCCGCATTGCGCCTCGCAGCCCGACCGGCGCAATTTCCTCACCAAAGCCGCCGCGATCGTTATCGGGGGCCTGACCGCCGTGGCCGCGCCGCTCGCCGGCGTTTTTGTCCTCTTTGATCCGTTGCGGCGCAAATCCGAGGCCGGCGGGCCCGTGCTCGTGGCGACGCTCAGCGCCCTGCCCGAGGACGGCGAGCCGCGGAAATTCTCCGTGCTCGCGACGCGCGTCGATGCCTGGAACCGCACCCCCAACGTCCCCGTCGGCGCCGTTTATCTGCAGCGGCTCAAGGACAACTCGGTGCGCGCCTTCAACGTCGTGTGTCCGCATGCCGGATGCTTTGTCGACTACCGGCCGCGGGAAAAATGCTACCTCTGTCCGTGCCACGACAGCCGCTTCGGCCCCGACGGAAAGATCATCGATCCGAAGAGCCCGAGCCCGCGCGGTCTTGACGATCTGAAGGTGGAAGTCCGCAACGGAACTGAAGTCTGGGTCACGTTCCAAAATTTCCGCGCCGGCGTGCACGACCGCATCCCCGTCTGATGAAACCCATTCTCGACTGGCTCGACCATCGCACCGGCGCCAAGCAACTCCTGCACGAGGCGCTCTTCGAAAACGTCCCCGGTGGCGCGCGGTGGCGCTACGTATGGGGCAGCACGCTCGTTTTCTGTTTCGCGATCCAGGTCATCACCGGGCTCTTCCTGTGGCTGGCCTACAGCCCGAGTTCGCAGACGGCGTGGGAGAGCGTTTACTTCATCCAATATGAGATGTGGGGCGGCTGGTTCCTCCGCGGCCTGCACCACTACACCGCGCAGGCGATGACGGTCCTGCTCGTGATCCACCTCATGCAGGTCGTGATCGACGGGGCCTACAAGGCGCCGCGCGAGGTGAACTTCTGGTCGGGCGTCGTGCTGATGCTGCTCACGCTCGCGCTCTCTCTCACCTGTTACCTGCTGCCTTGGGATCAAAAGGGCTACTGGGCCACGAAGGTCGCGACCAATATCGCCGCCATCACGCCCGTCATCGGGCCTTCGCTGCAAAAAGTCGTCGTAGGCGGCAGCGACTACGGCCACCACACGATCACGCGGTTCTTTGCGCTGCACGCCGGCATCATCCCCGGCGCGATCATCGCGTACATCGTCGCGCAAATTTATCTTTACCGCCGCCCCGGCATCACGCCGCCTAAGCCAAAGACCGGCCGGCCGGGCCGGCCGGACGCCGCGTTCTGGCCCGAGCAGGTGTTGCGCGACGCCGTCGCGTGCCTCGCCGTGCTGCTCGTCGTGCTGTTTCTGATCTTCCGCTACCACGGCGCCGAGCTCGGCGCGCCCGCCGATCCGTCGGAGCAATTTTCCGCCGCGCGGCCCGAGTGGTATTTTCTCTTTCTCTTCGAGCTGCTGAAATATTTTCCCGGCGGCACCGAGGTCTGGGGCGCGATCGTGATTCCCGGTCTGCTCATGGCCGTGCTCGCGGCGATGCCTTACATCGCCAATTGGAAACTCGGCCACCGCTTCAACCTCGGTTTCCTGTGGGTCATGCTCGCGGGTGTCGGCGTGCTCACCTTCCTCGCCGTGCGCGCCGACCGTTCCAATCCGGAATACGCCCTCGCCGTGCATGCCGCCGAACGCGACAACCACCGCGTCGTCGAGCTCGCGCAATCGCCTGATGGCATCCCCGTCACCGGCGCGGTCACGCTGCTGCGCAACGACGCGTTGACGCAGGGCCCGAAGATTTTCGCCAAGAGCTGCGCGAGCTGCCACCGCTTTGATGGGCACGACGCCCTCGGCGGCCAGCCCAAGGATCCGCCGTCCGCCGCCGACTTGAGGGGCTACGCGAGCCGCGAGTGGATCACCGGCCTCTTCGACCCGCAGCGCATCGTGAGTCTGCACTATTACGGCGGCACGAAACTCAAGGCCGGCAAGATGGTGAAGTTTGTCCAAGAAGATGTCGCTGGGTTTAAGGACGAGGAGAAAGCCCTCCTGCAAAAAGCCATCGTCGCCCTCTCCGCCGAAGCGCAGCTCAAGGCCCAGCGCACCCGCGATCAAGCCGACGCCGCGCTGATCGAGACCGGCACCAAGGCGCTCCTCGGCGACAAACTCGGTTGCATGGAATGCCACAAATTCCACGACTCCGGCGAAAACTCCGCCCCCGATCTCACCGGCTACGGTTCGAAAGATTGGCTCACCGCCCTGCTCGCTAATCCCGGCCACGAACGCTTCTTCGGCTCCCGCAACGACCGCATGCCCGCCTTCGGCGACGAGAAGCAACTCAGCCCGCAGGAAATCAGCCTCGTCGTGGACTGGCTCCGCGGCGAGTGGTATGAGCCGGCGGTGAAGAAGCCGTGAGGTGGAGCGGCTTGACCTCAAGACGCTTTGGGCTGCCCCTCGCGTCTGCCGTTGACCTGCGTGACTCCTGAAAGCGCGTTGGGGTCAACGCGCTCCACCCCCAAACCACACGCCATCATGCCGCGCCCGCCCGCCACTTTCGCCACCGCCCGGCTCGTCGCGCGGATGCCGCGCGCAGACGACGGCCCGGCCGTGTTCGCCGCCTACGCCAGCGATCCTGAGGTCACGCGTTATCTGGCGTGGCGCGCCTACGACCGCGTCGAGCCGCTGAATGTTTTCCTGCGTGAGTGCGTCGCGGTCTGGGAGAAGGGCGAAGCCCATGGCCACTACGCGTGGATTCTCTGCCTCAAAGGCACCGACACGCCCATCGGCTCGATGGGTGTAACGCTCGAAGGTGGCGGCAAGGCGATGTTCGGCTATGCGCTCGCAAAAAAAATGTGGGGCCACGGTTTCGCCGCCGAGGCGCTCAGGCATCTCGTGGACTGGTCGCTCGCCCAGCCCGGGATTTTTCGCGCGTATGCGTTTTGCGACGTGGAGAATCCCGCGTCCGCCCGCGTGATGGAAAAAGCCGGCATGGTGCGCGAGGGTGTCCTCCGCCGCTGGCACATCGCCCCCACCCTTGGCCCCGCGCCGCGCGACTGCATCGTCTGTGCAAAGGTGAAGTGAGCGGTCAGCGAATCAGACCTTGAGCCGCGATTTTCATACCGCACCTTAGCCAACCAGAATGACCAAGCCAAAGTTGGTTACTGCCGTTAGGTTTCATTCACATGCGTCGTGAATGTAATCGCTCCACATATTCGTTTTCGGGAGGCACGAGAGCGCCTCGGATTATCACTTGTTGAGCTCGCTGCACGGAGCGGTGTTTCTGCTCAGAGGATTTGGGACATAGAGTCGTTTGAGGGCGACCTGACATGCTGCTATTCACCGCGGGACGTGCAGAAGTTTTGTCGCGTGTTGGGCATTCGTCCGACCGAACTTTTCGGAGAGGAGATTTCCGCGCCGGCGGTTTCGGCTGACGAGCTGGCGCGGCGTATTCAAGACGAGTGTCTTTCACGCGGTGTCACATTGGAGCAATTTGAGGACTCGGTCGGTTGGCGTTTGAGCGCGTGCATTAAGCCGCCGGAAAGACTGCTTGAGGACATGACCGTTGACGGTTTGCAGTGGCTCTGTCGTGAGCTTCAAATCGACTGGCGCAGAGCGCTATGACAATGAGACCCAACGCAAGATTGCATCACCGCTGGTCGGGTTCGCTCCAAGATCCCAACTGCAGAAAAACCCTCCACCCCGCATAGATCTTCGCCGCCCCACCCTGTTTGTCGTTAGGTTTCCCTCCGCCCTGTTCCGCACCGAGGCCGATGATCGCGATCGAACTCAACTGCCGCCCGCGGGTGCACAACTTCGCCGCGAAGACCGAGTGGCCGTGAGCAATTCCCTGAACGGGAAACAACCGGTTGAACCACGAATGGACACGATACGACACGAATGAAAACGTCGTCGTCCGTTTCGTGTGCATTCGTGTCGATTCGTGGTTTCTGGCCGCCTTGAACAATTTTCCCATGCCCTCCTACCGCCACTCCGTTTCCCAATGGTGTTTCCCCACGATCCCTTTGCCGCAACTCGCTGCCGCCGCGCGCGCACTAGGCTGCGACGGCATTGATCTGCTCGAACCGGAGGACTGGGCTGCGCTGAAACCGCACGGTCTCATCTGCTCACTCGCGCGCGGGCTGGGCAACATCACCGAGGGCTTCAACCGCCGCGAACATCACGCTGCGCTCGTGCCCGGGTTTGCGGATCGGCTCCGCGCGTGCGCGGCCGCGGGCATCCCCAATGTCGTCTGCTTCTCCGGCAACCGCCGCGGCCAGCGCGACGAGGAAGGAATCGAGATCTGCGTTGAGGCATTCAAGCAGCTCGCACCCGTCGCCGAGCGCGCGGGCGTCACGCTCTGCCTCGAGCTCCTCAACAGCAAAGTCGATCACCCCGACTACCAGTGCGACCGCACCGCGTGGGGCGTCGAGGTGTGCCAGCGCGTCGGCTCCGAGCGCGTGAAGCTGCTCTACGACATCTACCACATGCAGATCATGGAAGGAGACGTCATCCGCACGATCCGTGAAAACCACCAATGGTTCGCGCACTACCACACCGCCGGCAATCCGGGCCGCAACGAGATCGATACGACGCAGGAGCTGAACTACCCCGCCATCATGCGCGCGATCGCGGAGACGGGCTTCACGGGTTTTGTCGGCCAGGAATTTCTCCCGAAGCGCGACCCGCTGGCCTCGCTCCGCGAAGCGATCCAGTTATGCACGGTGTGAGACACGGCACGCACACACCCGGTCACAGGACTAAGCCGGTAAATTCATGTTATGGTTCGCGACATCGACATAATCATCAAAGAAGCTCGTGAGCGACTGCCTGCTCTCATGGTGCGACAACACGAGGACGCCCATTCTTCCGGTGACGATGGCATCTGCTGTTTTTCGCTCCCCGGCGTGAAGCGCGATGTTCATATCGAGTCGTCGTCGGCAACGTGTCCATTCGTCGTCGAAACCGACGATCAGTCGTCCGCCGAAGCACTCCGGGCGTCGTCGGTGGATCAGGCCGTGCGGCTGATCGTCGAATACTTGACGGCTGCGTCGACGCGGTCCGGGCCGATTTATCTGAGCGCGGATCGTTACTGGTCGTGAGCCTCCAAAGCCCCAACCCATGGTTGAGTGTCTTTGCCTCTCTACTAGATTCGTCGGTCCGGCCCACCGCCGTTCAATCCGCGAGCGATTGCCAAATCGGTTTCGCCCATCGCGGCAACGCGCCGTAGGTTTTTTCCATCTGGCCGTCGGCGCAGCGGAAGATCAGCCGGGCGGGCCGATCTTCCGCGGTGTTGTCGTAGAAGTAAGCACGATCGGCGACACGGGCCGCCTCCTGGCTGTTGACCATCGACCGTTTGAAGCGGCTGAAAATCTTGGCGATCGGCACCTCGTGGCCGCCACCGACAAACCGCCGGGCGATTCGCACCACGTTGATCTCCGGCGACTCCGTGCCGACGAAGAAGAACCGGATGAAGTAACCGGCCTGTTTGGCCCGGCGCAGGTAATCGAGCTTCGCCGGTGTCGAGAAGACCGTCTCGAACGCGAGACTTTGGCCCGCCGCCAGCGCATTCTCGCGCATGGCGTCGGCCAGTTGCGCGGCCTTCAGCACCGCGTCGGGCGAGTTCCAATCCCCAAATCGATCGCGCGCGAGATTGTCGGGATTGATGTAGAGGCAGCCGTGAAACCACTCGTGGCGCAGCCCCTGCTCCGTCACCGAGGTCTTGCCCGAGCCGTTGGGCCCGGCGACCACCAACAACCGCGGCCGCTCAACCGGCGCGGCGGATTTCCGCGACGAGTTCACGTTGGAATCGTTTCATAGCCTGCTTTCGCTTGCGCGCCGCGATCGGCGCCGCCTTGGCGAACAGGCGGTTGAGTTTCTCCAGCGCGCGCTCCTCGGCCCTGGCTTTCGGCTGGGCTGACAGGCGGGAGACGGGGCGTTTGGCAGCGGCGACCATGAGGCCCGCAGGATGCGCGTGATCACGAGCGGTGCAATCACTCAGTTCCGATCGGCACTACACCTTCACCGGTCGACCCGTCTTCAACGATTTCACCGCGGCTTCCGCGAGGACGATGGCCATGCGGCCGTCGTGGGCGGTGACGGGCAGCGGCTTTTTGTTCACCACGCAATCCACGAAGGCGCTGAGCTCGGCGCGGTAGGCGTCGGCGTAGCGTTCGAGGAAGAAGTAGAGCGGCTTGTCGCTCGTGACGGCAGCCGCGTTGGCGAGTTCGACGGTGGTCGCGACCCGATTGCCGGCGAGCAGGCGGCCGGCGGAGCCATGCACTTCGAGGCGCTGGTCGTAGCCGTAGGTGGCGCGGCGGCTGTTGTTGATGTGCGCAAGTTTCCCGGAAGCGGTTTTCAGGAGCACCATCACGGAATCGGTGTCGCCGATTTTGCCGACGGCCGGATCAACGAGGCAGCTGCCGTAGGCGAAGACCTCGACGGGCTCCTCGCCGAGGAGCCAGCGCGCCATGTCGAAGTCGTGGATCGTCATGTCGCGGAATTGGCCGCCGGAACTCTTGAGGTAAGCGATGGGCGGCAGGCCAGGATCGCGGCTCGTGATGATGACCTGCTCGACCGCGCCGATCTCACCCTGCGCGATGCGCGCGTGCAGCGAGGCGAAGCTCGGATCGAAGCGGCGGTTGAAGCCGACGAACATCGGGACCTTGGCCTTCTTCACCGCGGCGAGACATTGGTCCACGCGCTTCAGCGAGAGATCGATCGGCTTCTCGCAGAAGATGGCCTTGCCGGCCTTGGCCGCGGCGATCGCGAGATCGGCGTGCGTGTCGGTGGACGACGCGATGATGACGGCATCGACGGCAGGATCGTTGAGCGCGGTCTTCGCATCGGTGACCTGGGCGCCGTGTTTCGCGGCGAGCTTGGCAGCGGCCTCGGCGTTAACGTCGATGACGTAGCGCAGGCGAGTCGCGCCGGTGGACGCGAGATTGGCGGCGTGGATCTGGCCGATGCGGCCGGCTCCGAATTGGGCGAAAGTGAGCATGGGAAATAATAGAGAGGAAAATCAGACTAACCACGAATGGACACGAAGAGCCACGAATCTCCGCTTCGTCATTCGTGTGCGTTCGTGTCCATTCGTGGTTTCTTTCTGCAGGTCACTTTGAATCGTCTAGGATCGCCTGGATCGGTTGGCCATCGGCGGTGGGGAGCGGGACGTCGAGGAGGCGGGCGATGGTCGGAGCAACGTCGAGATTGCGCACGCGGTCGAGCTTCACGCCTTTCTTGATGCCAGCGCCGCTCGCGAGGAAGATGCCGTCGAGCTCGGGGTCGGCGGAGTTGTAGCCGTGCGTGCCGCCGTAGTTAACCGCGGGGCCGACAATCGCGTCGCCGGCCGCGGCGGAGCTGAAGGCGTAACCGGCCTTCGGGTAGAGGATGAGGTCGCCCATGCCGTCGTTTTCCGCGGGCGTCGGCATGCCGTGCGCGTGCGCGCCAGTCGCGGCATCGATCACCTGTGCGACTCCCTCGGTGGCGGCGAAAAGCTCCTTCAGCTTGGGCAGGAGTTCGGCGCGCTTCGCCGGATCGGTCACGTAGATGAAGGCGATGCCGCCCTGCGTGCCGGCAAACGCGTCGCACTGCGCGATGGTGGCGCCAGCAGCGCGCAGGAGTCCGGCTTTCTTGAGGGCGACATTCGCGTAGAGATATTTGTCCACTTTCTTGAAGCCGTGGTCGGTCGTCACGATCACGGTCGTCTGCGCGCGGCGGCCGCTGGCGTCGATGGCGCGGAGGACGTCGCCGACGAGGCGGTCGGCGAGCGCGAGGGCCGTGGTGCTCGCAAGTGAGCCGGGGCCGAAACGGTGGTGCGTCGAATCGGTGGTGAGCGGGTGGAAGAGCACGAGGTTGGGTCGTTGCTTTTCGAGGACGAAGCACGCCGCGCGTGTCCAGAGCTCGTCGCGCCAGACGATGTTAGGCTGGCCGCTTTGCGCGAGCTTTACCTCGGCGGGCGAAATCGCGCCGGCCGCGATCATCGCGCGCGGGAGCGTCGCCTCGGGATCGAACAGCTCCGGAAAACTCCACGTGATCGTGCCGGGCTTGGTGATTGCGACCCAGTCGATCTCGGCGGTGGTGAGCCCGGCGGCGTGCGCGGCGTCGTAGACCGTCGGCACGCGCACGAGCTTCGCCTTGTCGGTCCACGGCTCGATCTTGTTGGGTTTGCCCGGGCCGCCGCGGACGACGAAGCCGTTGTAAAGCACGCCGTGTTTCCGCGGCTCGACGCCAGTGACGAGCGTGGTGTGGTTGGGCCACGTGATCGCCGGGTTGGAGATCGTCATCGCATCGGCGACGGCGCCCTCGGCGGCGAGCCGGCGCAGATTCGGCAACGGAATCGTCTCGTCGCGCCACGCGTAGGCGGGAAAACCATCGAGGCTGATGAGGACGACATGGCGGTCCCGGTGCGCGGCGGACGCGGCGATCGGCCAAGCGAGGGCGAGGAGGCAGAGGCGGACGATCATGGGCACACGGTATCTCAACCAGCCGCCGGGGCGGGAATCGAACTGAAACTCGCCGCCCCGCCTACCGGACGCTGCACGGTATGGTGGTAAAGCGGGTCACACGACTCGCACTTCGACCCAATGCGCACTACTTGGCTGGACGCGCCACGAGGTCCGCGACCGGGCCTTGGGCATCGGGAAAGGCCCCCCGCCAATCCTCGCCCAGCCACGCCGCCACCGTCGCCGCGACCTGCGCCTGATGCACGGGCTTCGCGTCTCGTCGCTCGCCGAGCGCCGGCACGCCGGGGCCCATCGCGGCCAGCCACGTTTCCTCGGCATGCGGGATTTTTTTCCCGTGGCTCGTCCAATCGGCGCCGAGCACCCCGCGGCCATGATCGGGGGAAAGGATCAACGCGGTCGTGCCGCGATACTCGGGCATCGCCTGCATCATCTCCCAGAGTTGCCGGATGAAGCGATCGCAGCGCCGGATCGAGTCAAGGTAGCGATCGTAGCGGCGCGCGTGCGCCCACTCGTCGGGCTCGCCGAGCGCCAGCAGGAACAGCCGCGGCCGCCGCGACCCGATCATGTCCACCGCGGCGTGATACGTGAAGGCATCGAAGTTCTCCGACGGTGAGATGGGCGGGATGTCCTGCATCCACCGCTCGATCTCGGCGATGCGCGGCGAGACGCTGCCGGGCGCGGATTGCTGCTGCGTCACGAACACCGGCAGCCGGCTGCGGCCGACATTGAAGATGGGCACGAAGACATTCCACGCGGCCGCGGCGGCGACTCGGCCGGTGAAGCCCGGGCGGCCGTTGAACCACTCGAGCACCGTCACGTTGGGATTGGGGAGCGGGGTGTTGGACGTGATGAGCGGATCGGCGCGCCCGGTGAGCAGCTCGTTGTAGCCGGGATAGGAAATGCGCTCGGCGTTGAGGACGCTGGAGGCGCTGTTGAGCGCACGGTTCCCGAACGCCTGCCCCCCGGGCACAATCGTGCCCCAGAAAAACGGCATCAACTTCCGCCGCCGCTCCTCCGCCGACGCCCCGCCGAACTCCGCGCGCAACCCCGCCTGCGCATTATCGGCCACACCGCCATGCTCCTTGTTAATCAGCGCCTCCTCAGCCCCGCCAAACACTTCCTGCCAACGCAGGCCGTCGATCGTGACGAGCAGGACGTTTTTCGCCGCCGGCTGCGCCAACGCGAGGGAAGCCGTGAACAACGCCCAAAGCAGGGTGGATAATTTCATGGGGTGACGAATTGGAACGACGTTTTCCCGCCAATCCAAGCCTGCGCCGTGGCCGCGGTTACGATCCACCGCGCTCACGTCGCAAGCCTCGCCAAAGGCCGGCCAATGGTGCACGATTTCGCCATGATCACCGTGACCACCTGCTCAAATCTCGCCGAGGCGGAGCTGCTCCACTCGCTGCTCGTCGAAAACGGGATTGCGGCCTTCGTGCTCGACGATGCGTTCGGCGGCGTGGTGCGACTCCAGGTCGACGACGACAACGCCGAGGCGGCCGGACGCATTCTGGCCGAGGCTCAAGCCGCGCTGGCGATCGAGGAGGAGGATGATGATGATGCGGATGGGGACGAGTCCGCCGAAGCCACCGGCGGCGATCGCTCGCGGTGAGCATGGGAACGAAGGCCGTTTTTTCGCGGCGGAAATTTCTCCTCGGTGCGGCGGGCGCGGTTACCGCTGGCGGGTTCTACGCGCGCTTCGCCGAATCGCAACGGCTGCGGGTTTCCCGGCACGACGTGCTCCTCGAGGAAAAAAATCCGCCGATCCGCATCGTGCAGCTTTCGGATTTGCATGCCTCGAGCGTGGTGCCGCTCGAATTCATCGCCGAGGCGGTGACGCTCGCGCTCGCCCAAAAACCCGACTTGATCGCGCTCACGGGAGATTTCGTCACCGACAGTCACGCCGGTCCGGACGGTTATGCGCCGATCTTGGCGCGGCTCGCCGCGGCTGCGCCCACTTTTGGCTGTCTCGGGAATCACGACAGCGGCGCCCCACACGCGCAGGCACCGCTCAAGCCCACCATCAAGCCCGTGGTCGATCTGCTCACGCGCGCCAACATCCCTTGCCTCGTCAACGAGAGCCACGCCCTCACCGTGCGGGGCCGCCCACTCCAGCTCATTGGCGTCGGCGACTTATGGTCGGGCCTGTGCGATCCGGCAAAAGCCTTCGCCGAAGTGCCGGCGCGCGCGGGCGCGACGCGCATCGTGCTTAACCACAATCCGGACGCGAAGGACATGTTCTACTCCTTCGACTGGGATCTCATGCTCTGCGGGCACACGCACGGGGGGCAGGTGCGCCTGCCGTTCTTCGGCACACCTTTCGCACCCGTGACCGATAAGCGCTACATCGAGGGGCTGCACCGCTGGGAAAAGCGCTGGCTGCACATCACCCGCGGCGTCGGCAATCTGCACGGTGTGCGCATCAACTGCCGCCCGGAGATCAGTGTGCTGGACCTGGCCTGAGCCCTTTGGGGCGCGACGGAGAATGGCTGGCACGGTTACTTCGGTGGCGAAAATATTCCCGTTTTTTTCCGGGGTCTGCTCCCTCCCTTGGGCGGGATGGTGCGTCTGTCCGAGCGTAATCCATCACCCTTCATGAAAACTGATTTCTCGTTCAAGCTCGTCGCCGCCATTGTCATTGCCGGTGTCATCGTCGCGTTGGCCAGTCCCACGCACCCCGTTGAGGTCGTCGCCGCGACCCCGGAGGTCGCACCCGCCGCCGGGCATACCCAGTGACGAATCCTCTGGTGTCACCGCGCTGCCGGTGACAGCGCGCCGATGATTTGGCCCAGGAAAGCATTGAGCGCCGCGTCATTCTTAATCCAACGGACGACCACGACGAGGTCGTGCTCCCAGTCGAGGTAGACGATGTTCTGGCCGTTGCCGACAAAACGCACCGACGAAGCGGGGGTGGCCGGAAGCGCCTTCCGCTCCGGGTTCAGATACCAGTTCGCGAAACCGTAGCTCGCGTTGGCCGGGCCGGGCGTGCGTGCGAGTGCGATCCACTTTTCCGCAACGATTTCGCGGTCCGCCCATTTTCCACCGCGCAGAAACAGATAGCCGAAGCGGGCCAGATCCCACGCGTTGATGAACATCCCGCCGCCAAAATGGCCGCCGCCGCTCACCGACTGCACGCGCCGGCCATCGAGTTCGATCCAGGAATTATCGTAGCCGGTCCAGCGCCACGTGTTCGACGCGCCGATCGGGTCCATCACTTCTTCGCGCAACACATCGGGCAACGGGCGGCGCCACACGTGCAGCGCACAAAGCGCCAGAAGGTTTACGCGGACATCGTTGTATTTGAAGAAGGTGCCCGCGGCGTGCATCGGCCGGTTGGGATGATCGGCAGCGGTCGCGCCCACGGGCCGGTCCGCCCAATCCGGCATATCCCAGAGCGTGCCCGACCAGTCGCTCGTCTGCCGCAACAGGTGGTCCCACGTAATCGCCGCGTTGTGCGCGGAACCGAAGAGTTGCTCGCGCTCACCCGTCGGCAGCGATTCGCCCACGCGGTCGTCGAGATTTCGGATCAGACCGCGCTGCCACGCGAGGCCGGTGACGGTGGTGAGAAAAGTCTTCGCCACACTGAACGTCATGTCGGTCCGCGCCGTGTCGCCCCACTCCGCCGCGACGTAGCCGCGGTGAATCACCAGGCCATTAAGGGCCGCCCGCGGCTGCGTGGGGCCGAGGATTTTGAACAAGGGCTCGCGCCGGCCGAAGGTGTTTTTCAATTCCGCCGCGAGATCCTTGGCGCCGGGATTTTCGTTCGCCTGCGCGAAGGCGACGGCTTGGGCAAGTTTCGCGGCATCTATCCCGAGTTCACCGGGAGTTTTTTGCGCCCAGGCGCCACGCGGAGGAAAATAATCCGCGGCCGGAAGCCCGGCCACGAGCATCGCCCCAAGCCAAAGGCCGGCGCAAAAGGATCGGCGGATGAAAAAAAGGCGGAATCTCGCGTTGCTGTTATTCATGACATGGAAATGCCGGCGGAGTTATTTACTCCACCCGCAGCGGAAAGCCTTTTTTCTTCAGCGCGCGATGGAGCGCGGCGACGTGGGCGTGATCGCGCGTTTCGACCGTGCAGACGGCGCCGACGGCGAAGACATCGGTGCCGCTGAAGGTGCGTTCGTGCACAATGTCCTGGATGCTTGCGCCACAATTGGCGATCGCGCGCGTGAGCTCGGCGAGGCCACCGGGGCGATCCGTCACCATCGCGGTGAAACGGGTGAGGCGGCCGTCGTGCACGAGGCCTTTTTGAATGACGCGGCTGAGCACCGAGGGATCGATGTTGCCGCCGCTGAGGATGAGCGCGACGCGTTGGCCGCGGAGCGCGGGCAGTTTTCCCGCCATCAACGCGGCGAGCGGCACGGCGGCGGAACCCTCGACGACCGTTTTTTCCAGCTCGAGCAGGCGCAAAATCGCGAGCGCGATCCATTCCTCGGCCACACTCACCACCTGATCGACGCGATCACGCGCGAGGGCGAAAGAGGTGGGCCCCACCGTGAGGGGCGCCAACCCGTCGGCGAGCGTGGCGCGGCGTTTGACGGTGACGGGTTTTCCCGCGCGCAGGGCCGCGGCGAAGTTTCGCGTGTGTGTGCTCTCGACGCCGATGACTTTGATTTTCGGGCGCAACGCCTTCACCGCGACCGCCACGCCGGCGATGAGTCCGCCGCCACCGATCGGGCAGAGGATGGCGTCGAGGTCGGGGACCTGGCGGAGCATCTCGAGCGCGACCGTGCCCTGGCCGGCAATGATGTCGGGCGCATCGAAACCGTGGATGTAGGTGAGACTCTCGCCGGCCACCAACGCATCGGCTTCGGCGCGGGCCTCGGTAAAATCGCGGCCGCGCACGATCACGCGTGCGCCGAGCCGGCGGCACGTGGAAATCTTAATGAGCGGCGCGTAGTCGGGCATCACGACGGTGACCGGGATGCCGAGGAGCTGGCCGTGGTAGGCGAGGCCGAGCGCGTGGTTGCCGGCGCTGGCGGCGATCACGCCGCGTTTTTTTTGCGCGGGAAGCAGGCGGAGCAGGGCGTTGCGCGCGCCGCGTTCCTTGAACGAGCCCGTGCGCTGGAGGTTGTCGAGTTTGCAAACGATCCGGCAGCCGGTGATTTCGCTCAGCGGGATCGAGTCGGGGCACGGCGACTCGTAAATGCCGCTCGCGATGCGGCGATGCGCGGCACGGATATCGGACAGGGTAACGGGCATGACCACGGCCTAGCGCAGGCCACCGGCGCAGCGAAACAAAAACGTGTCCTACTTTTTGGCTTCGGCTTCGGCTTTCTTCTTTTGTTCGTCGGCGGCACGAGCACGCGCTTCCTCATAAGCCCGCCGCTGAGCCATGCCGATTTCGAGAAGTTCTTTGACCAACAACTTGGCTTCCTGCTCGGTCCTTTCTAGCTGCGTTTGGGGAGGAAGCTGACCGGAGCCGATTTTTTCCCGCTGCTTGCGACGCTCCTCAATTTCGTCTGCGACCGTTTCAAGCCGTTTTGTTTCCGCCGCCGGATTGGCCTTTGCGGTTTCAAAGGTCTCCCCCGTTTTTTCGCGCAAGGCGCGCCGGCGGGCGACTTCGTCCGCGACGGCATCGAGCCGGCGCTGTTCTTCGCCGCGAGCGGGGTTCAGGCCAACGTTGCCAGCCAGTGCACCTCCGATCGAGAGCTTGGCCACGCGCCATTCGTCGTCGTCCAGCGTTCCATTCTGATTGAGATCGTAGTGGCGGAGCAGCGTAGGCTCGCTGGCGACCGCGGTGCGGACCACGCGTTCGAGGGTGGCGGCGGTTGCGCTGGGCCCGCCCCGTGCGGCATCCATCGTTTTCGGCGGTAAGTCCACCGGCAGTTTCGTTGCCTCCTCCTTGGTGTTGGTCTGAGACCACCCGGCCGCAACACCGAGAAGAGGAAATAGCGTTGCCGCGAGGAGGTGTCGGGTGAGACTGGAGGCTTTCATGGAGAGAACGATCGAATTTCCGGGTCTGGGGCGCGCACGCGGGAACTAGCCCTATGTATCAAGTCACTTTTTCCGCGCAAGCCATGCACGAGCTCAACCGGCTCGACAAGCTCGCGCAGCTCGACGCCATTGACCCCATCAGCAGCCTGAAGCCGGCGGATCTGGCGCAGCCACGGGAGCCGCTCGGGCAGTTTCGCCGCGGGACCAAAACGCTCTTCCGGCTGCGGGCGGGGGATTTTCGGTTCTACTTCGAGGTGCTCGGCGAGACCCTGCACGTCGACTACATCCTGCACCGCAATTCGCTGGAGGATTTCCTGCTGCGCAACAAGCTGCCGGTGTCGGAACAGCAGTTGGTTGAGCAGCACTCCAAGTTCTGGAAATACCTCGAAAGCCTCACCAAATGAGCTCGCGCCCCCCGCGCCCACTCCGCGATCCTGAGGACCCCTACAACGTCACGCAGGCGAGTCGGATTTATTTCCTGCCCAACCTGATGACGGCGGGAAATCTCTTCTGTGGTTTCACCGCGATCGTGCAGTGCATTCAGGCGCGGCTGGCCGAAACCTCGCTGTCTGGCGAATACAGCGGGGCCACCAACGCCGAGCATTACAAATATGCGGTTTGGCTCATTTTTGGCGCCGCCGCGTTCGACTCGCTCGACGGCAGGCTGGCGCGCATGGGCGGGCGCGAGTCACTTTTCGGAGCGGAATTCGATTCGCTGGCGGACGTCATTTCGTTCGGAATGACACCGGCCCTCCTGATGATCTACATGATCATCTCGCCCACCCAGGCGCCGGAATACCAGTGGTTCCGCAATATCGGGTGGTTCGTCGGTTTCGTCTATCTGCTGTGCGCCGCGATGCGGCTGGCACGGTTCAACGTCATCACCAATCCTCTGCTCCACCCGGCGCAGAAGGATTCGAGCAAAGACTTCGTCGGTCTACCCGTGCCGGCCGCCGCTTCGACGGTGGCGGCCACGGTGCTGTTTCTCCTGAAGCTCGCGGAACTGGACCGTTCACTAAAATCGTGGGCCCTCGCTCTGCCGCCCCTGATGTTGCTCGTCGCCTTCCTGATGATGAGCACCGTGCGCTACCCGAGCGGAAAGAAAGTCGATCTCCAGACCCAAACCAAATTTCGGCCCTTCGTGGTTATCCTTGCCGCGATTGGCCTGCTCTTTTTCTACAAAGAGATCGGACTGCTCGTCATCTGCCTTGCTTACATTTTTTATGGTCTGCTCCGGCACATGCGGCGCAGCCGAATCAACCCCGCGCCGCGAAAAGCCGCGTCGAAATCCGTGTGAAGAACTTGCTGATTCCGTCCGAGTAAGGGGGGTGCTGCGAATAAACACCCCTTTTCTCGCCAGTTACCCGGAATTACTCACATGCGCAAAACCCTTTATTTTCACAGGGAGAAGGACCGGTTACTGCGGTTGTTCGCAGCCTATATGAATACGGATAGAATTCCTTATTGAACCTCTATTCTTTTAGCGTTTGTTAGCTTCTCCAGCCCTCAGGCCCCGCAATGAAATTCAAAATCAACCGCGATCACTTCGCTAACGGCCTTGCCCAAGTCCTCAACGTGGTCGGCTCCAAAGCGACCATGCCGATTTTGAGCAATGTCCTGATCGAGGCCGAGAAAGATCAAATCTCCCTCACCACCACGAATCTTGACCTTGGGATTCGTTGCAAAATTAAGGCGGAGGTGAAGGAAACCGGCGCGATTACACTGCCGGTCAAACGGCTCGCGGGCATCGTGCGTGAGCTGCCGAATGTCGATGTCGCGTTCGATGCCTCCCCGAACCACTCGGTGAAGCTCGCCTCGGGTGGCTCCACGTTCCGGATCATGGGCATTGGCAAAGAAGAGTTCCCGCCTTTGTCCGAATTTGGTGATGAAAAGGCCTACAGCCTCGAACAGGGTGAACTGGCCGCGATGCTCCGCAGCGTCGCTTACGCTCAATCGACTGACGAGACGCGCTACATCCTCAATGGCGTCTATTTTAACTTCAAGGAGGGCAAACTCTCGCTGGTTGCCACCGATGGCCGCCGTCTTGCCCTGATGGCCAAGGAAATGGACGTTCCCGCTGCCAGTGCGGGGGCGATCATTTTGCCCGCCAAGACGGTCAGTGAACTCACCCGGCTCCTCGACAAGGGCGAGAAAGTGAAAATCAATTTCAACGACCGCCGCGCCGCCTTCCAAATCGCGACGGATAAAGATACGAGCGGATTGATCGATCACGTTTATCTCTACTCCAAGGTCGTCGAGGGCAACTACCCCAACTATCAGCAGGTCATCCCCAAGGAAACCCACCAGCGCATCAAGTTGGAGCGCGAGCTGTTTCTCCAATGCGTGCATCGTGCCGCGCTCGTTTGTTCGGAGAAGGCCAACTCCGTGAAAATCAAGCTGTCGAGCAACTTGCTCGAACTCACGGCCCAGAGCCCTGATTTCGGTGAGGCCCACGAGTCGATGGCCATCGGTTACAGCGGACCGGAACTGCAGGTCGCCTTTAACCCCACATTTCTCATGGATCCGCTCAAGGCGCTGACGAAGGACGAGGTTTTCTTCGAAGTGAAGGACGAGGTGAGTCCCGGTGTTTTCAAAACCTTGGAGAGCTTCGTCTGCGTCATCATGCCGGTGCGGCTCAGCTAATCTTCGATCCTTTTGGGCGGCTTGCTGCACCAAGCCGTCCCCCAGTTGTCCAATTTCGGGCGCGGGTGCGTCCGCCTCCGTCGTTCCCTTGCAGACGTCCTATTTCATCATCGTTGCCGTGCTCGTGTCGCTGGTCCTCATGCAGGTTAACCAGCGGATCGGGTCCCCCATTCTATCGATCGCGGATCGCTGGCTAAGGTGGGTCGTTTTTGCGTTAGGGGCGGCGCAGCTCTGCACCGAGTTTAAGTGGGTCGATCGGCCTTTTTGGGTGCTGGTCGGCGTTTTCTTCATTGTCTGGTTTATCGGGGAAACGCTCTACAACTGGCTCGCGATCTCGGCGCACAGTCTGAGTCCGATGCCACTCTTCCCCCGCTACACCATCAACGCCACCGGCGAGGAATGGCCGGTGCAACCGCGCCTGCTCCAAATCCGTGAGTGGTTACGCGCCCAGGGTTTTCGCCAAGCCCAAGTGCTCAAGGCGGAATTGGGCGGGGGCGCGTTCCTGCGCGTCTCGATTTATCACGACGCGCAGGCCAAGGTGCGCGTGCAGGTGACCTTCATCCCGCAGGCCAACGGCGCGATCTCGGTTTGCTATGCGGTCACCTCGGTGACGACCGACGGCAGCCGCTACTTGACCGACAATCTCTACATCCCCTTCGCCGGTTTTTATCCGGAAAACTGGTTTGTCGAACGCGCGCCTTGGCGGCGTTCCCTGCCCCGGCTGCTGGCCCGGCACCGCGCCCGCCTCGTCGCCGCCCGGGTGGCCTCCGTGCCGTTCACAACGGAGCCGCTGGCCGATTTCAATTCCACCCAGCACGAGCTCGACCGGCTCAACACCGAACTCGGTTTCCTCCATCCCCACGCGCAACGCGAGGATCTCGGCAAGTTCACCCATGAGGGGCGTTACCGCGTGTGGAAGGAAATCTGGATGTTGAACTACCTTGGCCGGGCCGCGCGGTATGAGTGAGCGGGTTATTTTGGCGGCGCCGTGCCGGCGGGAAGTTCGAACTTAAAGTGGCCGATGCGGCCTTCGCTCCCGTGTTTCAGGGTGCGGGTGGGTTGCGGGAGTTCGATCGTTCGGGTGTTCCCGTCGTAGATGGCGATCTCCGAAAACGCCTGCTCGCAGAGGTATTCCTTGCGGGCCGTCGGGAGCACCGCCACGACGAGATTTCCCTGCGCTTCACAGCGCTTCACGTCACTCACCCGCATGGTGCTGCTCGACCGCTGGGTGGCTAATTCCACCACCGCCCGATCGCTGGTCAGTTTCACCTCGGTGTTTTCCAGGGTGAAGGCGCGATGAATCCGGAGGAGTGAAGTCGCCATGGAAAAATCAAAACCTTCCCCCGACAATCGGTTGAAATCAGTCGTTAACGTGACGCGACCGTCGCTCGTGAGTGTTTCCTTGGCGGTGTCCCACGTCGCGGTGTCAGCCTGCACGCGTTGTGCCACGCGATCGCTCTGGTCGGCGGAGAAATAGATCAACTCCACGCCCGTGAGAGTCTGCAAGGGACCCCGCAGCGAGCCGCTGGCCGCGCGCAGCACGTGCGTGCGCCGGCCCTTCGCGTCGAAAAACGGCTGCGTGATGCCGCGGGCGGTAATTTCCGCGGCCCCCGTTGCGTTGACCAAGAGAAGGGCGAGGACGAGCAGTGCGATCGGGCGCTGGGGCATGCAGGGATTTGGCTCCGGTGACTGCCGATCGTTCACCCGCCGATATAGCTCATCTCGACCTTCGCCCGCGGCTCACCGGCGGCGAGGACCTCGGCGCGTTCGTCGCTGTAGCGATCCAGCCGGCCCCGCCAGATGCGGCGCAGAAAATTCTCCAGCTCGGCGTCGGTTGCACCTGGAGCGCGCACCGCTCCGAGCACATCCCAGCCGAGCGCGGTGAAGAGACAGGTGTAGAGTTTCCCGTCGGCCGAAAGCCGAGCGCGGTGGCAGTCGCGGCAAAACGGTTCCGTGACCGAGCTGATCAACCCAATCTCACCGCGGCCATCCCGGTATCGGTAGCGCGCGGCGACTTCGCCGCGATACGCCGGTCCGACCGCTTCGAGCGGCCAGAGCGCACCGATGCGCTCGACGATTTCGCGCGCGGGCACCACGCGGTCATGCGACCAGCGGTTCGTGTTGCCGACATCCATGAACTCGATGAACCGCAGCGGGTGGCCGCGCGCCCGGAAATATTCGGCGAGCGCCGGCAGCTCCGCTTCGTTCACGCCGCGTTGCACCACGCAATTGATCTTGATGGGCAGGCCAAGGCCGGCCGCCGTATCGATGCCGCGGAGCACGCGGCCGACTTTGAAACCGAGGCCGTTTAACTTGCCGGCCGTTGTGTCGTCGAGCGAATCGACCGACACATTCAGCCGATCGAGGCCGGCGGCGCGCAGCGCGGGCGCGAGTTTTTCGAGCAGCCAGCCGTTGGTGGTGAGCGCGACGTCTTTCACCCCCAGTTCCTGTTTCAGCGTGCGCACGAGGTCTGGCACATCAGCTCTGAGCAGTGGTTCGCCGCCGGTGAGCCGCACTTTTTCCACGCCGAGCGTCTGGAAGGCCCGCACGATGCGCGTGAGCTCCCCGAGTGTCATCAACTGCGGATCGCGCAGGAACGCATGGCCGGGGCCGAATATTTCCGCCGGCATGCAATACGGGCAGCGGAAATTGCAGCGGTCGGTGACCGAGATGCGCAGATCGCGCAGCGGACGTTGGAATTGGTCAGTGACCGGCGGGACGTTGGCAGTCGCAGAGGACAAGGTTGGGAAAGAAAGGACACAGAGTTCAGGGGTTTGCCAGTTTAGTCCTTTTGTCCCGCGGTCTTTTGGTCCTTTAGTCCTCCCATGCTTACCCCAGCCGAGGCGGAAAAACTCGTCTTCGAAAACACGGCGCCTTTCCACCGCGAAGACTGCCCGATCGCGGCCGCGCACGGTCGTGTGCTGCGCGCCGAGATTCGCGCCGACCGTGATCTGCCCCCGTTTGATCGCGTGACGCTGGATGGCTATGCGTTGCGCGCGGCGGCGCTGGCGAAAGGGGGGCGGATATTTCGCGTCGAGAGCGTGCAAGCCGCGGGCATGCGCGCCTTCAAGCTCGGCGCGGCCGACGATGCCTGCATCGAGATCATGACCGGAGCGGTTTTGCCCGACGGCGCGGATTGCATCGTGCCCTACGAAGACACGGCGCGCGACGGCACCACCGTCACGATCACCGGAAACGTGGATGCCCTTGTTCGCGGTCACGCCATCCACGCCCGCGGCAGCGATCACCGTGCGGGCGAAATCATCATTCGGCCTGGCGCGCGTTTGACGGGACGCGAAATCGCCGTCGCGGCGGCGTGTGGTTGCGGCTCACTCGTCGTCAGCCAGTCCCCGAAAATCGCCGTGATTTCCACGGGGGACGAGTTGGTCGAGACCGGGGCGGCCGTCGCGGCGCACCAGATTCGCCGCAGCAACGACTATGCGCTGCGCGCGACGCTCGCGGGCGCGGGTTACCCCAACGTCTCCCGCTTTCACCTGCGCGACGTGCGCCACGAGATCGAGCACCTGCTGTGGCACATCATCGCGGAGTTTGATGTGGTCGTGATTTCCGGCGGCATCTCCAAGGGCAAATTCGACTACCTCCCGAGCGAACTCGATCGCCAGAATGTGCGCCGGATTTTTCAGGGCGTGGCGCAGCGTCCGGGCAAACCGTTTTGGTTTGGCATCACCCCGCGGAAGACGCCGGTCTTCGCACTGCCGGGCAATCCCGTGTCGGCGTTTACCTGCCTCCATCGTTATGTGTTGCCGGCGCTTGCCCACGCCAGCGGTTGCACACCGATTCCGCCGCGCCTGGTCGCGCTGGCGGCGCCGGTGACGTTTAAGCCCAAGCTCGCCTATTTTCTTCCCGTGAAACTTTCCAGCGGCCCGCGCGCCGAGCTGCTGGCCACGCCGGATCCCAGCAACACCTCGGGCGATTTTTCGGGGCTCATCGCAAGCGATGGCTTTGTCGAGCTGCCGGCCGAGCCAACGGAATTTCCGGCCGGCACGGTCGCGCCGTTCCGGCCGTGGGCGTGAACAGAGTTGAAGGTTGAAAGTTGCGGGTTGAAAGTGTCGGCCATGTTTTCGCACCTCGACGCGCAGAACCGCCCCGCCATGGTCAACGTGGGCGACAAGGTTGTGACCAAGCGCACCGCGCACGCCGTGGCCGTCGTGACGCTGCCGGCCGCACTCGCCACGCTGCTGCGCGACGGCGAGATCGCGACGAAGAAAGGCCCGATTTTCCAGACAGCGATTCTCGCGGGTGTGATGGGCGCCAAAAAAACCAGCGACCTCATTCCTCTGTGTCACCCACTGCCGCTCGACGATTGCCAGATCGAGATCGTGCCCGATGCCGCGCGTGGCGAGATCACGATCCATTGCCGCGCCCAGACCCACGCCAAGACGGGAGTAGAAATGGAAGCGCTCACCGGCGCCACGGTGGCCGCGCTCACGTTCTACGACATGGCCAAGGCCGTGACCCACGGTATCGTGATTAAAGACGTGCGGCTGCTCGAAAAAACCGGCGGCAAAAAAGACTACCGCGCCGAGTAGGGCGCGGTCTGTGACCCGCCCTTTCACCACGTCGGAACGCTCCACCATCGCCCCTGCCGCCACGATGATCACGGTAACCGTCCAATATTTCGCCATCCTCCGCGAACAGCGCGGCCTCTCGGAAGAAAAGCTTACCACCGCTGCCGCGACGCCCGCCGCGCTTTACGACGAATTGCGCGCGCGCCACAATTTTACGCTCCCGGCCGACCGCATCCGCGCCGCCGTGAACGACGCATTTGTCGCCAGCGATGCGCCGCTGCGCGAGGCCGACCGCATCGTCTTCATTCCGCCGGTGGCAGGCGGGTAGAATGGCCGCTTGCACAGTCGTTCGGCGCTTGTAAGCGGCCGCGTGTTCGCGACACGCTTCGGCTCGCATGAGAATTAAGCCCCTGATTTTCTTGGTTTCGGCCGCGCTTGCCTTGTTCACCCAAGTCATCGCCCAAACCCCGGGAGCACCGGTCATCGCGGCTCTCTCCAGCAGCCAGACCGTGACGGACGGGACTAACGTCTCGCTGTCTGTCTCGGTCAATGGCGTCACGCCTTTCTCTTATCAATGGCGCAAGGATGGCACCGCGATTCCCGGCGCCAACAGTAGCATCCACTCGCTGGTGCCCGCGCGCGTGGCCGATGCCGGCACCTACACCGTCGTGGTCACCAACAGCGCTGGCACGGTGACCTCGGGCCCGATTGTGCTCGGGGTCAATGCGCCGACTCCGCCGCAGATTAGCATTTCCAGCAATAGCTCGTCGGTGTTCGTGGGCGGCAATGTCAGCATCGGCGCTTTCTTGAGCGGGGCGCAGCCGATTACCGTTGAGTGGAAACTCAACGGCGTCGTCGTGGCTTCCGGGACCTCAACCTCCTACAACAAGACGAACGCGCAGCTGACGGATTCGGGCGCTTATTCGGCGACGGCCACGAATGCCGCAGGTTCCACGAACAGCAATTCGACGACCGTGACGGTGATCCCCCTGACCGCGCCCATCATCACCTCCCAGCCTTTCGATTCCGTCACGGACACGGCCAGCTCTTTCTCGCTTTCGGTGAACGTCAATTCTGGTGGCAGCACCCCCATCTACCAGTGGAGCAAGGATGGCATCCCGATCCTTGGGGCGAATTCGTCCAACTATGGGAAGTCCGGCGTGGTGGCTGCCGATGCCGGCGGCTACTCCGTGACCATCACGAACGCACTGGGATCGGTCACGAGTCGCACCGCGACTGTGACGGTGCGGCCGCCGGTGGCGCCCACGGTGAGCGTCAGCACCAACGCCTCCAACCCGATCGGAATCGGCGCCAACCTGTTTATGGATGCCTCGGTCGGTGGGACTCCACCGTTTACGATTCAGTGGCGCAAAGATGGGGTCGCGGTC
>JANNEY010000366.1:0-5298 GCA_031379235.1 Opitutaceae bacterium | reverse complement strand
GCCGGGTGTTGGCGTAACGCGTATCGCGGGGCGGGTCCTCGCCGAGGTGGAGGTCCACGGGGGGGCGGTTCGGGTCGGGGACGCCGACGGCGGCGACGAGAAGCCATGCCTTGTTGTCCTGCCGATAAGAGGCGATGTCCTCCCAGTCTTCGTTGTGCACGCCGCGCAGATGAATCGCGCCGACGAATTTTCCGGTGGTGGTCACCCCGTAGAGTGAATCAGCCCCACCGCTGTCGTCGTGCGTCCAAAGCAAATCCGGGGTCCGTTGCGAGGCGGCGAGTCCGCTCGTCTCCAGGCGCGGCGGCGCCGCCAATTGCCCGGCTTCCTCCGGGCCGGCAAATTGCGCGCCGAAGGCCGGCGCGATGAGCACAATAGCGGCGAGGAATACGGAGAAGGTGCGGTTCACACTCGGAAGGCGGCGAACGCACGCTGGCGTCCGGCGCGGAGATTTCGGCCGGTCGCCACCTCTGGCGAGCACTATTCAAGTGCGCTGAAAAACCGTCCGAACCGCGGCCGCAGCCAATGATCAAGATCGCCGGAGACGACGACCCCCAACGCCTGCCCGACGATCTCGCGGCGCGGCACGAAACCGAAGAAGCGCGAGTCGAGGCTGTTGTCGCGGTTGTCGCCCATCACGAAGTAGCTGCCTGCCGGCACCTGCACGGGGCCGAAGTCGCGCCGCGCCGGCACTTCCGGCAACACCATCAGCGCGTGCGAGCGGTTGCCGATGGTTTCGGTGGCGAATTGAGCGTGCGAGCGTTCGGCGGGCGCGAGATCACGTGTCGCGGAGTCGGGCAACGCCGAGTAGAACTGGCGCACGCCGTTAAGAAACAGGACTTCGCCGCGCAGTTCGACCGTGTCGCCGGGCGCGCCGATTACGCGCTTCACGAGCCTCATACCGTCAGCGGGAGAGAAACACACGACGATGTCGCCGCGCGCGGGCTCCGCCCAACTCGCCACGCGGGCCGTGGTAAACGGCACGCGGAGATCGTAGGCGAGTTTGTTGATGAACACGACATCGCCGCATAGGATGGTCGGCTGCATCGAGCCGCTGGGGACGTAGTTGATGTCGGCGATCGCGGACTTGGCGGAGGCGACGAGCAGCACGGGCAAGGCGAGAGGCCGGATCCATTCGGACCAAAGCCGGCGGAGAACGGGGCGGAGTTTCATGGGAAGAATCTGGGACTACGACTCGGCGGCGTCGGGAGGGTTCCCGGCGGAAACGGACCAGCGGCCGGACCCAGCGACGCGCCCGGAGTTTTCGTTTGTTTTCAGAGGTGGGGAGCGCGATAGTCCGCGCCATGTTGGCCAAATCTTCCCACGCGGCGTTGGCGCGTTTGTTCGACGAAGTCGGCTCCGTCGATCAAGTTGGCATTGAGGAGCGTGTCGCCAAATACACCACGCGCTCGATCAAGAAGGCGTCGAAGGTGCAGGGTTTGAAGCTGGCGACCTCGATGGTCGACCTCACGACCCTCGAAGGCAAAGACACGCCGGGCAAGGTCGCCTCCCTTTGCCAGAAGGCCCTGCACCCGCACGATGCGGAGTTGGGCGTGCCGCAGGTCGCGGCCGTGTGTGTTTACCCCTCGATGGTGCGGCATGCGCGGAAGGCGCTTGGCAGTGATACCGCGGTGCGCATCGCCTCGGTCGCGACCGCGTTTCCGAGCGGGCAGGCGCCGTTGCGCACCCGCCTCGCCGAGGTGAAGGCCGCCGTCGCCGACGGAGCGGACGAAATCGACATGGTCATCAACCGCGGGGCGTTTCTCGCGGGTGAGTTCGGCGTGATGCAGGATGAGATTTCCGCCGTCGTTGAAGCGTGCGGCGACGCCGCGCTCAAGGTGATCCTCGAGGTGAGCGAACTCGAAACCTACGACAACATCCGCGCTGCGTCCTTTCTCGCGATGCGCGTGATCCGCGAGGGCGACTTCATCAAGACGAGCACGGGCAAGACCTCGCTCAACGCCACGCTCGGCAACAACCAAGTGATGATCGAGGCCATCCGCGATTTTTACCTCGATACCGGCATCGCCATCGGGATGAAGCCGGCCGGTGGCATCCGCACGGCGAAGCAGTCGCTCACCTTTCTCATCGCCATAAAGGAGACGCTCGGCGACGCGTGGCTCACCAACGAGCGCTACCGCTTTGGTGCGAGTTCGCTCCTCAACGATCTTGTCCGCCAGCTCGCGAAGGAAAAATCCGGCGCCTACCAAGCCCCGTATTATTTCAGCGAAGCGGCCGAGAGTTACTGAGTTTCTTAACCACGAATGGACACGAAAAGACACGAATCAAAATCCCGCTTAGCCTTGGTCGGACATTCGTGTGAATTCGTGTCCATTCGTGGTTAAACCATTTTTTCCATGTCCACTTTGACCGCTAAAAAACCTCTTGCCCGCCCCTCGCGCCCCGTGCCCGAGCTGATCTTTGGCGACCTCTGGGAATTCGATCCGTCGCCGGAGACGGCCGATCCGAAGCTCAAGACCCGCTACGATCTTTTCATCGGCGGCGAGTTCGTCGCCCCGAAGTCGGGGAAATATTTCGACACCATCAATCCGGCCAACGAGCAGAAGCTCGCCGACATCGCGCTCGCGGGCCGCGAGGATGTCGATGCCGCCTACGCGGCGGCGCAGCGCGCCTTCGCCACCACGTGGGGCAAGATGCCGGGCCGCGAGCGCGCGAAGTATCTCTTCCGCATCGCGCGGCTCCTACAGGATCGCGCGCGCGAATTCGCTGTCGCGGAGACGCTCGACGGCGGCAAGCCGATCAAGGAGTCGCGCGACTTCGACGTGCCCATGGCCGCGGCGCACTTTTTCTATCACGCGGGCTGGGCCGACAAATTGGAATACGTGGCGCCGGGCCGCCGCGTCGCGCCGCTCGGTGTCGTCGGGCAGGTGATCCCGTGGAATTTTCCGCTGCTGATGCTCGCATGGAAAATCGCCCCCGCCCTCGCGATGGGCAACACGGTCGTGCTCAAGCCGGCCGAGACCACGAGCATCACGTGCCTGAAGCTCGCGGAGATTTTGCAGGACGCGGGCCTGCCGCCGGGCGTCGTGAATTTCGTGACCGGCGCGGGTGAGACCGGAGCTGCAGTCGTGAATCATCCGACGCCGGCGAAGATTGCGTTCACCGGATCGACCGACGTCGGCAAGATCATCATGCGCGCGCTCGCGGGCACCGACAAGAAGATGACCCTCGAGCTGGGCGGCAAGGCGGCGAACATCGTGTTTGACGACGCCCCGCTCGATCAAGCCGTCGAGGGCATCGTGAACGGCATCTTTTTCAACCAGGGCCACGTGTGCTGCGCGGGTTCGCGCCTGCTCGTGCACGAGCCGGTCGCGGAGCAGGTGATCGCAAAGCTGAAAAACCGCATCAAGGTTCTCCGCGTTGGCGATCCGATTGACAAGAACACCGACATCGGCGCCATCAACTCGAAGGAACAGCTCGGGAAAATTTCCGCACTGGTTGCGAGTGGCGTGAAGGAAGGGGCGGAGATGTTTCAACCGGCGTGCAAGCTGCCGGCGAGGGGATATTATTTCCGCCCGACGATCTTCAGCGGCGTGAGCATGAGCCACCGCATTGCGCGCGAGGAGATTTTCGGCCCCGTGCTGAGCATCCTCACGTTCCGCACCGTGGACGAAGCGATCGAGAAGGCCAACAACACCGCCTACGGCCTGAGTGCCGGCGTGTGGACCGACAAGGGCTCGCGCATCCTGAAGATGAGCGTCGAGCTAAAGGCCGGCGTGGTCTGGGCCAACACCTACAACAAATTCGATCCGACCTCGCCCTTCGGCGGTTACAAGGAAAGCGGCTTCGGCCGCGAAGGCGGCCGCCAGGGGCTCATGGATTACGCCAAGCTGATTTGAGAAACCACGAATGGACACGAATGAACACGAAGACAGAAAGCTTGTTCACGGGGATCTCGTCTATGCGATCGTGGGGTGCGCTTTTGAAGTGCTGCGGGAATTGGGTCATGGGTTGCACGAGAAGCCCTACGAGAACGCGCTGGTGGTGGAGTTTGGGCTGCGGGGTATCGCGATCGAGCAACAGCGGAGGTTTGACGTCCTCTACAAAGGCGTGCGGGTGTCTGAGTTTGTGCCGGACCTCATCGCGGGAGGTGCGGTTGTGGTCGATGCCAAGGTCATCGAGCGCATCACCGATCACGAGCGTGGCCAGATGTTGAACTATCTTCGTATCACCAAATTTCGCGTCGGACTCATCATCAATTTTCAAAAGCCCAAACTCGAATGGGAGCGAATCATCCTCTGAAATCATTCGTGTAGATTCGTGTCCATTCGTGGTTCAAAACTCATGTCTCGTCTTCCCATCACCAAGACCCCCAAGCCCTACGTCGGCGGTGCGTTCATCCGTTCGGAGAGCGGGCGCACGTTTCCCGTGAACGACGCGGCGGGGAATTTCTTCGCCAACATCCCGCAGTGCACGCGCAAGGATCTGCGCAACGCCGTCGAGGCCGCCGCCAAGGCCGGGCCCGGCTGGGCGAAACGCACCGCCTACAATCGCGGTCAAATCCTTTACCGCCTTGGAGAGATGCTGGAGGCGCGGCGGGCGGAGATGATCGATACGCTGGTGCGCTTCGGTGCGAAAAAATCCTCCGCCGCGAAGGAGGTCGATGTCGCGACCGACCGCCTGATCTACTACGCGGGCTGGGCGGACAAATACGAGCAGCTCCTCGGCAACGTGAATCCGGTGGCGGCGCCTTATTTCAATTTCACCGTCACTGAGCCCATGGGCGTAGTTGGTGTCATCGCGCCGGATCTGCCGCCCCTGCTGCCGCTGATTTCCCTCATCGCGCCCGCAATCGTCAGCGGCAACACCGTCGTCGCGTTCGCTGCGGAAAAAGTGCCTTATCCCGCGATTCTCTTCGGCGAGATGCTCGCGACCAGCGATCTACCGGGCGGCGTGGTCAATATTCTCACGGGCTTCAGGAAGGAAATGATTTCCACGTTTGCGACACACACGCACCTGCGCGCCATCAGCGCGGCGGGCGTGTCGGCCGAGGAGCGCAAAGCTTTGCGCCTTGGTGCCGCCGAGAGCGTGAAGCGCGTGCGCTTCGCCGACAATGAGACCCTTTGGCTGGCGGAATCCGCCCAAAGCCTTGAGGCAATCCGTCACACGCTGGAGTTCAAAACCACGTGGCACCCGATCGGCGCGTGAGGCTTCCGTTGTAGGGCGGGGGGGGGGGGGCGCCCCCCCGGGGGGGGGCGGGGGTGCGTGAACCCCCGGCCCGGGGCGGGGGGCCCCCCCCCCCCCACCCACACCACCCAGCCCGCAAAAACACCCCCCCCC
>JANNEY010000351.1:0-1844 GCA_031379235.1 Opitutaceae bacterium | reverse complement strand
GTGCCGCCATCGCGTTGGGCCTGGGCATTGGGTGGCGGGCCGCCGCGGCCGACGGCGCCGCCGCGCACGAAATAAATCTCGCGCGTGCGCCGGGCGAAGTAGCTGCCGCGCCCGGCGGGGACGACGACCTCGGGTTGCGGTGACTCGCGCCCTAGTTTCGTGATGTCCAGCACAACGGTGCCGCTCGGGCTGTTGAAGATCAGCTTGTCGCCCTGGGGTGAGTAGGAGTTGTCGTGGAAATAGAGCGTCGAACTGCCCGGTTCGTTCGAGAGCCGGATGACGCGGTGCCCGGTGTCGGGGTCGATCCAATCGCGGGGTGGTTCGGCGGCCGAGTTGGCAGCGCGGAGAACTGGCAGCGCGGCAAACGCAGCCAAGAGAAAGCAACGAGGGGAAATGCGCATGTGGGGAAACGAAGCGAGTTAGGGAAAAGTGGGTGAGAAACTAAATTCGAGCTCGCCGACTTTCAGGCTGAACGGCCGGCCGGGCAGCGTTGTGATCTTCGGTGCGCTGATTCGCTCTACCTTGCCGTCCGGCGATGTCCGATCGATGGCGAGGGTGTAGCGCAGATTTCCATCGGGCAGGACGCTCGGCGTGATGCGCCACGTGAGGCCGTCCTTCAAGGGAAACACATTCTCTTGATCGAGCATCAAGGTCGCGCGGCTGACGTCGAACTTTTCCTTGGTCCCGAGCGTAAGGGCGCCGGCAATTTCCACGCGACCACGGGCAATTTTCGCTTCCTTGATTTTGAGGCGCAGGGTGTTTTCGCCTTGGTTGAGCGTGAGCGTGTCGGTTGTGGTATCAAAGGTTTCCAGCTTATGGCCGGCAAACTCCTCGCCGAGCGTGCGCCACGTGGCGGGCTTGGCCGGGTCGTCGCGCAGGGCGAAGCTGGTGCGCCCCTGCAAGACGAACACGCCGATGAACTCGATTTCGGCGCGCGCCCATGGCGCCGAGAAAACAACGGCGAACAACGCGAGACGACGCAGGGTAAACACGGTTCAGTTTTTCTTTTCTGACTTCGCTATTTCCACGGCGTAAGCGTGCGTGATCCCGCGGCCGTTGGGCAGCCGGCTGTGGAAATTGCCACTGAAGATCAGCCACTTTGCGTCCTTCGTGAAATGCAAGTTGGGCTCCACGCCGCCGTCTTTGCTGTAGTTGTGATTCGACATGTCGACGAGCTGCTCGGATTTGAAATAGCCGACCTCGATGAGATCGCGCTTATCGCGAAACGAAGCGGCTTTGGCCATCATCGGGCGGAAGAGATACATCCACTGGCCGTTGGCCCCGGGGAGGCGCGTGCCGTCCAACTCGCTGGCGGCGACACTGCCGGGGCCGCCGCCGTCGCCGGCGAAGAGTTTGCCGTCGTAGGAGACGCTGTAGTGCACCGACCACTCCTCGCGTTTCAAATTATACCACGTGCGATGGCCAGTCGCGAGGTCGACGCCCGCGAGCCAGAACACGCCGCTCTTGGGCGTCTGCAGATCATACCAGACCATCTTGCCGTCTTTGCTGAAAAATTCGTGACCCTCGATCTCCATGTTCATCGTGCGCTCGTGGAGCAGGCGCGCTGGGCCGCCGTCGGCGCGAATCGTCCACGTGCGATCCACCCAATGCCACGGACCTTCGTGGCAAAACAGAATCTGCTGCGGGTCGGTGGGCGAGCACTGGAGATGGTTGGTCCAGTCGTTCTCACGGTGGAGGACCTTGAACGCGCCCGTCTTCACGTCGACGGTGTAGAGCATCTTCGGCGTGCCCGCGGCCCACTGCGGTCCGAGCGTGCCGCCGCTGCCCGGATCGCCGGGAGGCGGCGTGCGTGGAATCGTTTTGCCGTCGGGATCAGGCCCGAT
>JANNEY010000348.1:0-14014 GCA_031379235.1 Opitutaceae bacterium | reverse complement strand
CCCCATCGAAGGGTGAAGGCAGATCCACCGGATGAGCAGACGGCGTTTGAATAAACCACTCCGTGAAACAAATACCGGCCATCAACGCAGCCGCCAGCAGCCACCATCGGCCTCGAAACAGCTTCGACCAAAATGGCTCGGCCGCGCGAACAACCGTTTCCTTCATTAGCCACAAATGGAAAGGAATCAGGGCCCCGACTGCCCACGCCATACGTGCCCAAAAAAGTCCGTTGGCCACCATAGGCGCAAAGCTGGTGCATATCAGCCACAGCGAGATGTGAACCGCAATACTGCAAAACAGGCGGTTGATTGAACGGTGCGGATTCGACCAAAGCGCGGCGATGCCCACGCACGTTACAGCGACCGCTGCAAA
Organism: Opitutaceae bacterium; assembly: GCA_031379235.1. Lineage (GTDB taxonomy): Bacteria > Verrucomicrobiota > Verrucomicrobiia > Opitutales > Opitutaceae > ER46. The sequence goes on along the minus strand of JANNEY010000348.1, from coordinate 13,641 downwards.
TGGTGCCGAGTAGTCGGCTAGCGCGTAATAATCAAACATGCGTTGGTGCCGGAAAGTCCGTGAGCATTTATCAACGTATTGCGATGGGAGATGTAGCGCACTTTCGCACTCAAGTTCAATGGGCAAGCCGGATCAGGATGAGCCCAATTCACAGTCGGCGGAATAAACCCATGCATTAGGCCAAGCGCAGCGCAACCGACCTGAATCGCACCCGCTGCACCAAGCGGGTTGCCAATGGCACCCTTGATCGAAGCCACAGGAATATCTGCCAGAGAATCACCGAAATAATTCCGCATCACAGCGGATTCCGCTGCGTCCAGGGCTTTATGCCCCGGTCCCCAAGCGCTTACAGACTCTATGTCTGTTGGCCGAAGTCCCGCGTTGCCGGTCGCGAGTCGCATGGCCTCAAGCAGTCCTTGGCAAGACGAGTCAGCGACGTCTGAGGCATACCCATGCCCATCGACAAAGGCATATCCCGGACGTGGGCTTTCCTCCGCTTCCAACAAAAATACGCATGCCCCCTCGCCAATAACCCCGGTCGTGCGCCAGCGGTCAAACGGGCGGCACTGCTGCTCAGGTCGCTCAATAGTTCCCGGCGCCAATCCTGCCATTCGCAACTCCAGCATCGGATGTAAATGGAACGGCGCCTCAGTGCCACCACAGAGCGCGATGTCAATCTCCCCCGTCGAAATCATATCCGCCGCGCGTCCAGTCGCATCAAGCCCAGAGCAGCATGCACTCTGCAGCGACATCGTGCGGGTAACGCCTCCAACCGCTTCGCCTACAGCTGCGCCAATGGCGCTCACCAAGCCGCTTGCGACCGAAGTTGGCAACGCGCCGGCCGGCCCGTTGCGGTATACAAGGTCGAACGTCTTGTTGATGGTGCCAAAATCCATCAAAGCAGAGCCAATCGTAATCAACAAACCGCGATCACGCAGTTGCGGAAGACTCATCCCAGCATCCTTCACTGCTAAAGCCGCGGCCGCGAGGGCGAACTGCGTGTGTCGCGCCATGCGCTTGCTGTTCGCGCCCTCGACGTAGCGCTCAAGTTTGAACCCCTTTACCTCCGCCCCCACAAATGCGCCCGCTTCATCGGGAAAGCGGTTCAACGGCACCACGCGGCTGATCGGCTCCTGAATCTGACGCAGAAACTCCTCCTTGCCGATGCCGGCCGGTGTGACGAACCCGATACCTGTAATCTTGACGCGCCGCCGCTTCATCCCTGCGGGGCCGAGGGAAAGACCAAGCGCACCGTCGTGCCCTTACCGACCGCAGACTCCAGCGTGAAAGTCGCGCCGTGGGTTCCGCTCAGGTGCCGACAGATGCTCAGGCCGAGCCCGGTCCCGCTGGCCTTGCTCGTGTAGCCTCCGTGCAACGCTCGTTTCACGCGATCGGCATCCATGCCAGCGCCATTGTCCGCGATCGTCATTTCAATTTGGTCGACGACGCGGTTGAGAGTGACAACGAGACGCGTGGTCCCGGCTTCGAGCGAATTCTTGAAGAGATTTTGGAAAACCCGCATCAGTTCGAATTTCGAACCGCGGACCCAAGCCTCGCCTAACCCCGCACACTCGATTGCGGCATTGCCAAAAAAAATCACATCGCGCACTTCCTTGGCAATTGTGACGAGATCGACGGACACAAACGCGGTCGCTTGCTTCGAGGCCGTGCGCCAGTTCTCCGAGAGATGATGGCAATACTCCGCCGCCTTCTCGACCATCGAGGCGTATTCGGTGAGTTTCTTGGCGGCCTCCAGATCGCGTTGCGCGAGAATTTTCGCCTCATCGGCCACCAGCGCGGCGTAGCCGATAACGACCGTGAGCGGATTGTTCAGGTCATGCACGAGCTCGACGGAAGCACGCGCCTGCCAGATCTGCGGCTCGTTGGCCTCAATCTCGCGGCGCAGCGCATTGTTCATACTGAGCACTTCGGCGGCAGCCTGAGCTTGAGTGCGGCGGACGCGGGTCGCCTGCGTCTGCTTGCGCACTGCATCGATTAGTTCGGCGATGTCGGGCGGTTTGCGGAGATATTGGTTGGCCCCGGCCACCATCGCCTGCTGGGCCGTCTGCAACGTGCCGTAGCCCGTCAGCATAATCACCGACACATACGGGTCTATCTTGCGCAACTCCTCCACCGCCTTGATGCCGTCCATTTCCGGCATCCGGATATCCATCACAACCGCGGAATAAGGCCGGGCCTGCAATTTGACGAGTGCCTCCTTGGCCCGCTCAGCCGTATCGACTGCAAATTCGCCAGAAAGCGTGAACGCAATTGATTCACGCGGGCCGTATTCATCGTCAACCACCAGAACCGGTGGTTTCTCCGCAAATCCGGGCGTGGTCAGGGTCGAGGATTTATCGGGCAGCATGCAGGCAAGGGAGGGCGAAATTTTGTGCGATGGATGCACGGCAGCAGGGGCCGCACAGCATAGCGCTGTTTGCCCTGCGCGATCCTAGCTGTCAAGGCACGCATCAAGGATTGCCCTGCCTGCGCCAAGCCTCGAACTTCGCGGTGTGGATCCCCTTGTTGCCGCCCTCTTGTCCGCCGTCATCTCGGGTGCATTGGTTTGGCTCTTTTTACGGTCGCGCGAAGCGGCACTGGCGGAACGCGTCCGCGCCCGCGACGACGAAAATACCCGTCTGGCCAGTGAAGTCGCCGCACTCCGGGCCGAATCCTCCCGCTTCGCCACGCTCAATGCCCAACTCGCAAGTCAGCTTGAGGCCGAACGCACCGCCCAGGAGCGACTCGTCAATGAATTCAAGGCGCTCTCCGCCGACGCCCTTCGCGCTAACCGCACTGACTTTCTGGAGCAGGCCAAATTAACCTTTGCCCAGCTTCAACAGCAGTCGGCGGGCGACCTCGAAAAGCGCCAGCTCGCGATCGACGCGCTCGTGAAACCGCTCCGTGAATCGCTCCAGCAGGTCGACGCCAAGATTGGCGCGATCGAGAACGCCCGCAAAGAAGCCTACGGTTCGCTGACCGAGCAGCTCAAGGGCCTCGCGCTCGCGCAAACTTCGCTGCAATCCGAGACGACCAAGCTTTCGCGTTCGCTCCGTTCGACCAGCACCGCGGGCCGCTGGGGGGAGCTTCAGTTGCAGCGCGTCGTCGAACTCGCCGGAATGGTGGAACACGTCGATTTCACCCAGCAGAGCGCCACGGGCGACGTGCGACCCGACATGATCATCCGCCTCCCGGGTGGAAAATCCATCGCGGTCGATGCCAAGGCTCCGATGCAGGCCTTCCTCGAAGCGCTGGAGGCCAGCGACGAAGCCGTGCGCAAAGCCAAGTTCGCAGAGCACGCGCGCGTCGTGCGCGGCCACATTGATACGCTCGGCAACAAGTCTTACTGGAAAAATATCCAGCCCTCGCCCGAGTTCGTCGTGCTCTTCATCCCGGGCGAAGCGTTCTACAGCGCCGCCCTTCGTTACGAGCCCGACCTCTTTGAGCGCGGCACCGCCGTCGGCGTCATCCTCGCCTCGCCCGCCACGCTGATCGCGCTGCTCAAGGCCGCCGCCTACGGTTGGAAACAGGAGGCGCTCTCGAAAAATGCCGATGATATCCGCCGCCTCGGCCTGGAGCTTCACGAGCGGGTCGCCAGCGTCGCGCAGAACCTCGACACCCTGGGTCAGCGCCTTCGCCAGACCGTTGAAGCCTACAACAGCACGGTGTATCAAACGGAGAACCAGCTCCTCGTCACTGGGCGCAAACTCGAAAAACTTGGCGCCGGCAGTGAAAAGAAAATCACCGAGCCCCGCCTCGTCGAGGACACGCCCAAGGCAGTCACCGCGCCCGAGCTAAAAAAATGAGCGCGGCACTCGATGGCGTCTGGGAAATGATGCGCGCCGAAAGCGGTGGCGAAAATTCGCAGGATCTCATCGCGCTCAAGGTCGAGTTGGAAGTCGGTGCCGGCGTCTACATCGTCCGTTTCGCCGGACAAATCGCCGACCGCGGCACGTTCAGCATCGATGGGAATGACGCCTTCATCCTCACCGGGCTCGAAGGCCCAAACCAAGGCCGCACCATCCCCTGTCTCTTTCAGCGCGTCGGCGATCGCCTGCGCGTTTGCTACGGACTCGATGGCATCGCGCCCATCTCCTTCGCCAGCCCCGTAGGCTCGACCCACTATCTCGCGACGTATCGAATGAAAAATCGAACCGCATGAGCACGGTCACAATTCTCACCGCAGTGTTCTGCCTGATCATCGGCGCAACCGTGCTTTGGGCCAACCCGCACCGACTTTCGAATCGAGTGTTTTTCGGAGCATCATTGCTTACAGCGGGTTGGCAGTTTGCAGTTTTTATGGCCATACGGGCACATGAGAGCATGCAGGCAGGTAATCTCGCTAACCCGCTCCCATGGATCCACGCGAACGCAGCAATCGCGGCCTTCATCCCCGCGGCAATAGCAATGCTCAAAGAGACACTGCTTGATAGCGCGAATACAAACCGCGCGATACGCAGAAGCCTCCCTTGGTTGGCACTTGGAGGCTTACTAATACCGTTGTGCTATACGAAGTCATTTGTAGTTGAAAACTCGACCGACTACCGACGGAGCGTCGCTTACGTGGCATACAACGTCTCAATTTCGGCTGCATTCCTGATATTATTTGTTCAAAGCTGCAGGCAAATACGTGCTCAAGCAGGAATTCAACGCCTCGAACTTCAGCTACTTACTCGAACACTCGGCACGTTGGGGCTCTTGCTGGCGATACTCAATCTGATCGGAAACTGGTTTCAAATTCGAGAAATCAGGCAAGCAAGCATACCGGTAATTTTTGCTGCATACTGCTTTCTCGCTTGGGCCATCACCCACCATCGCATCTTCGATGCGCGGCAAGTTTTTCGGAGCTTAGCTCAGCGTGTCACGTTGTTCGCCGTTCTTAGTTCCTGTGTCTATGGGCTGTGGCAACTCGGCGGAAAAATCCTACCGGCACCCGTGGATCTCGTCGTGAGCGTTACGCTTTCTTGTTCCGCAGCATTCTGGCTTGATCGCCGGACACGCGAGTGGCTCAGACTCGACGGCGAAGAACTGCTCGGGGAGTGGCGTGCCGCGGTTCTGGCCACCGCGCGGACTGAACCCGATCCCGGTCGACTGGCCGCCAAGTTCGAACAGCTCCTTTGCCAACTCTGCCAATCGTCATCTGCCGCGATCCTTTTCAACTGCGGCAAAACCTACGCCGCCGGCCAGATCGAGTTCGCCGCCGATCGCCCCGGCCTCGCCGAGCTGGCCGAAACCGGCTGGGCGACCCCGGAAAACATTCAGCGCCGGCGACCACGCCCCGGTCTCGACGATTTGCTCATTTTTTTTCGCCGTCACTCACTCGGCGTGCTCGTGACCTCTTCACGCGGTGTTCCGAGCCCATCGTTCCTGCTCGCCGTTGGCGCGAAGACAACCCGTTGGCCGTTCACCTACCCCGAGGTGCGACGACTACAGACCATCGCCGAACTCATGGACAACATCATCAGCCACGCCCGGCTCACCACGCAGGCCGCGCTGAAGGCGAAGATGGAGCACCTCGCCTTGATGTCGCGTGGTCTCGCCCACGATCTAAAAAATCTCATTACCCCCATCTCATCCTTTCTCGTGCACACCGAGGGCCGCCTTGATTCCGCGAGCGTCGAAGCCGATGTCCACCGCGCGGCCCAACGCTCGGTGCGCCTGATGACCGACTATGTGCGCGAGGCGCTGTTTTTCTCAGAACGCCTCCAACCTCATTTCGAGCAGGTTGATCTCCAGAAAGTTTTCACCGACGTCCAGGAGCAAACGGCATCGGTTGCCGCTCAACGCCAGGTCACCGTGCGTCTGCCAGCCCAAGCCGCTATTTCACTCGTGGCCGACCGGGTCCTGCTTCAGCGAATGCTCGGTAATCTCGTGCGCAATGCCATCGAGGCGTGCGAGCCCGGCGGTGAAGTGAGGCTCCTCGGCAGCGAGCCGCACCACGGCAGCGTTCGCATTCAAGTCATCGACGACGGGTGCGGGATCCGGCCAAAAGATCTCCCCCGAATTTTCGATGCTTATTTCACCACCAAGCAGTTTGGTAACGACGTCCGCGGGTTTGGCCTCGGGCTCGCGATCACCGAGAAGATTGTCCACCTGCACCAAGGCACCATTTCCGTGCATAGCGAAACAGGCCTGCACACGACTATGACCGTCGAGATACCCGCCACCCAGTCGGCGCGCGACGCAGATCCCTACGACCGTTTGCCAAATCGGCCGCTGCACTTCGTGAACGCTCCATAGATTTCACTGCATGCCCCACAATCCCAATGATCTGCTGCCGCCCCGCATCGCGATAATCGACGACGAACATCAGGTCCACGCGTCGATCCGGCTGCGGCTTGGCCAGACGTGCGAGCTCGTGTCGTTCTACGAAGCGTCACGGGCTCTCGCAGCCGTGAGCGACAGAAACTTCGATCTATGCTTTGTCGATATTCACATGCCCGGCATGGATGGTTTCGCCTTCATTGAGGCCGCCATCAAAATTGATCCCACACTGGGCTTCGTGGTGCTGAGTGCCTTCGATACCGAGGAGAATCTCCGCCGCACGATTCCCCTTCAGGCCTACGACTTCATCGCCAAACCTTTGCCCGGGCGCGAAGGTTTCGAAGCTCGGATTCCGGAGTGGATCATGCGCACACGCCAACGCCGCCGCGATGAGACCCTCGCGCAACAAGCCGGCGGCATCAGCCACGACTTGCAGGTCGCCCAATTGGAGCGGGAGGCCGAGTTCGTTGCCACCGAGTCCGCACGCGACGCCTTGCTCCAAACGGCCAATCTGCTGACGACCATCCACGCCCATCTCGTCACCGCGTGTTCCGCCCTCGCCACCCGAGCCAAGACCGATGCCAGTTTAGCTTCACTGCTGCGGAATCTTGAGGTCGGCCGGAAAACCGCCGAGGCCGCGACCGCTGTGGCGGAGGGATTTTTCGATTCCGCATACGGGAACCGAGACCTGTCGCCCGCGCTCATCGATTCGGGCATCGTGCACGCGATCGGCATCGCCAGCCGGATGTGCCACGCCGAGGACACAGGCAAGACCGTCGATTTTTCTCCATTTGATGTCCGCCTCCCCGTTCGCGGATTGTCCGGTGTCGATTTTCTACTGACGATGATTCCTCTCATCGGAGCGGCCCTCCAGTCCTCCGGGGCAAAGACGACCGTTGGAATCCGCGGCGAACTTCTCCCTCGTCTCGACACCTTGATCAAGGATCCGCGGCACCGCGACGTCCTCTGGGTCAACCGCCGCAACGCTCTCGGAAGTCACGCGGCCGTGGCCGTGTTTCTGACCGCCGCGGGCGCGCCGCTATCGCGAACGCAGACCGAGGCCTGGCTCAACGGCGAAGCCACCCTACTCTCGCTACCCACTCCCCGCGGGCTCATCGCTGGCCTGCAAAAAGGCAAAGGCCTCCTCGGCGTTTCGCTATCACCCCACGCGGAGAAATTCAGCTTCGTGATCGGGCTGCCCGTATAATTCGCCTCCGTGCCGGCCCTCCTCGCTCCCACTCGCGCCCGATGATCATGATTGTCTCCAGCGCGCCGCAGGAACGCCATGCGCTCGCCAACTTGTGTGCGAGCCGGGCATGGCCCTGCATCGACTGCGACTCTCTGCGAACTTTCCGCAAAAATCTGAAAACGATCCGGCCAGCGGTCGTCGTCACCCGCCATAAACTCGGCGACGGTTACTCCGATGACGTGCTCTTCGCCCTGGCCTCTTCCGGGCTACTGCCATCTACCAAAGTTGTCGTGTTGCTCTCCGCCGGCACCGGTGCGACGCACGAAGCCCGCCAAGTTACTTTGGGTGCCGACAGCGTCCATCGCGATCCGGTGCGCGTGGACGTCCTGGTCGAATATCTGGCGAAGTATCGGCGCCAGGCGCTGAACCCTGAAGTTCGCCCGCAGCGCGCCCTCGCACGCGAACCAAGCGAGTTTGCCGGCGCCACCATCGATTGGAATGAACGCCGCCTGGTGCACGCCGGAAAATCCATCGTCCTAACACCACGCGAAATCCAGCTCGTCGAGCTATTGATCGAATCCCAAGACGCGATTCTGACTTACGAGACTCTTTACCACGAGGTCCTCGGGCGGCGGTTCGACGGTGACACGGGAAACATCCGCGTCCTGCTCACCCGCGTCGTCGGAAAAGCCGCAGCGGTTGGCATCCGTCTCCGCGACTGGGTCGAAGTGATTTTGAAAAGCGGCTATCGCTATCGAAAGAGCAACGTTCCTCATCGTAGCCCATCGCGCCGCCGTTGAGGCCACGCTGTTCGCGAAATGCCGCGAGGGCGCCGGTTCACCGTCACATCACCGGTCACGGCTCACTGGCAGAGGGCAGGTCAAGCACGCGTGATCGATTTTCTTGTAACGGGAAAATAACGGTAACGGGCTCGGTCTTGGGCAAGCGAACGGCATCAGTCTCGCCGCCCGCTCAACCCCGAACACAGCCGACCCCAGCTGGACCCCACCTACCATGCCCTCCCCGACCATCCTTGTGCTCAACGACGACCGCTGCGTGGCCGACTCGATTTGTCGGGGCGTCCGGGAGGTGTGGCCTGCCGCTATCATAATGATCGAACGCAGTGTAAGTGGCGCACGGCTCCAACTCAGTCTGCACGGCATCGATTGGCTGATCACCGGATTGGATCTCCCGGAAGAAGATTCCTACGGGTTAATTCGGAATGCCGGATGGCTTGGGAAAACCAAGCCCGTGATATTTGTCTATACCAACCGCCGAAATCCCCGGACTTTGGCGTGGCTGGCAGAACTGCCGATTCAAGGCGCATTCGATTCGTCCGAGGAGCCTCTCGTAAATTTCCCCGCCGCGTTGCGCGTCGTCGAAACCGGCAAGCGCTATTTCAGCGCTAGCTTCACCCGCCTGCTCCGCGATCCCAAGGCCTCCGGGCTGGATGTGCTACGACTACTTTCGCCCGCGGAAGAGCTGATGCTCGCGGCCATCGGCGACGGCAGTGATGATCAGACGGCCGCGGAGCGCCTTGGGTTGTCCGACTCCACCGTGCATGCCACGCGCAAAAATCTCCATTGGAAGCTCGACGCCCGGAGCCGTAGCGAACTCATGGCCTCGGCCCTCCGCCTGGGTCACGTGCGGGCCACGGCGAAGGGTCTGACCGCAGTGGGTTTCGATTTACTTCTCGATCACTGCGTCGCCCGCCGCCGGAGAAACAGCCCCAAGCTCCTGCGTGCCGAAACGGTCGTCACCGGCGGAAAAAAGAACGCCGCAGCCTGACCACGAGCGGCGTCCCGCTCCGGTTAGTTGGTGAGTTGCGTGACAGAGAGTGCCGGTTCATCGGGGCGGGCACGGCGTCTTCGTTTGTTCGCAACGACTCGACGCGAAGCGCTCGGCTGTTCATCTCAGAAGCGTCAGATCCAGCCCACCGTTATCCGCCACGCCACGATGCACCTCACCGGCCTCTTCCTCTATCCCGTTAAATCCCTCCGCGGCTTTGCGATGGCCACGGCGGACGTCGACGCCCTCGGGCTCGTCGGTGACCGGCGTTTTCTCGTGATCGATGAGACCGGGAAATTTATTACGCAACGCACTCTGCCAAGGATGGCGCTCGTGACGACGGCGCTCGACGCCACTCACCTCACGCTCTCCCTGTCGGAGGGTCACACCGTCCGCGTCGCACGCGCCTCCGATCCGGCGGCCCCGCTGCGCACGGTAAGCGTGTGGAAAAGCGAGGGCCTGCTCGCGGAGGATTGCGGCGATGCAGTGGCGGCGTTTCTTTCCGATTTTCTCGCGACGCGCTGCCGGCTCGTCCGCCTCGGCGGAAAATTCTCCCGCCCCATTCTCAAGCCCGTCGCGCGTCCCGGGGACACCGTTTCGTTTGCCGACGCCTATCCGCTGCTCGTAATTAGTGAGGCCTCGCTCGCTGATCTCAACGACCGCCTGGTCGCGCGCGACGAGGCAGCCCTGCCGATGGATCGGTTCCGACCCAACCTCGTCGTGAGTGGTTGCGCCGCGTTCGCCGAAGACACGTGGACGCGACTGCGGATCGGAGCTGTCGACTTCCGCGCGGGCGGCCCTTGCGCACGCTGCATCATGACCACCACCGATCAGCGGACGGCCGAACGCGGCAAGGAACCACTCCGCACGCTCGCGACCTATCGCCGCGACGCCACCGATCCGACCGACGTGAATTTCGGGCAAAATCTCATTCACGAAACGAAGGCCGGCACCGTGCGCGTGGGTGACGCCGTGGAACTGCTCTGAGTTCAATCGCAGATTGTTGTAGGGCGGGGTCGCCGAACCCCGCCGGGCTTGATCGTTGAACGGATCGAGGTGTGGCAGGAGACGCCTGCTCGCGGGTGAGAACCTCCGGCGAGGTTCGGCGACCCCGCCCTACAACAGACAAATTCCGTGGCGGTCGGCGCTATCTCGCATCGCAATCCACCTCGCTCGTCTACCAACCGTCGCCGCCCACGCGACCGCGCTTGGCCTTGTGCTTCGCGCGGTGTTTCTTTGCCTGAATCATCCGGACTTTTTGGCCGTGGGATTTCTGCCGCGAGCGCCGGCGCTCCACCTCCCGGGCATCGACCACGGCCGCTCTCGCCGCTCTCACGCGCGCTTCGAGCTTCTCGCACAGTTCCACCCACGCCAGTTCACGGTTCGCGGCCTGCGAACGCTCCCGTTGGCAGCGCACTTCCATGCCGGTCGGGGCGTGCCGCAGCCACACTGTCGAGCTGGTTTTATTGATCTTCTGCCCACCCGGGCCGGCGCCGCGCACGAATTTTTCCTCCACGTCGGCCAGACGGATGCCGAGCGCCGCGAGCCGTTCGTCGATTTGGGTTGGTAAAGCCATGGCCGCCTCTTTTCCTCTCAGGGAAACTATTCTTCGCGCTCCGAGTCAAACGCGCTCCCACCTTCCTCCTTCAGCCTCCCACCTTCCGCCCCATGCTCAACGGTCCCGCCTGGTCCCATAAACTCCGCGACGAAATCGGCAAAGCCGTGGTCGGCCAAGACGCCGTCGTCGAACGCCTGATGGTCGCCCTGCTCGCCAATGGCCACGTGCTCCTTGAGGGCATGCCCGGCCTCGCGAAGACGCTGCTCATCCGCTCCCTCGGCACCGCCCTCGGCGTGCAGTTCGAACGCATCCAGTTCACCCCCGACCTCCTGCCCAGTGACGTCACCGGCACCATGATCTTTCAGCCGAAGAACGGCGAGTTCACGCCCCATCATGGCCCGATTTTCGCGAACCTTGTGCTCGCCGACGAAATCAACCGTGCACCGGCCAAGGTGCAAAGCGCCCTGCTTGAGGCCATGCAGGAACGTCAGGTTACGATCGGCGGACACACGCACCCGTTGCCCAAGCCGTTTTTCGTGATGGCCACGCAAAATCCCGTCGAGCAGGAGGGCACCTACCCGCTCCCTGAGGCCCAGACCGATCGGTTTTTGTTCAAGTTGATCGTCGACTACCCGACCGCCGACGAAGAATCGTCGATGATGCAGCGCTGGGGCCAGATCACGAAACAGCCGGCGCTCACCGCGGTGACGAGCGGCGAAGAACTACTCGCGCTCCGGGCCGCGGTCGACGCCATCCACCTTTCGCCACCCGTGCAGGGCTACATCCTCTCGCTGGTGCGCGGCACCCGCGCCCTCGCCGAAAAAGGCGGGTCGGCGAAACGTTACCTGAATTTCGGCGCCTCGCCGCGCGCCTCGCTGGCGCTCTACCAGGCCGGCCGGGCGCTCGCTTGGTTGCGCGGACAGGATTATCTTTCGCCCGCCCTCATTCAAGAGCTCGCGCCGGACGTCCTCCGCCACCGCATCGGCCTCACCTACGAAGCTGAGGCCGAGGAGATCTCCCCCGACAAGATTATCGCGGATGTCATCGCGCGCACACCCGTGCCGGCCGCCACCTGATCGACGCTTACCCGGATCCCGCCTTGGCCTCCAACGTCCAGCCGCCCACGATCGAACGCCGTGACGACTCGTCGCCGCTGGCCTTGCTTCGTCAGCTCGAGTGGCGGGTGCGGCACGCGGTGGAAAACGTGCTCAGCGGCGAATATCGTTCGGCGTTCCGCGGTCGCGGCATGGAGTTTGACCAAGTCGTGAAATATGAGTTCGGCGACGATGTGCGCGACATCGACTGGAACGTCACCGCGCGCCTCGGTGAGCCCTACCGGAAAAAATTCGTCGAGGAGCGCGAGGTCACGCTGCTTCTCGTGTTTGAGGATTCGCCGTCGCTGCACTTTGGCTCCGGCGCGCAATCCAAACGCGAGGCGCTGCTCGAAATCGCCGGCCTCGTGATGCTGCTCGGCGCGGTGAATCGCGATCGCGTGGGCTTCGCCCACTGCTCGCCGCGTGGAAATCTTTTTCGCGAGCCCGTCCGCGGGCGCGGTCAGATTCTCCACTCCGCCGCCACGCTGCTCGCGCGTCCGGCGCCAGCCCCGACCGATGCCGCACCGGAGATGCCGTGGCGCTTCCTCGCCCGGGCCGCGCCGAAGCACAGCGTGCTGATCTGGCTCGGAGATTTTCCCCCGCGGGGCGTGCCCGAGGGCTGGCCGGTGCTACAACGCCGCTACCAAACGATGGGCTTCCGCGTCGACGATCCGTGGGAGCGCGCGCTCCCGGCCGGCGAAAGTTTCGCTGCCTACGATCCCGTGGCCGGCCGCCTTGTGACGATCGAGGGCAGCGCCGCCGAGCGCGCCGCGCACGCCACATGGCGGCACGAACGCGACGCCGCGTGGCAGGCGCTCTTTCCCGATGCGCTCAGCCGCCTCGTCGTCGGCACCGACCAAAACCGCCTTGATGCGCTCGTGCGGTTCTTCCACGCACGAATGAAAACCGGAGCCCGCCGATGAACGCAGAAATAGCGGAGAGTTTTGAGCTGAGAGCTGAGAGTGCGGAGTTCCGAATTCCGAGTTCATACCGTTCCGCCATTTCACGGCGCCGTCTCTTGCGCTCAGCTCTCAGCTCTCAGCTCTCAGCGCCTCCGTCCTGATGCCCCGCCTCGCCCTTCACGATCCGCTCTGGCTTCTCGCGCTGCTCGCGTTGCCGCTGCTGCTCTGGTTGCGCAGCCGGCGCCGCCTGCCCGTGCTGCTGGTGCCCTTCGCCGCTGCGTGGCACCGACCGTCGCTCGCGGCACCGTCGCGCTGGCCGGTCGCGCTCGCGTGCGTCGGTCTCACCCTCCTCATCGGTGCGCTCGCGCGGCCGCAACGCGTGGAGGACAAACGCGAGGTCCGTTCCGAAGGCTACGACATCATGCTCGCCATCGATCTCTCGACCTCGATGCGAGCGGAGGATTTTGAAAAGGACGGCGAGCCCATCAACCGCCTCCAGGCGATCAAGCCCGTGATTCAGGCCTTCATCGAGCGCCGGCCGGCCGACCGCATCGGCATCGTGCTCTTTTCCGGCCGCGCCTACACGATGGCGCCCCTTACCTTCGATCACAACTGGCTCTCGCGTCAGCTCGGGCGCGTGCGCATCGGCATGATCGAGGATGGCACCGCGATCGGCGATGGTCTCGGCATTGCGCTCACGCGGCTTGAACAAGCCAAGCGCGACAGCGGCGGCAAACGCATGGGGGCCTTCGTCGTGCTACTGACCGACGGCGCAAACAACCGTGGCGCGCTCAAGCCCGAGCAGGCCGCCGAACTCGCCAAAGCGCGCGGCATTCCGGTCTACAC
>JANNEY010000440.1:0-28279 GCA_031379235.1 Opitutaceae bacterium | reverse complement strand
GATCGTTCGTGAACGTCGAGCCGGCGCAGTGTGGCTCGCTCAAAACGAATACGTCGTCGTGAAACGGATCTCCCGCGGCTGCACCAGGTCGTAGCGCGTGTAGGCGGGGCCGCGGCCGCCGGGGAGGTTGAAGCCGTCGGGCGCCGTCGCGGCGAACGCGAGGCGCGACGGAATGATGTCCGACTGATCGAGGACGTTGTTCACGTTGAGCTGGAAACGCACGCGGCCGGGCAGGCCGCGGAATTTCCGGGAGTAGGCCATCATCAGATCGGCGGCGGTGATCGCGCGGCCCCGGATCTCCTCATCCTTGGAATTCGCGCCGATGATGTTGGCGCTGCGCCAACGCCAGCCGCCGCCGATGGTGAAGCCCTCGAGGCGGCCGCTGCGCACATCGTAGGCGGTGAAGAGGCTGATCTTGTGCGGGCGCACGCCCCAGCGTTTCTGCTGCGACTCGCGCTCGTCGTTAAAGGCCGCGATCACGTTGAAAACTTCCTGCGCGACAGTGGAGCCGTTTGACGTCGTGAGCACCGAGGGATTCGCCGCCGCCGTCGCGCGGCCGAGCTCGATCCATTTCGCAATCGCGCCGCCCGCCTCGAACGCGTTGGTGTCGATCACGAATTGCCCGGCGGCGTTCTGCGTGACGCCTTGCGTGAGCAGCACGGGGTCGGCGCGCTTGAAGCCGTAGAACGCCACCGCCTCCGGCGCCATCTCGGTGCGACCAGAGTCGGTGTAAGAGTAGTTGGCGACGAGGCGCCACTGGCGCGTGAGGTTGGCGGTGAGGCGCGTCTCGTAGCCCTTGGACTCGAAGTCCGACGCGACTGACGAGGCCGGCGGCGTGTATTTCCTCCGAATCGGATCCCACTCGGTCGCGCTGAACGGGCGGCCCGCGCCGACGAGCACGGAGCCGAACGCGTCCATCACGCGTGTGTTCGCGCCCGTGAGCGTGCCGGTGAAGGGCGCGGTGACGCGGCCGATTTCGCTGCCGGTGAAATAGACGACGCGCGCGTTGAGCCGGCCCTGGAGCAAGTCGAAGCCGAGGCCGAAATCCTGGCCGCGGCCTTTCGAGAGCGGCGCGAGATTGCCGTCGGGAAACACCGTGCGCGCGAGCGGCGGGATGCCGACGTTGGAGGACTTGTTGCCGATCACGGAGAGCCACTCGAAGGGATGATAGACGACACCGGCGGTGCGCGTCTGGCCGACCATGCGGTTCACGATGCCCTTCGACTCATCCAGGTTCACGACGTCGCCCATGATGGGATCGTTGAGGTAGCCGAGCTGGGTATTCTTCACGCGGTCGTCGCGGTAGCCGAAGGTCGTGACGAGTTTGCCGCCGAAAAAGAAACTCTGCGACGCGATCATCTTGGAATCCATCTTCTGCACCATGCCGCCGTTGTCAGCGCCGCCGGCGGCGACGTTGGCGTAGGCGGTCGTGAAGCTGCGCCCGCCGATGTTCAGCGTCGGCGGCAATGAGCGCCAGTCGCCCGCGCGATAGGTGCCGTGGCTTCCCTCGGTGAGATAATTTCTGACATTGATGCGGTTGTTGGCGTTCGACGGATCGGTGCTGAAAGGGCGGCCGGCGAGCACGAGCCAGGAGTTGGCGCGGCGGTCGTTGATATCCGTGCGCGAGACGGACGCGGCGAGGCGGTGGTGGCCGAGCCATTTCCATTTCGGCTCGAGGTTGTAGGACGCGGAAAGGCGCGACTCGCGGCTGTCGCCGTAGTGGATGTCGCGCGTCCACGTGCCGTCGAAGTAGAGCCGGCCCGCGTAGGGATTGGCGGGACCGCCGACGCCGAGGGTGCGGTTGGCCTCGCCGCGCAGCATGGGCGCGGTGCCGTTCATCACGTTCACGACGGCGCGGGTCTCCTGGTAGTTGTGCGCGACGTTGAAGATCAAGTTGCGCGTCGGCTGCCAGTCGGCGGTGACCGTGTAGTTGTGCAGCGTCTGGTCGCGAAACATCCCCGGGCCGACGGCGTTGCCGTTCAGCGGATAGAATTTCGGGTCGTGGATGCGGAGCGTCGGCGCGGTGATGCCCCGGGTGCCGTCGGGGGCGCGGACGGCGGCGTTGTTGTAGCTGCCGGTGAAAAACGTGCCGATGGCGTCGAAGATCGTGTTGTCGTTTTCGATGAACGTGTAGCGATGCGCGGTGCCGCCGACCGCGCCGTCGCGGCCAACCACGCCGACGAGCTGCTGCGCGGCAGTGGGCACGGTGTTGTTGGGCGTGAAGGTGACCGCGCCAACGCCGAGCGCCTCGCGGTTGTCATACCACGCCAGCACCTGCTCGGCGTCGCTGAAGTTGCGGACGACGGCGTTGATGTCGCGGCCGACCTCGCCCATCGCGGTGAACGTGACGGTGCGCAGCGGACGCCACGTGACCGAGCCGAAGACGCGGTCCTTGTCCTGAAAATCGAAGGCGCGCCAGCCGCCGTTTTCCTGGTGCAGTGCGGCGACGGAGACGGCGAGTTTGTCTTTGAGCACGACGCGGTTCGCATCGACCTCGGTGCGATTGCGCGACCACGAGCCGAAGCTGTGGCGAATCGCGCCGGTGTCGCGGTGCGTCTCCGCGATTTTCGAGGACTGGTTGAGCAGGCCGCCGGGCGCGCCGATGCCGAAGAGGATGCTGTTAGGTCCGCGCGCATCCTCGAAGCGACCGACGCGATACGGATCGGCGGGCGTGATGCTCGTGAAATAGTCCATGCCAATGCTCGCGAGCAGCCCGCGAATCTGGATGCCGGCGAAAAGCGCGTGGCCGCCGATGATGCGGTTCTGCTCGGAGGACGCGCCCTGCGAGTTGGTGTCCATCTCGGAGTTCACCGAGTATTCGAGCAGGTGCGCGATGTCCGTGATCGCGAGATCGTCGAGAAACTCTTTCGTGAAAACCGAGACCGAGCTGGCGGTGTCGCGGAGCTTCGTGTTGAGGCGGCTGCCGGCGAGGGTGTTCTCGGCGGCGTAGCCGAGGTCGTTGTTGGTGTTGACGACGAACGGACTCAGCTCGACGACCTCGGTTTTCGGATCGGGCTTCGGCGGCGAAACGGCTGCGACGGCCTGGGCGACGAGCGAGGCGGGCAGCAGTAAGGAGGTGAGCAGGAACGCAGCGCGAATTTTAGGGTGCATGATTCTGGGCGATCGGGGGGCTGCGCCGCGAGGGGCTTGCGGCGGGGTTGAGATTCACGCTCTTCCGGCCCGCCACCGTGTCAATCCCCCGAACCACCGTCCGACTCTGGCAAATTCCCACCGACCGTCAGGGCGCGAGCGCTTTCAACCCAACGGCTTTCGCGAGGGCCGCCTGACGCGCGTCATAGGTCACGAAAACCCGGGCGCCGAGTTCCAGCGCGGAGGCCACGTGCAGGACATCGAGCGTGCGCGTGCCGAGTTTGGCGGTGTGACTGCGGCTCACGTCGGTCGTCCGGTCCAGCGCGGTGCGCCACGGAAGATCGACCAGCCGAAGGCCGCCGGAGATGAAATCGGCCTCGAAGGCCGCGAGCGAACGCTGCGCGAGTTCATCCGAGAGGTCCCCGCGAAACGCCGCACCCAGAATCGAGTTGAAAATCTCCGCCCTGCCGAAACGCGTGAGCGGCAAGGCGTCCGCCTGACGAAACCGCCACGCACTCATGGCCGCCGAACGGCTGCCGTGCACGTAGAGGTGACGGAGGGCGCTTGAGTCGAGGTAGACGTTTTCAGCGGTCATCGCGGTCCACCTCGAGTCGGCGTTCTGCCTCGGCAGAAATCGGCTTCGGCATGTAGCCCAACAGCCGCGCGTAGTAGTCGATCGGCGGCTTCGGCTTCTTCGGCCGCTCGCGGTAGGCGCGCAGGACGAACGCCGCCTTGCCGCGGTCGGTGATGATGACCTCGCCCTCGCGCTCGATGCGGGCGCGGATTTTCGGGAACGACGTGCGCAATTCGCGGATGGTGGCGGTGCTCATGGCGTGTGACTCAAGCGTGAGTCACACGGACGGGCAAGGAGCAAACCGGGCGGAGGCGGGAATGGATGATTCGTCGGTGGGGCGGGACGATTTTGGCACGGGCGATCGCGTTGGTTTGCGCTCGTCGTCCCGCATTCCCCGGGTCCGCTATTTTTCCGCACCGGCTCAAGCCGGGACTACGAACGATCGCGCTCGGACCATCGGGAGTCGCACTTCGTAGACTTCCTCGGACCGCCTAAAGGCGGAACGGCGAACCCGGATAGGCGCGAAGGCCTGCACAGAATTAATCAAACCCGCCGGCCGGCGCGCGCGGCAGCGCGGTCTTGCGTATCCATTTTGGCGCTGGTGCCCTTCGGACTTACCCCATGAAACGACTCAAGATTTCCGCCATCGTCGTCCTCGTTGTTGCGTGTCTGGCCTACGTGGGCGTTTGCGGTTACTTCTACTTCAATCAACGGAGCCTGATTTTCCACCCCGGGAAAAAACAGCTCACTACCACGCTCGAGACATGGACCGAGGCGGGCGAGTATTTTGGGATAAAGCAGGAATCCAGCTCCGCCACACTCGCGTGGGTTTTACTGCATGGAAGGGGCGGGCAAGTTGAGGTTTTCCGAAAGCCAACCTTTGACAAGATCGTGGCAGAGGCTTCCGCCTCGATTTATGTGGTCGAGTATCCGGGCTACGGCCGTCGTGAGGGCACCCCAAGCCGCGACGCGATCAACGACGCGGTGCTGAAGGCCTACGCCGCAGTCGTGGCCAAGGGGTTTAAGCAGATTGGCGTCATCGGAGTTTCGCTGGGCAGCGGACCAGCCTCCATGCTCGCGACTACCCAGCGACCTCCTGACAAGATTGTGCTGATAACCCCCTACGACTCCATCGCCAGTCAAAGTCAGAGCAGCTATCCGATTCTCACCCCGATCTTGCCGGTTCGGCTTTTGCTCACCGAAAATTGGGACAACATAGCAGCACTGCGGAATTATCCCGGCAAGGTAGACATTTTTGCGGGCTCCGACGACCGGACAATACCGAACAAACATGCCAAAAATCTCGCGGCATCGATCCCGTGAGTTCGGTATGTTGAATTTGCCGGCGGACACGGAGATTGGGGCAAGGCCCCCGGGGTTGTCTTCACGATCAAGTAGCCGACGCCTGACGCGCGCTCCGACGCGGGTGGAGCGCACGCCTCGCCGCCACGGCCGCTTCTCGTAGGGGCGTGGCTCGTCCACGCCCTCTGGGGAAAGGCGCGCACGAGGCGCGCCCCTACACCCGACAAGAAACTGCGATGCGCCCGAGCCCAGCCGGCGCCAAAGCCTGCGCTTTACCTGCGGCGCGCATTCGGAATCGTTGAGGCACGCGCTTCCCAAACCCTCAATCCCCGCCCCGATGATCCGCTCGTTCCTCCTCTCGCTCGCCCTCGTCGCCCCTCTCGCCGCCGCGGAAAAACCCGCCGCGCTCAAACCCCTCTTCGATGGCAAGACGCTCGCCGGCTGGGCCGTGTAGGGCGGCACCGCCACCTATCGCGTCGAGGATGGCGCGATCGTCGGGCGCACCGTCGAGGGCTCGAAGAACACCTTCCTCTGCACGACGCGCGACTACGCCGACTTCGAGTTCGAGTGCGAGGTGAAGTGCGACCCCGCGCTCAACTCCGGCATCCAGATCCGCAGCCACACCTATGCGCAGGCCACGCCGCAGCCTTCCCAGCCGAAGAAGCAGCGCGAGAGCGGCGAGGTCTATGGCTACCAGTGCGAGATCGCCCCGGCCGACAAGGGCGTGTCCGGAAATTTCTGGGACGAGGGCCGCTGGACCAAGTGGCACGACGATCTGGCGAAGCGGCCCGGCGCCGCCGCCGCGTTCAAAGACGGCGAGTGGAACCACTACCGCATCGTCGCGCAGGGCGACCGCGTCCGCTCGTGGGTCAACGGCGTGCCCTGCGCGGATTTTCGCGACGCGCTCGACGCTACCGGCTTCATCGGCCTGCAAGTCCACAGCATCGCGAAGGGCGCCGGGCCCTACGAGGTGCGCTGGAAGAATGTCCGCATCCGCGAACTGAAGGCGGGTGAAGTGGTGAAATAAGTTCCGAGTCTCCCAATTTAAGGATCTTCCATGAAGAAACCCATCTCCTCTTTCTTGGCGTCACCTTGTGCTCGTTCGCGGCAGAGCCAAACCCTCGAATTCCCGCTAAGTTTACTGCCGTCCTATCTCAAGCGAACATCGGCCACGTCGCATTCTGTCGGCCCAACGCGGAACTCGACGAACTGCAAATCATCGGGGAACCGCGCTGGCTCATCGAAGCGGAGACCAAGAAACTGGCGGCGGTCTTCGTCAGCGATGATAGCTGGCGGGACAAGTCTGGAAAGGGGATGATCACGATGTGCATTCCCCACTATGATTTCAAAATCGTCATGGGGCGAAAAGACGTTGGTGTCGTCGCGATGCGGTTTTGCACCCACTGCCGCGTAGCGGCTGCGTCAGTGGATGGAGAGCCGGTGAGACTGCCGACTATGCTGGAGCCAGGGTTCAGGGCACTCAGTGAACTCTTCAACGACTGGTTTCCCGGCTGGGAGAAGATCACCGAAAAAAACTATGCGGTGTGGTCGCAAAGAGATCGGAGGAACCGGCCCCGCGATCCGGCAAACGATCCGAAGTAGCCCGGTGCATTGGCCGCTCCATTCGCCCCTGAAAACTCGCCATTTCCCGCCGTTACCTCGGCGCGGCACACCGCCGGTGCTCAGCGCCGCGCCGCGAGCTCGTTGAGATACTCCTCGATGTTCGAGTAACCGCTCTTCGCAATCGCGCTGGCGTCCTTGGCGTCGCGAGGGTTGAGGCCGTGGGCCGTTTCCCATGCATCGGGGAGGCCGTCGTGGTCGGAGTCGGCGGGGAGCGGAGCGGACTTGAGGACAGGCCAGCCGCCGACTTCGTCCTGGGAATCGATGAGTTTGCCCGTGCGCTTGCGCACATGGCCGACGAGACGGGTGTCGACGGCGTCGCGCACCGGGAGGGAGGCGCCGACCGTGGCGAGGACGAGATCGAGCGCGGCAGTGGCGGAGACGGTCTGCACCGGCGCGGCGGGAAAAGTCGTGGCGACGGTGCGGGCCTGCGGTTTGCCGTCGAGTTCGTAGGCATCGATCATCTTCGCGTTGTCGGCGGTCTGCGCGGTGTCGCCTTCGAAAACATTGTCGCGGAGGAAAAATACGATGTCGGAATCGACCGGCTTGTTGCCGATGTGGATGGGGGTCTTCGCCTTGCTGCTCGGGCCGGGGCGGAGGTAGTTGCCGACGTAGTTGACGGTGAATTTCCCCTGCGTGAGGCCGGAGGCGGTGCCGCCGAAGTCATACATGACGTTGTTGCGCACGTCGAAGGTCGGATATTTTTCGCCACGGCCGTAGTTGTCGCCGAGGCGCGGGTTGCGGGCGTCGTTGTGAATCCAAAGATTATGGTGCCACGACATCGGACCGTTGGCGCGAGCGAGCGAACCGTAGCCGTGCTTGCCCTTGGCATGCTTGCTCTGATTCAGCGACTCGCCGATGAGGCACCATTGGATCGTGCAATACTCGTTGTCGCCCGAGGTGGAGAGGCACTCGTCGATCGACCACGTGGCGGAGCAGTGATCGAGGATGCAGTGGTGCGCGCCGTTGAGGAGATCGATGCAGTCGGCCTCCTGCGGCGACGCGTCGCCGAGACGGCTGCGCAGGTAGCGCACGACGACATCATGCGTGGCGATGCCGAACGTCGCGTCGCGCAGGCACACGCCGTCGCCCGGCGCGCTTTGGCCCGCGACGGTGAGAAACGGATTCCGCACCGTAATGGGCTTCTTGAGCGCGATGGTGCCGGCGACGCGGAAAAGCACGATGCGCGGACCGGAGGCGACTTCGCACGCTTCGCGCAGGCTGCCCGGACCGGAGTCGTCGAGGTTGGTGACGAAAAGGATTTTCCCGCCGCGACCACCGGGCGTGGTGGCGCCGAAGCCCTCGGCGCCGGGAAACGACGGCAACTCGGCGGCGCGGGCCGTTGGCAACGAAAGGGCGAGCGCGGCGAAGGCGAGAGAGCGGAGAGCGTGCATGCACTCGCGAGACGTGCGGGACCGGACTTCGTGACGACACGACGGCGGCGAGATTTTGTTCGCATGGCGGTTGTGCCACCGGAAGCTTGGGCGATGAGACCTTCTCAATGGCCGACCCGGGTGGCACGATGGTTGATCCTGGCGGCGTCGCTCTGGTTGAGCTCCGCCCTGGTCGCGGCCGAGGTGGTCGTAACCGGCCGGGTAAAAAGCGCGCAGAGCGGCACCTATTTGCGGAACGCCCGGATCGCGGTCGAGGGAACGACGATCGAGACGCTGACCAACGAGTCGGGTGAGTTTGTCCTCACCGGCCTGCCCAGCGGCAGCCAACGGCTACGCGTGAGCTACACGGGCATGACACCCGAGACGGTCGCCATTGCGGGTGAAGGCACCGGCGCGGCCGGCCCACTGGAAATCGTTTTGCAGTCCTTTGCGCAAAAATCCCCCGCCGCTGGTGATGCGATCAAGCTGGATGCGTTTCGGGTCAGCACAGCGCGCGAGATGAGCGCGGCCGAGATGGCGATTAACGAAAAGCGGATCGCGCGAAACATCAAAGACGTCGTGGCGACGGATGCGTTCGGCACGCTCGCGCGCGACAACCTCGGCGACTTCCTGCAATACCTCCCCGGCGTCGAGGTGGAGGGCGATGGCACCGCGCCGCTTACGGTCGGCCTGCGCGGGATGCCGCCGGAATACACCAACATCGAGATGGACGGCGCGGGCATCAGCATCCCGCAGACCGGTGGCTCCACGCGCGTGACCGCGCTGCGCGGCGTGACGATGAGCAACGTCGACCGCATCGAAATCACGAAGGGCCCGACGCCCGACACCGGGGCCGACAGCATCGGCGGCCGCATCAACATGATTCCACGCTCGGCCTTCGAGCGCAGCCGGCCGGAGCTGCGCTACCGCACGTTTCTGCTGATGAACTCGGAGTTTCTCAACCTGCGCAAGACACCCGGCGGCAAGGAGGGCGGCGACGGCAAGTCCTACAAATGGTTTCCGGATTTCGAGGTCACCTATGTGAATCCCGTGAGCAAGACCTTCGGCTACTCGCTGAACGCTTCGCGCAACGACTACTTCTACACGGCCCGTCTCCTGCAGAAAACGTTTAGCACGACTAACAGCTCCGCGACCGAGCCGTATCTCAACTCCCTCAACGCGCAGGTGGGTCACTCCAATTCGCGGCGGAGTGCGCTCGGCGCGAAATTCGATTTCCGCGTCGGCGCGCGCGACACGCTCTCGGTCGCCTACAATTTCAACCGCTACTGGGTCGACTTCGGCAACCGGCAGATGACCTACGCCACGGGCACGATGCTCGCGCCCGTCGGCGGCGTGCGCAGCGCCACCACCGGCGACTTCGGCCCCGCGTTTACGCAGGGTCGCGCTGGCCAGGGCACGGTCACGCAACTCGTCACGCAGAACGCCTATCAAACCACGCAGACGCACCAGGGCCAGGTCACTTATCGCCACCGCGGCCCGCAGTGGGACCTCGAGTCCACCGTCGCCAAGAGCAAAACGAAACTCACCTACCGGCTCGATTCCTACGGGCAGCTTGGCCAGCTCCGGCTCGGCCTCACCAACGTGACCGTGCGCTTCGACGACATCGCCGCCGACGAAGGCCCAGGCCGGATCACGGTCACCAATCCCGCCGGCGCCGTCGTGGACACGAACCAGCTCGCCAACCTCGGCGCGCTCACGACGCCGGTCGTCGCGATGCGCGACATCAAAAATAATTTCAGCAACGCGAAGTTCGATGTGACGCGGAAATTCCAGCCCGCCGACTTCTCCTGGTCGGTCAAGTCCGGCGGCCTCTTCAAGCAGGCGGCCAAGGACCGCGCGCAGCCGCAGAACACGCGCGCCTACGCCGGCCCCGCCTTCACCGCGTTACCGGCGGGCACGCTCACGGATCCTGATTTCAACCTCGAGGGTCCGCAGGGGATGTTCAAGACGCAGCAATGGCTGAGCCCCAAACGCGGCTACGATCTCTATCAGGCCAACCCGGGCTATGACACGCCCTCGGCCGCCGCCGACTACATCGGTTGGGTCACGAGCCTCGAGGAATCCGCCGAGTCGATCTACGCCGGCTATCTGATGGCCGACGGATCGTTTTGGCAAAACCGCCTGCGTCTCAGCGGCGGCCTGCGCTACGAGCAGACGCAGGTGATCGCCCGCGGCACGCTGACGAATCTCCAGCTCCAGTTCCGCCACGACGCCAACGGCAAACTCATCGACGGCAACCCGGCGCTCGCCGGGGTGCAGACCGTCGCGATTAGCACCGACCCGCTCGAGGTCGCCAAGCTCACGCGTCTCCCGCTCGCCAACCTCGTCGACACCACCTATGGCGACGTTTACCCGAGCGTAAACGCTACGCTCACGCTCCGTGAAAATCTCCTCCTGCGCCTCGGCTACGCGCACACCATCGGCCGCCCGACGCTCGCGCAGCTCATCCCGACGACCAGCGTGACCGAGGTCACCTCGCCCGCCGAAAACGCCACCGGCTCCGGCCTCGGCACCATCAGCACCAGCAACCCGACGCTCAAGCCCTGGACTGGCCGGAACCACGACATCGCGCTCGAATACTACACGCGCGCCGGCGGTTTGTTTTCCGTCAGCGTTTACCGGCGCGACGTGAAAAACTTCATCTCCTCCGTCAACACGATCGCCACCGCCGCGCTGCTCGACGACCTCGGGCTGCCCGACGAATACGCCGGCTATTTGCTCTCGCATCCGGAAAACACGACGGGCCAAGTGCGCCAAACGGGCGTCGAGCTCTCGGGCCGCCAACGACTGCGGCCCTGGCTCTCGGTCTTCGCGAACTACTCGCGCAACCGCACGACCGGTGTGCGCGCCGGCGATTTCGCCAACGCGCAGACGCGCCGCTGGAACGGCGGCGTGCAGTTCGCCTACCGCGCGCTCTCGCTGGCCACGAACTATACGTGGACCGGCCTGCGCCGCGGCGCGACCTCCGGCCTCGCGCCCAACGCCTTCGTCTTCGTGCGCCCCCGCGGCCTCGTCAACCTGAGCGCCGACTACGTCGTCCGCCGCGACACCACCGTCTTTTTCACGATCAATAATCTGCTCCGCACCCCGCTCGTGAATGAAATCTACGGCACCGACACCCCTGCCTACGCCCGCGTCAGCTCCGACCGCCGCGACGGCGCGCAGGTGCAGTTCGGGCTGAAGGGGACGTTTTGAATTGTGGCATCCCTGCTCCGGCCAGCGCAGCTCGCGATGACGAGCCGACGAAACCACGGCCGGATGGCCGATGGTTTCTTTCTTGAGCGCGGGCCGGCGGAGTGTGCCGGATCGCTGGCTTGGGTAACCTGCGTTCGTGGCCTTCGTCACGTGTAGTTGCTCCGTCACGCTGCCGTTTCCCCATGAGCTTTTTATTTTCCCCCTCAGTCAGAAAAAATGGGGTCGCCCGTGCCGGCCGTGCGCTGCGGCGCGTGGCGGCGATGGTGCTCCTGGCAAGCTGCGGTGCGAGCGTTGCGACCGCAACCGAACCAGGTGCCGTGCCCCGGGCGGACGCGACGCCGGGGCAGGCAAACCGGGCAATCGCCGACCTGAAACTGGAGCTGATCTGGATCAAGCCGGGGACGTTTACGATGGGGAGTCCGGCGACCGAAGTCGGCCGCAACAAGGCCGAGGGCCCGCAGATGACCGTGACGCTGACGAAAGGTTTCTGGCTCGGGAAGACCGCGGTGACGCAGGCCCAATACGAAGCGTTCATCGGGAGTAATCCGAGCACGTTCAAGGAGGTCGGGCCGGAGGCGCCGGTCGAGCACGTGTCGTGGCTCGATGCGATGGCGTTCTGCAAGAAACTCAATGACCGCGAGCGCGCCGCCGGCCGGCTGCCGCCGGGCTACGCCTACACGCTGCCGACCGAGGCGCAGTGGGAATACGCGTGCCGCGCCGGCACGACCGGCCCGCACTCGGGCAATCCGGAGACGATGGCGTGGCACAAGGAAAACAGCGGCGACACGACGCATCCCGTGGCGCAGAAAACGCCGAATGCCTGGGGGCTCTACGACATGTGCGGCAACGTGCTCCAGTGGTGCTTCGACTGGTATGGGGATTATCCGGGCGGCGCGGTGACGGACCCGACCGGACCGGAGCATGGCTATTTCCGGATGGCGCGCGGCGGCAGCTGGCGCGTGGGTTTGTTTCGGTCGGCGGCGCGTGCCGGCGGTTCCTCCGGCCGGCGCGACTACACGATAGGCTTTCGGCTCGCGCTCGCGGCGGAGTGAGGCGCGGCGCATCGAATTCGCCGGCGTAGCGTCAGTCCCAGCACCCCAGAAAATATTTCCCGCGACGGTTGAGATGGATCAAAATGACGACTTGATGCCGAGGGTATAGTTGGCCCCGAAGGCGTTCTCATTGGTGAGGCGGGCCCAGTTGGGCAGGTGGGCGGATTCGCGGGAGTTGGTGCGCGCGGCGTTGAGGACGTTGGTGCCGGAGGCGAAGAGCGAGACGCGTTTGGTCAGGCGGTATTCGGCGGTGGCGTCGAACAGGCTGCGCTCCTCGACGAAGGATTGCCCGGGCTCGCCGCCGAGAGTGGTGACGGCGCCATCGAGGCGGCCCTCGAAGTTCCAGCCGAAGCCGAGCCGTAGTTTGGGCGCCTGGTAGTTGAGCCAGACGGACGCCTTTTGGCGGTGCATCGAGCCCCAACCGCCGCGTTGGCCATCGGGGTCGGAGAGATTGAGCGAACCGCGCAGACTGAAGCCGCGCGCCCATTGTGGGAGCAGGGGATCGAGCGAATGGCGCATCTCAAATTCCCAGCCGGAGACGATCGCTTTGCCGGCATTGAAGGAGGTGGCGGCGGCCCAACCGATGTATTCCGGATCCAAACCCACGGACGCCGCTTCCGCGGCGGTCTCGAGCAACTCGGTGCGGGCGATGACAAAATCGGTGATGAATTTCCGGTAGTAGCCGACCGCGACGTAACCGTGCTTCAGGTAGTATTCGATGCGGCCGTCATAGTTGTCGGCGCCCCAAGGCTTGAGTGCAGGATTGCGGATCGTGACGGTGCCGAGCGAGCCGAGGGACGGGTCGGTATTGTTACTCGGGTTCACCGTTGTGGAGGGAAGCAGGCTGGTGGCAAAGTCCGGCTTCGCCTTGGTGCTGGCCCAGGCCGCCTTGAAGATCAGGTTGTCGCTCAGATTCCACGAAGCGTGGAGGCTGGGGTAGTAGCCCGATTGCGAGGCGGCGCCGCGTGCGCCGTTGCGGTGGTAGATGAGTTTGGCCTCGGAGAGACTGCCGACGGCACCGGCCTCGGGTTTGCGCACGCGCTGGCCGTTGACGAGCACGAAGGAGCCGTTGGGATTGGTCTGAAACACGGCGGTGGGCGTCTGCAAATAGCCTTTGCCGGAACCCTCGGTGCTTTCGAGGCGGACACCGCCGACGAGGCCGAGACGGTTGGTGAAGAGCCGCGATTCTCCCATGAGATACACCGCCTTCATCGTCTCGGTGAGTTGGTTCACGCTCTCGGCACTACGGCGGTAGGAGATGGCGTCTTCGTAGCGGAAATACTCCGGGTGCGCTTTGAAGAGGTTGTAGTATTTCTCCATGCTCAGGTGCTCGACCGCGGGGTAACCGTTTTCCGCGTCGGGGGCCTTTGTGTAGTAGTCGGCGGCGATCACGCCGGCGCTGTCGTCGCTGCTGGCGGCGAGGCCGTCGCGGCCGAGGAAGGTCCACGTGTTGGCATCCATTTTTTTGCGGTCGCGCTTTTCCGATTTGTAATTCGCGCCCAACTCGAGGGAGAGCGGGAAGCGGGTGTCGAAATCGCGCTTAATTTTAAGGTAGGACGACTGCACGTCGCCCTGAATGAGACGCGGGCGGGACGTCGCGGTGCGCAGCGTGTAGCTGGAGGCACTGTTCCAATCGACGAGGTTGCCCTGCGCATTGCGAACTTCGATCCGGCCGGGCAGCCGCCAATTGAGATCCAGGAAACTGACGGTGACTCCGGTGATGCTCGGATTGCGGCCGTCGAGGTCCGACGCGGAGGCGAAGAACCCGTTTTCCGTGTCCTTGAATTCGGACACGGAGCGGGACGCGTTGGCCGCGCCTTCGATTTGCCAGGAGCGGGCGCGCCACTTGGCGATGAGGCCGAAGTTGGTGTTGGTGGCGTATTCGTCGCGCCAGGCCTCGAACGGATTGACGTAGCTCATCGTGCCGGTGCCGGTCGCGCCGAGGACGCGTGTGCTGTCGTTGAAAACGGTGGCGCCGGTGGCGGCCGTGAAGCGGACATCTGCGCGATGCAGGGAGTTGAGGCGCGTGTAGGACGCGAAGGGCGTGAGGGTCAGATTGGGCGTGGGACGCCAGTCCACGCGCAAGCTGATCGGGATGCGTTCGCGCCGCGAATAAGACTGGTGCAGCAGGGCGGAATTCATCGCGGGGTTGTAGATGCTGGGCGAGCCCGCCACGGGATTGGCGGTGGTGGCGGCCGTGCCGAGATTGTAGCCGGGGACGGCGTAGTGCCACGGCATCATCACATCGCTGTAGCCGACGGCGAAGGTGTAGCCGAGATTCTTGCTGATCGGGTCCACGATGCTGAAATCGAAACTAGGGCGAACTTTGCGCGTGTTCTCGTCGCCGGGGCCGCCCGTCTTGTTGAACGTGAGGTCGTAGCTGTTCGTATTGATCGAGCCCTTCAGATTGATTTCGCGGCGGGCGTATTCGAACGCGGTGCGGCGGACCATGTTGATCGAGCCGCCCATGGCGTTGGCGCTGTCGGAGGGGAGCGGGACTTTGCGCACCTCGATGCGGGCGATGCCGACGGTGCTCGACTGGGTGAGGCGCGGGGCGCGGGTATTCTCGCGTTCGTCCGCGAAGACCGAGGCCTCGCCGAGACCATCGGAGGTGACCTCGGTCTTGTCGGAGGACAGGCCGCGCACGGTGAGGCGGATGATGTCGCTGCCTTGGTATTCGATGCCGACACCGGGGAGATACTTCACGAATTCGCCGATGTTGTTTTGGGCGATTTCGCCGAGCTCATCGACCGAGGTGACGTTTTTCAGATTGCGCGAGTAGCGTTGTTCGTTGGCCGCGATCGATTCCGCGTTGGTTTCGCGGGCGGCGCTCACGCGAAACTCGTCGAGCTTCACGGTCGCGCCGTCTGCGCCGCCGAGCGTGACGTCGAGTTCGGCGCGCTGGCCGGAAACGAGATTCACGGTCGCCTCTTTGGCGGGGAGATTCGTGAACGAAACGACGAGGGTGACGGGCCCGGGCGTGAGGCCCTCGAGGAAAAAGACGCCGGCGGAATCCGTGAACGTTTGCTGCGCGGTGCCTTTGACGACGACGCGCGCGTTGTTCACGAAGCGGGCGGTGGACTGATTCAGCACGCGGCCGGTGAGGCTGGCCGGCGCGACAGAAGCGCTGGCAGGCGCGGCCGGCGGTGCCGGCTGAGCGCAAAGCGAAAGCGCGGAGACGGCGCTTATGAGCAGCGCGGCGAACGTTTGAGTGGAGAAGCGGGAGAGTGGGGTGGTCATGGAGTGGGCTGGCACCGAGAATAGCGTTTTATCGCTGCGTTGAGCGGCGACCGATGGGTGGGGCAGCCGGCGTGATTCCCTCGTGGACTTCGAGCGGCGTGAAGACGGTCAATCTCGGCGGTGTCGAGAGGGCAACCGTCATCACCCACCGAATGGTTGTTGGCCGGCGCGCCATCGCCTGGCTCAGAACGACACCGAGTTCGTCCACACATAGAGGCGCGGCTGGCCGTAGAACGTGACGGCGAGGTTGGCCGGGACGGTGTAGCCGCTCCCGTTGTTGGGGAGCGTGCCGAGGGCGTAGTGGTTGAAGGCGTTGTCGATGTTTACCTGCGTCGTGAACATAAAACGTTTGCCGAGTTTGTGGCGGTAGGAGGCGTTGAGGTTGACCTGCCAGGTGTCGGGTGAGCCGTAGCGCTGGCGGCCGCCGCCGGGCGTGTTGTAGTAAAACGTGCGGTTCTTCAGCCCGAGCGCGACGGTGCCGCCGACGCCGAAGCCTTTGAGAAAATTGTCGCCGGTGAACGAGTAGTTGTTCGTGAGGACAAAGCGGTATTGCGCGTAGCCGACGGTGGTCTCGCCTTTTTTCGCGACGACGGTTTCGCCCTTGGTGCCGTTGGGGTCGGACCAGAAGTAGGGAATGTCGTTGGTCGAGAGGCCGGTGACACCGGTGAGCGCGGTGCCGTTGGGGCCGACGAAATTCTGTAAGACGCGGCGGAGATTGCTCGCGGGGAGGCGGCCGTTGTCGTCGGCGGGCTGCGCCCAATACGGGCCGGTGCGGTCGTTCATCATCGCGACCGTGAGCGGGGCGGTGGCGCCCTGCGCGAGGATCGCGGCGGGATCGACCTGGGCGTTCAGCGTGGCGATGCGGGCGGTGATGACGGCGGGGTCGGTGGGGACAAGAAACGGCGCGCCATTCTGGTAGGTGACGGCGCCGTTGCGCACGGAGAATTGGTCGTTCCAAAGGAGCGGGTATTTTTTGTCGGAGAGATTTTTCCCGTCGGCGGTGGTGGCGGCGAGGCGCACGCGCCAGTTCTTGGTCGGGCTCGCCGTGAAGATCACCTCGAGGCCGCTCGTGGTGCGGTCGAGATTCGTCCACTGGTTTTTCGCGCCGGCGGGGCCGTTGTGCGCGCCGTTGAGGCCGGTGGGATTCACGAGATCGCGCACACCGGTGCCGGCGTTGACCATCTCGTCCTTCGACTGCGTGGTGAAATACTGCACGGAGCCGGAGAGGCGGCCGTCGCGGGAATTGAACTTGAGGCCGGCCTCGTGGCCGGTGCCGGAGGACGGACGCGGGGCGTTGCCGAGCGGATCGTTGGCGTTGACGAGGGCGGTATTGTAGGTGCTCGAGAAACTGTAGTAAGGGCGAAACACGTCGCTGAGGCGGTAGTTGAGCCCGAGGTTAAAGCTCTTGTTGGACTTGGTGCTCTCGGCCCAGGGCTCGGTGACGGTGGTCGTGATGTTGGGCGTGCGCTTGAAGTTCTCGTTGACGCGCAGGCCGGCGAGCGTGGAAAAGCGATCGCCGAACCAGCTGGTGAAGTTGGAACCGTAGATGCCGGCGGTGCGGTTCTCCCAGTGGTGGCCGTCGTTGTTCTGGCCGGCCACGCCGGCGAGGCCGGCGAGTTGGGCGAGGCCGAGGGGATTGTTGGGGCGAACCCAGGAAGGGTCGCGGGGATTGGTCGCCATCCGCACGTAGTTTTGTCCGCCAGCGGTGACGCGCGGGGTGAGCCAGCCGCCGCGCAAGAGCGGTTTCTTGTGCGGGCCGTCGGCGACGGACCACCAGAGCGTGGGCATGGCGGTGCGGCCGAGGTTGGTGGGGAGGAGCGGATTGTAGACCACGTTGAAATTCGCATCGGCGAGGTAGTAGGCGTAGCCGGTCGGGCCGGAGTCGGCCCACTCGATATCGTAGCCGAGGAGCGTCTGGGTTTGCGCGCGGCCCTTGAAAAACTCGCCGGTCAGCATGGCGGCGCCGCGCACGGCCCAGCGGCGCGTGGGCTGCTCGACGTCGCTGAGGTTGGTGCTGTTGGCCCACTCGGTGAGCGGATTGCCGTTGTGGAGCGGGGCGCTGAGGTTGGCGATGCCGCCGTTGGCGCGGTCGGAGAGGTAGTCGTTGTAGAGGACGTTGAACTGGGTGGAGAGCCACTTGGTCCAGACGGTCTCGGCGGAAACAGAATAAATTTTGTTCGTCACATACTCACTCGCGGCGTTGCCCGCCCAGGAGTTGATATTGTCCCACGTGAGCTTGCCGTTGGCGATGGCGCCGCGCGGCCAGGGTTGGCCGGTGGCGGGATTGATGGCACCGGCGAGGCCGTTGCGCATGAGGTAGGCGAGGCCGAAGTTATGGCGCGGGTCGGTGGCGGCGTTGGTGAACGCGATGTTTTCCTGATTCGTGTTGATGATGCGTTCGTTGATCGTCTGCTGGCCCTGGAGGCGGATCACGGTGCGGAGCGAATCGAGCTTCAACGCGAATTGGCCGTAATAGCCGCTGGTCTCGTAGCCGATGAAGACGCGGCGGTATTTCTGCGAGTCGTCGAGGTAGGAGAAACGAAACGCGAGGTTGTCGGCACCCCAGTTGTAATCGAGCTGGCCCTGCTTGGAGCCGTATTGGTCGATGCGCCACGAGGCGGTGCCGCGCTGTTGGCGAAAGTTCGCGCGTTTCGAGACGGTGTTGACGGTGCCGCCCGCGCCGCCCGCGCCATAGAGCAGGCCCTGCGGGCCGCGCACGACATCGGCGCGCTCGACATCGAAGTTGCTCGAGATGCCGGTGGCGGTCGTGCCGAAATTGTTCGCCGCGCCCGTGGCGGAAAATCCATCGCGGTGAATCGCGCCACCGCCGGTGCCGCGGATGCCGATGGTCTGGTTACCCACGCGATCGCCGGGTTGTTGCGAAAGGGCGTCGGAGTCGGGGTTCGACATCACGGTGCCCGCGCCCGCGCCGTAGCCGTTGAGCATTTCCTCGATGGAAGTGGCGGCGATGTCGCGCATGAACTCCTCGGTGAAGATGTCGGCGGAGACGGGTGTCTTGTTGAGCGCGGTGTTGAACTGGGTGAGTGAATTGGAGTTCAGCGCGCCGTAGCTTTTGTCGGACTCCGCCTTCACCTCGAAGGGATTGAGCGTAACGAGCTCGGCCGATTTTTTCCCGGCCACCGTCGCGGGTGCGGGCGGGGCGATTTGCCCGGATGCGGTCACGACTGCAAACGTGAGAACAGCGGCGGCCAGCGGGCGGGTGGGGCAGGCTTTCATGGGTAGTTGGGAAGGGAGCACTTGGGCGCGGTCGCTTCAACCGCGAATATGCGCGGCCCCGCGCGCGCGGAGCAGCCGGCGGTCTACGCGAGCACCGCGCGGATGACGTGCCCCTCGACGTTGGTCAGCCGGCGTTGCACGCCGTTGTGCTCGAACGTCAGGCGCTCGTGATCCAGGCCCAGGAGGTGAAGGATCGTGGCGTTGAAATCGTAGAGCGGATGAACGTCCTGCACGGCCTTCTGGCCGAGCTCATCGGTCGCTCCGTGAGTCACGCCGGGCTTCACGCCGGCTCCCGTCATCCAGCAGGTAAATCCGTCGGGGTTGTGATCGCGGCCCTTCGCCCCTTTTTGGAAAAACGGCATGCGGCCAAACTCGGTGCACCACACCACGAGAGTGTCTTGGAGGAGGCCGCGTTGCTTCAGATCGCGGATCAGCGCGGCGGCGGGCTGGTCGAGGATCTCGGCGTGGATGTCGTATTGTTCCCTCAGCGCGTTGTGACCGTCCCAGTTGAGTTTTCCCTGGCTGGCGTAGGCGCCGTTGAAGAGCTGCACGAAGCGCACGCCCTTCTCGACCAAGCGACGCGCGAGGATGCAGTTCTTCGCGAACCCGGCCTTGTCGGCATTCTGCGTGTCGTCGGCCCCATACATTTTCAAGATGTGCGCGGGCTCTGTGCTGAGGTCGCTGATTTCGGGCACGCTCAACTGCATGCGCGCCGCCAGTTCGTAGCTCGCAATGCGCGCGGCGAGTTTGGTGTCGCCGGGATTGGCTTCGAGGTGGCGGGCGTTCATCTGCCGCAACAGCGAGCGCGCGGCCTGGTCGGCCTCGCGGG
This sequence comes from Opitutaceae bacterium, assembly GCA_031379235.1. Classification (GTDB taxonomy): domain Bacteria; phylum Verrucomicrobiota; class Verrucomicrobiia; order Opitutales; family Opitutaceae; genus ER46. The sequence continues at coordinate 8,746 of JANNEY010000440.1, read as the reverse complement.
AAACGCCGGACGCGGCCAGGTGCCGCACGGGATCCTTCGCGCTCATTGTCGTGCCCTGAAAGGCGGCCGGCAAAAATCCCGGGCCCCAGTTGTTGGAGCCGTTTTGCGGCACGCCACGCGGATCGGGGATGGCGACGTAGGAGGGCAGATCCTGATTTTCGCTGCCGAGCGCGTAGGTGGCCCACGAGCCGAGGCTCGGGAATCCGTCGAGATTGAAACCCGTCGAAAGGAAATTTTCGGCGGGGCCGTGGGTGTTGGACTTGCTCGTGAGCGAGTGGATGAACGCGATGTCGTCCGTGAGCTCCGCGAGATACGGGATGAGATCGCTGACCCACTTGCCGGTCTTTCCGCGCCGGCGGAATTCGTATTGCGGCCGCGCGAGATTGCCCGCCGGTCCCTGAAACGTGACGGCGGGACCGCCCGGCAGCGGCTTGTCGTCCCACGTGATCAGCTCCGGCTTGTAGTCCCACGTCTCCAGCTGGCTCACGGCGCCTGCGCAGAAAATCACGATGACGTTTTTCGCCTTGGCCGGAAAATGGGGCTCGCGCGGGGCATACGGCCGCGCGGGATCGATGCGGAGATGCGGCGACGGCGCGGCCAGCAAGCCGTCGCGGCCGAGCATATTGGCCAGCGCGATCGAGCCGAGCGCGGTGGCGCTGTTGGAAAGAAACTGGCGGCGGTCGAGCAACACGCGTCCGTCGGCGGAAATTTTTTCGGCGGAGGGGGTCATGGCTGAAAGAGAAATTCGTTGCTGTTAAAGAGCGCGCGGCCGAGCACGGCCAGGCCGTGCTCGCGCACGAGCGGTGCGGTGTCGCGAACTTCATCGGCCGCCGGTTCGCGCGCGAGCGCCAGGCGATAGGCCCGGCGAATCTGGGCCTCGACGTCGGCACCGGCTTCCTGTTTCACCCGCGCCGCCAAGGCTGCCGCCGCATCGAGCGTGAAGCGGCTGTTGAAAAGGTTGAGCGCTTGTAAAGGAGTGGTGGATGCGCGGCGCACCGCCGTGCTCTGGCCGGCGTCGGGGCAATCGAAGGCGCCGAACACCGCCTCGCTTTCGCGCCGGACCTTGTGCGCGTAGATCATGCGGCGCAGACCCTCGCCCTTGAAAGACTCGACCGGCTTGAAGCCGCTGAGGCCACCGCGCTTGTCGAAGAGGTCATAGCCGCGGCCATACATCTTCAGGTTGAGCTGGCCGCTGACCGCGAGGAGGGAATCGCGGATGACCTCGGCGTCGAGCCGCCGCGAGGGATAGCGCCAGAGGTAACGCACGTCGGTGTCCTGCGCGGCCCCCGCGGCATGGGGTGCGGAGGACTGCCGATAGGTTTGCGAGAGCACGATGAGCCGATGCAAGTGCTTCACGCTCCAACCGGAGCGGATGAATTCGGCGGCGAGCCAGTCGAGCAGCTCGGGGTGCGTCGGCTTGAAGCCGCTGTTGCCGAAATCGCTCGGGGTCTCGACCAGGCCGCGGCCAAAGTGCCCCTGCCAGACGCGGTTCACCATCACCCGCGCGGTCAACGGATTCGTCGGACTCGCGATCCAATCGGCGAGGGCTTGGCGGCGGGTTTGCTCGGGGGTTTCCGCGCCGAGCCGCAAATCGCCCAGTGCCTCGAGCACGGCGGGCACGACCACTTCCTTCGGCTGCTCAGGGTCGCCGCGCATGAGCAGATGGATCTTGTCCGGAACGCGAAATTTCCCGGCGTAGGCGAGGCGCCCGACTTCGGCGACGCGGATCTTGGCCTCGATCTTGTTTTTCTCCGCGCTGATCACGGCGGCCTCCTTGGCGTCTTCGACAGTGAGGCCGGAAAGCGTGAACTCGGGGCCGCGCGGGACGCCGGCAATGTGCGTCCGTCGATCGGTGGCGTCGGCCACGAGGTGCCACGCGCCGGCGCGTTCGACTTCGATGCGGTAGTCGGTCGGGTGCCGGTCGACCAGATTACCCTCGCGATCACGACTCCAGAGGACGCGCGTGATTTCCTCCTCGGCGGGAAACTCAAGCTCCACCCAGCCCCGGCCCTCCTCGTTGGACATCCAGCTGCGCTCGTTGCCATACTGGCCGTCGTTGACAAACGACGGCTCGTGGCGGTCGGCGACGATGATGTCACCCGACGTCGCGGCTTTGGTGCCCAGGCTGGCGAGCGCGACGTTCCGACCGGCCGTGTTGAAGACCTCGAGTTCATCCAGGCAGGGCTCAAGGCTGTTGGTGGCGAGAATGGTGAAGCGCAGCCGCGACGTGCGCAACGGGGTGAAACGGTCGATGTTCACCGAGCCCGCCCCGGGCGTCGGGCGGAGCGCGCGCACTTCGGCGACGGTGGTGAGCTGATCCGCGGCGAGTCCCGCATCGAGCGTGTAGGCGGCCGGCACCCGATCCTTGAATCGTCCGGTGCGATCACGGCTCCAGACAATCTTGGCGATGCGCATCGGCTCGGGGAACTCGAACATCACCCAGCCGCGCCCCTTCGTATCGGACATCCAGCTTTGGGCATTGCCGAACCGACCGTCGTTGAGGTGTTCCAGTTTTTGCGTGGGAGACGTGCGACTGCCCGACGCGGTGACCTTCGCGCCGAGGGAGGCGAGTGCGACGTTTCGCGGCTCCGCGTCGTCGGTGTAGATCTCGAATTCGTCGATGACCGGCTCGATGATTCCGGGCGCGGGATGCAGATTGGCATCGTGAATGGTGAAGCGGACGAACTTCGCCGCGACCGCCGGAAACGTCTCGACGTTTTCCTGCGCGTTCGGCTCGCGGTGTTTCGTGCCGGGCCGGGCGAGCGGCGTGAACTGCAGAAGTTTGCGATCAAGGCCGGCGATTTGTTGGCGCAGTTCCGCGATCTCCCGTGTGCGCGCCTCGGCCTCGGGCGTGCGCAGCTCGCGGTCGGCATACTCCACGCCGGAGACGAAAGCCTGCATCGCGTAGTAATCCTTGGCGCTGATCGGATCGAATTTGTGATCGTGGCAACGCGCACAACCCACGCTGAGCCCGAGAAACGTCTGACCGATGTTGGTCACCATCTCGTCGAGCGAGTCCTGTCGCGCGAGGCGGATGGACGGCGCGTCTTTGCCGATCTGCCCGGGCAGCAGCACGGACGCCGTGACGAGAAAACCGGTCGCCGCGTCTTCACCGAGCGCATCGCCGGCAATCTGCTCTTTGACGAAGCGGTCGTAGGGCGTGTCTGCGTTGAAGGCGCGGATGACGTAGTCGCGGTAGGGCCACGCGTTGGGCCGCTCGGTGTTCACCTCGAAGCCATGGGTGTCGGCGTAGCGCACGACGTCGAGCCAGTGCTGTGCCCAGCGTTCGCCGTAGCGCGGCGAGGCGAGCAGACGATCGACGACCTGCTCGTCCGTCTCGTGTTTCGAGTGAATTTCTTCCGGCGTCGGCGGCAAGCCGGTGAGGTCGAGGGTCACGCGGCGGAGCCAGGTTGCGCGACTCGCCGCAGGTGACCGCGCGAGCGCGTGTTCGCGGAGCTTGGCCGCGATGAAAGTATCGATGGAGTGACGGCCCGGCGGCACCGCGAGCGGTTTGAATGACCAATGGTCGCGTGGGTCTGTGAGCTTCACGCGGTCGACGCCGTCCGGCCACGCCGCGCCTTCATCGATCCAGCGCGTGAGCGTCGCGATTTCCACCGGCGACAAACCGTCGCCTTTGGGCGGCATGCGCTGCTCCGGGTCCGCGCTCGTCACGAGGCGGATTAGCGGGCTTTCCTTCGCCTTGCCCGCGACGAGGCTCGGCCCTTCGCCGTCCCCGCCCTTGAACGCCGCCGCCTTCACGTCGAGGCGGAGCCCGGACTTCTGCTTCTTTTCCCCGTGGCACTCGATGCAGTGTTTATCGAGGATCGGGCGCACGTCGTGGACGAAGTCGACCGGCGCGGCGGCGGCGGGGAGGGCGATGAGCAGGGCGAGCAGGCGCATGAGCGATGGTCAGCGGTGGGGATTGCCGCCGGCGAAGAGCGCGTCGATTTCAGCAGCGGTCGTCGCAGGGTCGAGGACGAGCATCGCATCGATGCGGCCGCTGAGCTTGCGGTCGGTGCGGTTCCAGTTGCCGATCGGCGCGGGGCCGAGGCGGGCGGGATGCGCGGTGGCTTCGCGGCCCTCGCTGTCGAAGCGGCCGTTGAGGAAAAAACGGGTCGTTCGCGCCTCGGAATCGTAGACCACGGCCAGATGCACCCAGCGTCCGATTTCCGGGCGCACGGGCGTGCGCGAATCGGGCAAGCTGTCCGGTGTCGGCGAACCGGGCGCGAGGGTGTTGCCCGTGGGCGCTGCGGCGGTCGGCGTGGGCGCGGTGGATTGGCTGTGCGCGGGGAGGAGCAGCGCGAGTGGGGCGAGGAGGAGGACGCGCGGGAGCTTCGGGTCGGCGGCGACGAAGTCCCAGGCGTTGGATTTGCCCGCGACGAAATCCCTTTTGTGCAGCGGGAGGTAGAAACCGTTGCCGAGATTTGCCTGCAAGATTTTTTCCCCCGCTTGCCGCGCGGGCGAGAGCGTCGCGACCTTGGCTTGGCAGAGGCCGTCGATGCGTTGGTCTTCGGCGGCCTTTTTCGCGGCGGCTTCGGTGGCGTTGGTGGGCGCGGCGGCCGTTAGGGCGGTTCCGAAGGCGAGGCAAAGAGCGAAGAGGTAGGCAGAACGTGACGGCATGGACGGAGTCTACTTGCCCGGCTTGGTGTCGGTGAAGATCACTTTTCCAACGGTGTTGTGCAGGCGGAGAGTGAGCGCGGCGGGTGTTCCGTCAGCCGCGGGCGCGACGGAGCCGGAGAGGAAGCCGCCGAATTTGATGCGGAGGAAACGGTGCTCAGGGCGCGGGGTTTCCTCGCTCCAGCCGCCCGCGTGCGAGTCGGTGGCGGCGCCGACGCTCCACTCTTCGATTTTCGTGGCGGGGTCGCGGGACACATACTGCCAGTGGCGGTCGCCGGTGATGACGGTCAGGTTGGGCTGGCGGGCGAGGAGGGCGCGGATTTTGGTGCCTTCGACGACGTAGCCCTTGTTGGCGTAGTTGTCGTCCTTGGTCGCACGATCGGGGCCGACCATGGGCGTGGGCGTGATGACGACGCGGAAGGTGGCGTCGGAGGCGGCGAGGGTGCGCTCGAGCCACGCGATCTGGGTCGGGCCGAGGATGGTGGGCGTTTGCGTGCGGTCGGCCTCGGACGAACTGCGGTAGTCACGGCCCTCGAGGAACCAGACTTGCAGGTGCCGGCCCCAACGCAGCGTGCGGTGGGGCGGTTCGGACGGGGCGGTTTGCTCGCGGAAGACCTGCAGGCCTTCGGCGAACGTGAAATCACCGCTGCGGTCTCCGGGGTGCGAGTCGTTGGTCAGCGTGTCGTGATCGTCTTTCATGAAGAAGCTCGCGACTTGACGGTGGAAATCGCGGAGCGTGGGAAAGCCATACATGCGCGCCCAGTGGTAGCGGGCGAGGTCGACGTTGATGGCGTGGACGGGGCCGTGGTCGTAGTAGACGGCGTCGCCGGTGTTGACCATGAAGTCGGGCTGCAGCGCGAGCATCGACGGATAGATCGCGAAGCCGTCGGGGCGGTCGCGATCTTCGTATTGCTGGCAGCTCATCACGGCGAACGTCGCCGCGGCGTTGGCGGAGGCGAGAGGCGCGGTGACGAAGCCGCCGGCGGTCGTGCTCGTGATCGAGGCCGTGGCGCGCGGGCGATCTTCGACGGCGACTTCGTAGCGCGTGGCGGGAGAGAGCTTAGCGAGAGCAAACGTCGCCGTGAAATCGCGGGCGGGGTCGACGTCGCGCCAAGGCGTTTCGGTCCACGTGGCGGTGGGTGTGCCGGCGATTCGGTAGCGCACGCGGGTCTGACCCGGCGCGCCGATGGCGGCACCGCGGATGGAGCCGAGATTGGCACCGGCGGGGAAGGTGACCTCGGGACGAGTGCGGGCGTAGGTGGCGTTGTCCTTCAGCGGGACCTCCTTGCCTGTGGCGCGATCAAAAAGCTTCGTGATCGGCAACGGGCCGTCGTCAGGCGCGCGTTGGGCGTCGCGCGTGAGGCGCGTCCACACCGTGACCGAGTCGGCGGTGGGCTCGGTGAGCTTGATGCCGGTGGCCTGATGGGCGTAGGTGGAGGAGAGGAGGGTTAGGCAAAGCAGCGGGCCGCGGAAATGCATGGGTGAAGCGGGTGGGATAGGGCGATTGCATCGCGCGCGTTCACCCACGGCGACGAAAAACCTCGCGCGACGCGTGCAACGACGAGGCTCACTCCGGCCGGCAGGGCGCGACGCAGAACTCTACGCCCACGCTGCCGACGAACTGCGGCGGCGGCGCAAACGTGGCGCGGTCCACGCGGTATTCGCGATCAGTGATGTTGCGGACGACGAGGCTGAAGTTCGTCGCGCGATTCATCAGCTTCATGCGGTCGCTCGCGTTGAAATCGAAGCGGCTCCAGCTCTCGGACCAGCGCTGCCCGTCGCCCTCGCGGCGCGGGGACAGGTCGATGTAGCTGAGGCCGGTGGGCTTCAGCGCGCCCGACGAAAATTCGTAGCGCACATAGCCGTTGCCGGAATATTTCGCGGCGTTGGGCGTGCGGCGACCGGGTGCGCGAGCGCTGCGGGATCGAAACGATTGGGCCCGACTCACCCGCTGTGCGCCGCGAACTCCACCGGATCGTCCACGAGGAACTGGGTCTCGGAATCTTCAAACCGGAGAGCAACAAATACGTTCTCCTGCAGCTCGAGGCCCTGCGCGCGAGGGGCGTCGAGGGCGTGGTGCTCGGTTGCACGGAATTTCCCCTGATCATCAGCCAGGCTGATCTGACCATCCCGCTGTTCGACACGGTGCAGCTGCATGCGCGGCTGGCCGTCGATCTTATTTTGCGCCGGGGCGAAGCGGCGGGGTCGCAGAAATAGGCCGTAGTGCGGGAGTGTGCGCGAGGCAAAGAAACCGCAGGAAGGTCGAACGCGATGGCTTAGCCGGAATAATTCAGTTGAAAGGTGAAAGTTGAAGGTTGAAAGCGCCCAATCCACCAGCGGTAGCCAACGGTCCTAGTGTGCGGGCAGGTTTCCACCGATTGGCGCGTAATTGAATTCGAGCCCAATCGACGGTGGTTGGGTCTGCCTCCGGGTCTTTCAACTTTCACCTTTCAACCTTCAACTGCATGAGTCCGGCTTAGCCGGGTCTACTTGGCTTTTTTCTTCGCGCCCTTCTTGTTCGCATTGCCAGTGTTGTTGTCGGGCGTGCTCGGCGCCGCCTGCTCGGCGCTCCACTTGTCCCACATCGCCTGCAGCTCCTTCACCTTCGCGGGCTGCGCGGCGGCGAGGTCCTTCGATTCGCCGATGTCGGTCGCGAGATTGTAGAGTTCGGGCTGGCCGCTGCCGCCTTTCGAGACGACGAGCTTCATGTCGCCGTGGCGAATCGCCCACTGCGGACCATAGCGCCAATAGAGCGTTTGGTGCGGGCGGGCTTTATTTGCACCCGTTAGATACGGCGCGAGATCGACCCCGTCGAGCTGCCACGAGGCGTCGGTTTTTCCGCCTGCGGCCGTGATGATGGTGGGCAGCACGTCGAGGTTCATCACGGGGTGGTCGTAAACTTTTCCCGCGGGGAATTTGCCCTTCCACTGCGCGAGGAACGGCACGCGCGGGCCGCCCTCGAAGGTCGTCATCTTGAAACCGCGCAGCGGGCCGTTGTAGGAGGTTGTGCTCGCCGTGGGGCCGCCGTTGTCGGAGATGAAGAAAAAGATCGTGTTTTCCTCCTGCCCGAGGGCGCGTATTTTCGCGAGGACGCGGCCGATGGCGTCATCCATGGCGGACATCATGGCGGCAAAGGTTTTTCTTTTCTCGTCCTCAATCTTGGGGAACCGATCCAGATATTTTTTCGGAGCTTGGAGCGGGGCGTGGACAGCGTTGAAGGGGAGGTAGAGAAAGCAGGGTTTCGATTGGTTTTTTTCCAACCAGTCGACGGCGCGGTCAGCATAGGCGTCGGTCGTGTAGAACGTGGCGTCGCTGATTTCGCGCACGTCGTTCGAAAGGCGCGAGTCGATGAAATTGGTCGGATGGAAAAACGGCGTGTTGTTGAGCGTGCCGAAGAACTCGTCGAAGCCGCGCGCCGTCGGGCGATTTTGGGGCTGGTTGCCGAGATGCCATTTGCCGACGGCGGCGGTGGCGTAGCCGAGGGCCTTCAGGCGCGTGGCCATCGTGGTCTGGTCGGCGCGCAGGCCGACGGTGTTGGCGACGGTGTTGAACTCATGGCCGAAGCGCGTCGGATAGCGCCCGGTCATGAGCCCCGCGCGCGACGGGCTGCAATACGTCGCGGCGACGTAGCCGTTGGTGAAGCGCAGGCCGTTCTGCGCGATCGAGTCGATGTGGGGCGTGGGGATGTCCTTGGAAAAACCCTGCGCGGTGATTTCGCCCCACCCGAGGTCGTCGGCGTAGAAGATGACGAGGTTGGGCTGGCGGGCAGTGGCGGCGGAGGTGAAGGCCGCGAGCGGAGCCAAGGCGGCTGCGAGGAGGAGCGAGCGGAGGAGGAATTTCATGGGGAGGGAGCGGAGGAAGCAGGCATACCCAAACTACCGCCGCTGCCGAGCGCAAGGCTTGGTCCGGGTGCCAGCGTTCCGGTGAACGCCCGGTTTTAGCTTGGTTCACCTTCCCGCGTCGCGGGCAGATTTCTCGATGATGTGATGCAGAAACATGCCCCATTCGCGCGGCCCCAGTGGATCGGTGCCGCGGCGCCATTGCTCGGAGACGAGCTTGCCGAGGGCGTCGAGTGCCTCGACAGAGAGGGATGTGCGAAGAAACTCCGGATCGTCGCCGAAAGCGCGAT
>JANNEY010000264.1:0-4476 GCA_031379235.1 Opitutaceae bacterium | reverse complement strand
GCGCGGGACAGTGGCGGGCCACGTCGCACATGTCCCCCACAATCACGCGAACCGGTAGCTGCGCCGCGGCGGCCTCGTGCGCAAGTTCGGCGGCCAGCACTTCGCTGAGGTCGACGGCCGTGACGGTGTAGCCGGCAGCGGCGAGGGGGAGCGTTTGAAATCCGCTGCCCGCGCCGAGATCGACGGCGGTCGCGCCGGGGTGCGATGGGCTGAGGCCGAGCTCGCACAGCAACTCGGCAAATTGGCGGCGCGGAACCTCCGCACCACCGCGCATCCACGTGTAGAGTGGCGCGAGGTGGGAGTCGTAGTGGTCTTTGACCGAAGCCATGTCGCGCGGCGGACCGAATCAGGCGACCGCAAGCGGCTCGAGGCCGCTGAGGCGCAGCGCGCGGGCGGCCTGCGGCACCATCCGCGGCGGGCGGCCCTTTACGGCCTGCGCGATGGCGGCGATATGCGCGGGCGTGGAGCCGCAGCAGCCCCCGACCATGTTGAGCCAGCCACGCGCGGCGAAATCACCGAGGACCTTCGCCATGTCGGCGGGTGTTTCGTCATAGCCGCCAAAAGCGTTCGGCAGTCCGGCGTTCGGATAGCAAGTCGTGTAGCAACCGGCGATTCGGGCGAGCTCCTCGACGTAGGGGCGCATCGCCGCGCCACCGAGCGCGCAGTTGAGGCCGACGGAAAACGGCTTCGCATGGGCGATGCTCGTGTAAAACGCGCCGATGGTCTGGCCCGAGAGCGTGCGCCCCGATGCGTCGGTGATCGTCACGCTGATCATCACGGGCACGCGGGCGGCGTCGCCGCGTTGATCGAATACCTGCTCGATCGCGAAAAGCGCGGCCTTGGAGTTGAGGGTGTCGAAGATGGTCTCGACGAGCAGCGCATCCACGCCTCCGTCGAGCAACGCCTCGATTTGCTCGGTGTAGGCGGTGACGACCTGGTCCCACGTGACGGCGCGGTAGTCGGGCCGGTTGACGTCGGGCGACATGGAGAGCGTGCGGTTGAGCGGCCCGATCGCGCCGGCGACGAAACAGCGCCGGCCCGGGGTGGCCGCTTCGGCCTTTTGCGCGGCCCGGCGGGCCCCGGCGACAGCGGCAAGATTGAGCTCACGCACGATGGGCTCGAGGTGGTAGTCCGCCTGGGCGATTGAGGTGCTGGAAAACGTGTTCGTCTCCACCATGTCCGCGCCCGCCGCGAAATAGTCGGCGTGGATTTTCTCGATCACGTCAGGACGCGTGAGGGAGAGGAGGTCGTTGTTGCCCTGCAGATCGTGGCGGTGGGACTTGAACTGCGCGCCGCGAAAATCGGCCTCCTCCAGCTTGTAGGTCTGGATCATCGAGCCCATCGCGCCGTCGAGCACGACGATCTTCGAGGCGAAGAGGCGGCGGAACGCATCTTGGGCGTCGGCCGGGCGTGGGTGAGTCGGATTCATGGGCGCGCAGCCTACGAGGGCGGGGAGGGTTGGCAAGTGACATATCTACGCATCCGCATTTGTTGATGCGTAAGACAAAGACGCTGCTTGCGCTCGTGGCCGGGAGCTACTGCGGTGCGGGCGTCAGTCGTTCTTTTGTCGATTTCGGAATCAGGGAAGGCCGTGAAAACCGGCCACAGTTGCGCTGCGGTAACGCATCACAGACCTCCATCCTGCGCGAGCGGGAGCAAAGCCAATCGCCGATTCGTCGGTGGTGAAGGCGGAGGCGAGGCGCCGCGACTCGGGTCGCGGCACACATGCGGAGTCCGAACATCTGCCCGGAATCGCTCACGCGAGGACGCCGATTGCGCGGTGCCCTCGCGAAAACTTCATCGCAAAAATGAAGCGTGAGGGTGGGCGAGCGCCGGCAACGGTGCGCGATTCTGCTCTTGGCGCCTACGTCAGCAGCAGAACTCAATGAAACCACCTTCCGTTTCGGGGCGCTTCGCGTGTCTCGCTTTTACTCTCGCGGGTCTGACCGCGGCCCATGCTTCGGCTTGGGCGCAGACCCAACTCTCGCCGGTCGTCACGACGGCAACGCGCACCCCGGCGGATGCGCAGACACTCGGCTCCGTTGTTGATGTCATCTCCGCTGCCGACCTCGCGCGGCGACAGGCAAACTCGCTGGCCGCAGCGCTGGGCTCGACGGCCGGGGCACCGTTGTTTTCCTCCGGCGCTAACGGGGCGACGACGTCGCTCTTTTTGCGCGGGGCCAATTCCAATCAGACGCTCTTCCTCGTCGACGGCCTGCGCCTCAACGATCCGAACACCGACTATCTCGTCTTCCTCGGCGGCGCGTGCGTCGGCGCGTGCGACAGCCTGGAGATCGCGCACGGGCCGCAGAGCACGCTTTACGGCGGCGAGGCCGTCGGCGGCGTGGTGTCGCTGCGCGCCCAGCGCGGCGCCGGTGCGCCGAGTGGGCGCGTGGCCGTCGAGGCCGGGAGCTTTGGCACGGTGCAGGGTTCGCTTTCGGCGCAAGGCGAGCGCGGCGCCAACGCGTGGAGCTTTTCCACGCAAGGCGGTCACACAGACAACGAGCGGGCGAACAATGCCTTCGACTCCGCCAACACCGTCCTCCGTCTCGACCGCACGCTGAATGAGCGCGTGAGCCTCGGCGGCACCGTGCGCTGGTTTCACGGCGCGTATGGCTCGCCCGGTGACCGCTACACCAACGACCCCGACAACGCGGAGCGCGAGAACAACGTGCTCGCGACCGCTTTCGTCGATCTGAAGATCGCGGCGGCGTGGACGGCGCGGGCCGTGCTCGGCGGGCAGGACCGGCGCTTCGTGGCCGAGAGCCCACGGGCAGGTCGCGCGACGGCTTTCACCGTCGTGAAAAATCGGCGCGGTGTGCTCGACGCGCAGACGAGTTATACCGGAATCGAACGGCATCGCGTGACCGCGGGCTTCACGGCTGAGGCAAACCACACGCGCAACACCGGGTTCGGCGACATCAACAAGAAGCAGGCGCTGCTCGCCGTGTTCGCGCAGGACGAGTGGTCGCCCGGGGAAAATATTTTCCTCACGGGCGGACTGCGCAGCGACGACTTCGACACCTTTGGTCGCGCCACGACGGGCCGTGCGACCGCGGCCTGGCTCGTGATTCCCCAAGCGCTGAAGCTCCGCGCGAGCTACGGCACCGCCTTCCGCTCGCCGAGCTTCCTCGATCTCTACGGGCGGAGCGCGTTCTACGTCGGCAATCCGAACCTCCGCGCCGAGCGCGCGCGTGGCTGGGATGCGGGCGCGGATTATTATTTCGCCCACCGCCGCGGCACACTCAGCGCGACGTGGTTCAACACCGAATTCACCGATCTCATCGCGAGCACGGCGAACTTCCGCAGCGTGGAAAACATCCAGCGCGCCCGCACCCGCGGGGCGGAGCTTTCCGCGAAGTTTGAATTCCCGGGCGCGACGACGCTGCGCGCGAGCTTCACTTACCTCGAAGCCGACAACCTCACGACGCGCGCGCGCCTCCTGCGCCGCCCGCGCCAGAGCGGCAGCGTGGATGCGGGGCACGACTTCGGCCGCGGTCTGAGCGCCGGTGCCGGCGTGACCTTCGCGGCGCACCGCCGCGACGTGGATGCAAAAACCTTCCGCCAAATCGACGCTGAAGATTACACCGCCGCGCGCCTCTACGCGGCGTGGCAGGCAACGCCGCGCCTGGCGGTGAAGGTGCGCCTCGAAAATCTCCTCAATGAAAAATACGAGGAAGTGAACGGCTACCCCGCGCTCGGCTTCGGCACGTTTGGCGGCCTGGAGTGGAAATTCTGAGCCACACCGTCGGTGGGCGCTCGACGCGGCCTAGGAGGCGGGCGGGGTCATCGTAAAGGGATGGTAGGTCTGGTGCGCCGGAATCGAAACGGTGACTTGGCCCGACCGTTGTCGCGGGTTGCGCTTCCTTCGCGCCGGCCGGCCGTCTATCTCAGCTTCGTCCTCGCCCCATGAAACTCCCGCTTCTTGTCGCCGCCGCGTTCGGCTTGCTGCCCCTTGCCCCCGTGCGCGCACAGGTTGCCGCGCTCCCCAACGTCACGTTGAAGCCTGCCGTGACGATTAATCTCTGGCCCGGCGCCGCGCCCGGCGAGAAAGGCGACATCGGCCCCGAGCGCATCGTGCCGGAGCGGCCGCGGCCGTTTGATCAAATCACCGATGTCTCGGTGCCGACGCTCGCCGTGTTTCATCCGCCCGAGGGCAAGCGCCTCGGCACCGGCGTGCTCGTGATTCCCGGCGGCGGCCTCGACCGGCTCGCGATCGAGACCGAAGGCTACGAGATCGTGGAGTGGCTGAATGCGCACGGCATCACCGCCTTTCTGCTCAAATACCGCGTGCCCGCGCGTAGCGGCGGCCCGCGCTACCAGGTGGGTTTGCAGGATGCGCAGCGTGCGATGGGCCTCATCCGTTCGCGCGCGGCCGAGTGGAAAGTCGACGTCGACGCGATTGGCTCCATCGGTTTTTCTGCCGGCGCGGAAATCAACGTCATGCTCTCCGTTTACCACGCCGAGCCGCGGCAC
>JANNEY010000243.1:0-2054 GCA_031379235.1 Opitutaceae bacterium | reverse complement strand
TGGCAGACAGCGGGCAACCAGTTCGCGCCATCCGCTCTCGTGCAGGAACGACCAGAATGTCGCCGTGCCCGCGTGCGGGCTGAGCTGCTGGTCGGTGAACTCGATTTGGATGGACTGGCCCGCGCTTTGGAACTGGATTTTTCCGGCCACCGTTTGGTGAACCGGGCTTCCGCCCTTCGATTGATTAGGTTTCATTCACCATCAATCAGTTCCTAATCGGTGGCTCCTTTTCAACTGCATCGTTACGGCTTAGCCGTAGCCGCGCTAACATTGAGAACTCCTACCTTGGGTCGACGCGACGGGGTTAAGAGCATCCAACAGGGCACGTCGCGAATCGTCACAGCGTGGAGCGAACGAGGTTAAAGATGAAGAACGCAAAAGGATCAGGCCTTAAGTTTTTTAGTCGAGGGCCACGGGGCCTTGGATTCCGCTCGCAATGCGACGCTAAGGTTGCACGTCTGCGCGGAACACGATTCCCAACCTCCGGTCGCAACCCAGCCTTTCACCCTCCTCATGATGAAACTCCCTCGCCCCTTCCTTCTCGCCGGCCTGGCTCTCGCGTGCGCGTGGCCGGCCCTCCTCTCCGCTGCTGACGCGGCCAAAACCGCCGCCGGCTATTGGGCCGGCAGCATGACGACGCCGCGCGGTGAACTCCCGATCAGCGTCGAACTCGTCGCCGGTGGCGAAGGCAAATGGCAGGCGACGATTGATTGTCCCAAGCAAGGCGTGCGCGGGTTCAAGGCGGATGCGGTCAAGGTCACCGACTCGGCAGTCGAATTTGCTCTGGCCGGCCTCCCGGGTGACCCGAGTTTCAGCGGCAAGCTCGCCGCCGACGGCGCCTCGATGACCGGCGACCTGAGCCAAGGCGGCAACGCGATCCCTTTCCGTCTCGAACGTGCCACCAAGCCAGCCGCGACAGCCGACGAATTTGCCGTGCCCGCCAAGGGCGAAGCGGGCAAGGGCGTCGCGGGCAAATGGCGCGGCTCCATTAAGCCGCTGCCCGGCATCGAACTGCGCCTCGACCTCGAGGCCACGGTCCATGCCGACGGCAAGCTCACCGGCGACATGATCAGCCTCGACCAAGGCTCGCCGCGCATCGCCCTCGAGTCACTGACCGAGAAGGACGGCGCGGTGCAGTTTGAAGTGCCGCAGGTCAGAGGCGGTTTCACCGGCAAGCTCAACGCCGACGGCTCCGAAATCGCCGGCGAGTGGACCCAAGGCGGCCGCCCGACGGAGCTGGTGTTCAAGCGGCTGGCGACAAAGGGGTGAACGCGAGCGCACGTCTGGTTAGTTTGTCATTGCGAGGAGCGGGAGCGACGAAGCAATCCAGCTAAAATTTCAGATGGATTGCCGCGCCCGCCGAGCCGGGCTCGCAATGACAACGGAAAATCAAACCGACCCGCGACTCGAATAGGCCGCCGAGTTCTTGACGAGAGCACGCCATGTTTCCGGTTAGGTTACCATTTCCCGGAGCTTGTTTTCGTTCGGTCGTTCGCTAGCGTGTGGCCATGAAAGACGCCACGGTCGAGATTCCCATCTCCGTGCTCTCATCGGTCGAGACGCTGGACGAGTTGCAAGATTGGCTGACTGCGCAGTCGCCCGGCATCGTCGAGGAGTTGCGCGAAGCGAGGGCCGAGGACACGGCCGGCAAGTTCACGGCGTGGAAGCCCCGTCACGTCTTGTGGCCTACCGCGTCGAAATAGGGTCGCAGGCCGATGCGCAGCTCGCGGCGTTGGATGCCGCCATCGGCGCCAGCGTTGAGGGCAAGGTCGTATGGCTGGCGGAAAACGCGGCTACTGCCGTGCATCGCCGTTTGGTCGGGATGCCGGAAGATTTGGCGGGACTGTGCAAGCTCCGCATCGGAGACTACCGCATCCTCTATTGGGTCTATCATCCGCAGGGCGTCGTCCGCATCTACCGCATCCAACATCGCTCGGAAGTCTATCGTCACTTGTGAGCGACTTGCGCCCGAAGACGGAGCCCTTAGCCGAAAACCTCATCGCCCTCCTCGCCGGGCGCAGCGGACACTTTTGCATGGAATCCGGCTACCACAG
>JANNEY010000228.1:0-12529 GCA_031379235.1 Opitutaceae bacterium | reverse complement strand
CGGCATCGGGCCCGCCGCGCGCGGATCGCCCGGCCCACCTTTCAACCGCGGCAATATCAGCGCTCCGCTCATGCGTCAGTCGTCGTCGGTCGCCGCCGCCCGGCGCGGCGCGAAATCGTGGCCGGTCAGCGCTGCGAGCTTTTCCTCGTAGTCCGCTTTTTGCAGGGCCGTGATAATCGAATCGATGTCACCCTCCATCACCTGCGGCAGGTTGTAGAGCGTGAGACCGATCCGGTGCTCGGTCACCCGGTTTTGCAGATAGTGATAGGTGCGGATGCGTTCGCTGCGATCGCCGGAACCGATCTGACTGCGGCGGGCAGCGGCGTATTTGGCCCGCTCCTCGTCCTCACGGCGCTGGAGCAGCCGCGACCGCAGCACGGCCATCGCGCTCGCCTTGTTCTTCTGCTGCGAACGACCGTCGGCGCAATAAACGATCAGGCCGCTCGGCTTGTGGATGATGCGCACCGCGGAGTCGGTCGTGTTCACGCCCTGCCCGCCCGGCCCGCTCGCGCGTTGCACGGTGATTTCCAGATCCTGCGGATCAATCTGGACGTCGACTTCCTCGGCCTCGGCCAGCACGGCCACGGTCACCGTCGAGGTGTGAATGCGACCGCTCGCCTCGGTCACCGGCACGCGTTTCACGCGGTGCACACCGCTCTCGAATTTGAGCTGCTTGTAGACCTCGGTGCCGGTGATGAGAAAAATCATCTCCTTGAACCCACCGCGCTCCGAGGTGCTGCAGCTCATCGTCTGGATTTTCCAGCCGCGTCCGTCGGCATACTTCGCGTAGAGCCGGTAAAGATCCGCGGCAAACAAACTCGCCTCGTCCCCTCCGGTGCCGGCGCGAATTTCCATCACGGTGTTACGTGAGTCGGTCGGCTCAGGCGGAATCATCGCGAGGAGCACCGCTTGCCGCAGGGCGACGCGACGGCGTTCCAGTTCGGGCAATTCCGCTGCCGCGAGTTCGCGCATCTCGGCGTCAGACGCCGAGTCGCGCTCGAAGGCCCGGGCCTCCGCAATCTCGCGCTCGGCGCGCGCGTGCGCGTGGTGATCCTCGATCAGCTGCGAGATTTTCTGATGCTCGCGGGTGACATCGGCCGCGCGCCGTGGGTTACCGTAAAAGGCCGGCTCCGCCATTTGCGCCGCGAGTTCGTCGCGGCGGCGCTGAAACGGTGCGAGATCGGGAAGTTCGTCCATAGGGAGCGGAGCGTGAGCGGCGATTTGCGAATTGCGCGCACCGCCGGTTGCGCTACGCAAGGCAGCACTTACTACACCGGGCGCACTGCCCGGTGATTTCGATCCGATATGGCTACGACACTCTTCACTCAAAACACCATCGCGTGCATCTGGGATTTCGACAAGACGTTAATCCCGGATTACATGCAGTCGCCGCTTTTCCGCCGCTATGGGATCGATGAGGCAACGTTCTGGGAGGAGACGAACAAGCTCGCCGAGCACTACCGCAAACGCGGCTATCACCTCTCGCCCGAGATCGCCTATCTCAATCATCTGCTCACCTACGTCCTCGCTGGTCCCATGCATGGGGTGAACAACGCCATCCTCACGGAATGCGGCCGGGACATTAAGTTCTACCCCGGCCTGCCTGATTTCTTCGATCGCGCCAAGGCCTTCACCCAAGAGAAGCCGGAATACGTGAAGCACGAGATCTCGATCGAGCACTACATCGTCAGCACGGGCATCGCACCCATGGTGCGCGGGAGCGCCATCGCACCCCACGTTGACGGCATTTGGGCCTGCGAATTCGTCGAGAATCCGCTCCAGCCCGGTTTCCTGAAACAAAAGGAACTGTCGATCGATGCCACCTCCGAGATCGCGCAAATCGGCATGGTGATCGACAACACGACCAAGACCCGCGCTATTTTCGAGATCAACAAGGGCACGAACCGCAACGCCGCCATCGACGTGAATTCCAAGATGGCCGCCGAAGATCGGCGCATCCCGATCCAGAACATGATCTACATCGCGGATGGTCCCAGTGACGTGCCGAGTTTTTCAGTGGTAAAAAAGGGCGGCGGTCGCACTTACGCCGTCTACAATCCCGACAAGTCCGCCGAGTTCGAACAGAACGATCGGCTGCTGCAGTCCGGCCGCATCCACGGTTACGGCCCCGCTGACTATCGCGCCGGTTCCAGCACCTCGCAATGGCTGCGCCTCCACATTCACCAAATCTGCGATCGCATTGTCGCCGATCGGGAAGCCGCCGTGGCCAGCAAGGCCTCCAAGCCACCTCGCCACCTCAATGCTACGCCCGAGGAAGAGGCCGCAAAACGTCTTGGAAAGATTCCCACTCAAGGCGAATTCCTTGAGTGAGGCGCCGACGGGTTCGCGGAAACAGTCCGGCGCTTAGCGCGACGGACTGACGTTCTGCTCCGGATTGATCGGCAGCAGCGGCGTGACATTCGCCTTCGGCGGCGGCGTGCCCGGTCCGGATCCACCAGAAGGCGGTTTCGGCGGAACAATGGGCGGCACCACGGTGGTCGTCTGCCCACTCGGCGCATTAGTCTGAGTCGTTACCGGAGCTGCTCCCGGCCCCACCCAAGACGAAGTGGACGTCGAGCCGCCAGTCGTGGCGGCGATCGTCGTTACGCCCGACGGTTGGCCGGCCTGAACGATAACATTGACCACTGGCGGCGTGAAGCCGCCGCCGGAATTCGGTAAGCCAGCGCCGGCCAGAGCGGCAAACGCCCCGCTCGATGCGCCCGTATTCGCGGCCTGGCCCACTCCGCTCGCGGTCGCCGCCGCGCCACCTGCGTCAGCCGATTGACCAAACATCCGCACTGCGGTCCCCGTTGCCACATTTCCGATCACGCTCAAGGCACTCGTCACAGGTTCGCCACCAGCGGCTTGATTGGCAGCCGCGAGCAAACCGGCGGGAGATATCCCTGGATTGGCTGCGCGCGCAGCATTGATGGCATCGGTCACTTTACCCTGCACGATCCCGCGAGCCGCGCCTTGCGCGGCCGCGCCGACCTGTGACATTCCTCCGCCCGAGGCGATGACCGCGCGCACCGCAGCATCGGTCACACCGGAGACCGCGCCCAAAATTGACCGCTGATTTCCACGCATGGCAGAACCGGGAGCCACAATTGCCCCCACCAATGTTTGCACGATGGCTGGAGCCTGCGCCGGCAGTGCGCGCACGGCAGCACTCGTCACTGACGCGAGGAGCAGTGCCGCACTATCCGCGTCGCCGGCAGCGGACGTGGAGTTGGCGACGTTATCGGCGACAATCCCAACCGCCGCCAATATGTCGGCGGCAAGGCCCGGCGTTTGCGCGACCAGGGCCGCGAGTTGGTTTGCGTCATTGGCATTGTCGATCGTGGCCTGACCAAACGGAATCGTGATGGGCGCCTCGCCCGGCCCGCGATCGATCACCACGGTGCCGCTCAGCACGAGCACCGACGAATTGTCCCCGCCAGTCGCAGCCGGAATGACGCTTACGCCGTAAACCGTGCCACGCGCCGCGGCGACGCCACGCGGAGTTTTGATGCCATACTTCGTGATCGCTTGCTTGGCGGGATCGAGCGTCGAAATCACACTGCCGCGCTGGAGCTCAAGTTCAGCGGCGCGCTTGCCCGTATCGACACCGTCAGCAACCAGGCGCAGGCTCGTCAGACGAACGCGGGAATTTTGGCGAATCGTCGCCACCGCCCCGGGAAACGTTTCCACGAAAACCTCCACGCCGGCCTTCGTCTCAATCGAAGCGCCCTCGGCGATCGCGAGATTCACCACCGCTGTAACGGCCGTAGCGCCAGGATTGGTTACCGACGCCTGCTTGGCATCACCATTAATCCGGACGACGCGAGCCATCATCTGGGCGCGCGCCGACGCGGCACCAACCGACACGACCAACGCGCAGAGGAAGGCGAAGGATAAAAATCTGAGGGGAGTTCTCATGAGTGGATTCGAAGCGATGTAGGTCACTTGGCTAGTGGCGCCAACTGGCGGTATCAATAGGCAAAGCGAACTCCGGTGATGCGGGAGTGGCCCGAACCGTCAGCCGTCAGCCCTTGTGCCGGCCATTTTTCCAATTTTGTCACGAATGCTGCGGTGGGAATCGCCCATTCGGGACGCCCAGCTGACTCCCGTTTCACGGCAGTTTCGCCTGCACCATTTTACTGACCGCTCCGAAGTCGATGAGCGCCGCGTCCGGGTGTTTTTTGAGCACGCCGATCACCTTGCCCATTTCCTTTTTCGACAAGGCGCCCGTCTCTTGAATGGCCGCCGCGATCAGCGCCTCGAGCTTGGCGGCATCGAGTCCCTTCGGCAGATATTTTTCCAGAATGCGAATCTCGGCATCGTTGGCCGCAACCAAATCGGCCCGCCCGCCCTTTTCGAATTCAATGCGCGCATCGGCCAGATTTTTGACCCCCTTGCGGATCGTCGCGATCGTGAGGGCCTCATCGATTTCCTTGTTGAGATCCATCGCGGCCCGTTTGACGGCGGCGTCGGCGGTGCGCAGCGCCGTGGTGGTGGCGGAGTCGCGAGCTTTCATCGCAACAATGATATCGGCGCGGAGGGTTTCGTAGGTCGTGGCCATGCCCGAAAATCGGATCGTGCATCGTCGGGTGCAATCGTGATTTGCTGGCGTCGTTGTGCCCCGGTTCCCGTTTCGTTTTCCCCAACCGCAAAATCTCCCCATGAGTTCCCCTCGCCTCCTTCTCGCTGCATTCGCAGCCTGCGCCTCGACGATGCACGCCGATGTCTCCTGGCTGCCAGCGGGAATCCCACCCGCACCCGCTCACGGCCCCGCGCTCACGCCGGGCGCATTTCTTAAACCCGAGCAGGGCAAGGCCGTGCTCGACGCCGCCCTCGCCCAGTTCCCCGACCGTCCTTCGTGGGAGGCCTACGCGAAACATCTGCGCATGCGCATCCAGGAAGGTGCCGGCCTCTCGCCCTGGCCCAAACGCACACCGCTCAACGCCGCGATCCGCCAGCGCCGCACCTACGACGGCTACTCGGTAGTGAACGTCGCCTTCGAGTCGATCCCGGGTTATTTCGTCACGGGTAATCTCTACCGTCCGCTCAACGCGAAAGGCCCCCTCCCCGCCGTGCTCTCGACGCATGGCCACTACGCCAAGATCAACAAGAACGAGGACTACGACACGCACGCCCGCTTCTCGCCGACGATGCAGAGTCGCTGCGCGAGTCTCGCCCGCATGGGCGCTGTGGTCTTTTCGATCGACATGCTGGCGGCGGGCGAGTCGATGGCGATCCTCGGCCAGGACGCTCATAAACAATCCGTCGCCGTCACCATTCAGACGTGGAACGCGATGCGCGCCTTGGATTTTCTCGTCTCACTCGAGGGCGTCGATCCACAGCGTCTCGCCGTCAGCGGCGAGTCCGGCGGCGGCACGCAGTCGTTTGTCCTTACCGCGCTTGATCCGCGCATCGCCGTGGCCGCGCCCGTCGTGATGGTCTCGTCGTATTTCTTCGGTGGCTGTGCCTGCGAGAGCGGTCTGCCGATTCATCGCAGCGCCGATCACTTCGCCAACAACGCCATGATCGCCGCGCTCGCCGCGCCGCGGCCCTTGTTGCTTGTCTCCGATGGCAAGGACTGGACGCAGCACAATCCCACCATCGAATTTCCGTTCCTCCAAAAAATTTACGGCTACCACGGCGCGGCGCCCAATGTCGCCAACGTCCACTTGCCTGACGAGGGTCACGACTACGGTCCGTCGAAACGCGCCGCGGTGTATCGCTTCTTCGCCCAGAAACTCGGGCTCAACCTCGCTGCTGTCACCGGTCCCGACGGCAAGATCGACGAGTCGCGCGTCACTTTGGAAAAGGCGGCGCAACTCCGCGTCTTCACTGCCGATTTCCCGATTCCGGCCCACGCGTTGCACGATGGTGCGGCGATCGCGCAGCGGATCCGCGAACTGCAAAAATAGGCACGGGCGTCTAAATATCTGCGGGTAGTCCCCGCGCGGGCGCGGCTCGGGCGGCGCGCCAGCGCGGTGCCCACCCAGCTAGAAATTGCGCCGGAATTATCCGGACGACGCCGCGGCGTCCGTGTGCTAACGTGCATGCATGCGACTCAGTCACGCCACCATGTTTGCCCGCGTCCTCGAGAGCGACGCGACGTGCAACGGCCGCTTTTTCACCGGCGTCCTCACGACTGGCATCTACTGCCTGCCCGCCTGCAAGGCGCGCAAACCAAAGCCCGAAAACGTCCGCTTCTTCCCCTCGTGCGAGGCAGCCCGGGAGGCCGGGCTACGCGCCTGCAAGAAGTGCCACCCCGATGACTTCGCCCGCGGCGCCGATCCGGTGCTCGCCGATATCGAGACGCTCGTCGGCGAAGTGCGCGCGGCACCACAGAATTTCCCTGATGCGCGCGCGATCGTGCGACGTTCGGGCTTCGGGACCACGCGGCTCTTCGAGCTGCTGCGGCTGCACTACCACACGACGCCCTCTGATTTACTTCTGCGTGCCCGGCTTGCCACCGCAAGATCGATCCTGATCGCTGCGCCCGCGCAGAGCCTTGCGCACGTCGCGCTGGCGGTGGGCTTCGAATCGCTTTCCGTTTTTCATGAACACTTCCGCCGGCTCAACGGCCTCACGCCTGCCGCGTATCGCGAGTTGAGATCGGCGCGCACGTTCATCGTCAACCTGCCGGACGGCTATCCGCTGCCCTACCTCCGCCGCGCGCTTAGCCGCGATTCCCACAGCGCCACCGAACGCCTGCAGGGCGATCGCTACATCAGTGCCGTGCGCTTGAGTCACGGCCCCGCGCTCCTTCGCCTCGATCTCACGCCGACCGCGATTGCCGCGGAAATTTCCTCCGGCTCCGGGCTCGAAGCCCATGCGCTCGTCGTCGCGCTGCTCGGTCTCGATCAGGATGCCGCGGCGTTCGCACGCCTGGCGAGGAGGCTCGGGCTCGCCCGACTTGTCGCCGGCCGTCCCGAACTGCGCATCGCGCAAACGCCGTCGATTTACGACGGCCTCCTCTGGGCGATCATCGGCCAGCAGATCAATCTTCCCTTTGCGTGCCTCCTGAGGCGTCGGCTCATCGAACACACGGGCGAAAGCATGGCCGAGGGCCTCATCGCTCCGCCCACCCCGGCCGCCGTCGCCGCCCTCGATCCGGCGGACTTGCTGCCGTGGCAATTTTCCCGGCAAAAGGCCGGCTACGTCGTCGCGATCTCGCGCCTCATCGCCGAGGGGAAACTCGACCTCGCTGCCTTGCGCACCATGTCCGCCACCCGTGTGGAGCGCACGCTGCTGGCGATTCGCGGGCTCGGCCCGTGGTCGGTAAACTACGTCATGATGCGGGCGCTCGGGTTCCCCGACTGCGTGCCGCTCGGCGACACCGGCGTGACGAGCGGCCTGCTTTCCGCGCTCCAGCTTGAGGAGCGGCCCGACATCGACGCCACGCGCCGCCTCATGGCGATGTTCGCACCGTATCGCAGTCTCGCGACCGCGCACCTTTGGCAGTTCAATCAACCAATTCCAACTTTGTCTGTCAGGGGGAGCCCGGACGGCCGGGCGGGGCAATCCATTTGATATTTTAGATGGATTGCTTCGGCGCTGTGCTCCGCGCAATGACACGAAAGAAATTTATGCGACAATTCTACGACACCTTCACCACGCCGGCCGGCGACTTCTCGGTCGCGCTCAACGCCAGCGGCGACGTGATTGCGACCGCGTTCGGCGGCCTGCCCGAACTCCGCGAGCGGTTCACGCCCGACGAAGTCATCCGCGATCCTAAGCGGGCCGCGGCGGTGCACCGTGAAGTCGACGAATATTTCGCGGGCAAGCGACCGAACTTCACGCAAAAACTCGCGCCCAGCGGCACCCCCTTTCAACAGAGCGTCTGGGCCGCGCTCGCCCGCATTCCCTTTGGTGCAACCCGGTTCTACAGCCAAGTCGCCGCCGAGATCGGCAACGCCGAAGCCGCCCGCGCCGTCGGCCGCGCCAACGCCACGAATCCCATCTGCCTGCTGGTGCCCTGCCACCGCGTCATCGGCACCGACGGTTCGCTCACCGGCTTCGCTTTCGGCGAGGACATCAAACGCCAGCTCCTCGAGCACGAGCGCACGCACGCGCCGGCCTTTCGCGCGGCGTGAACGAGCTGCGGCCGAATCAATCCGCGGGCCGCTTCGCCGGTGCATTTGTCGCCGCCTCGTGCAGTCGCACGACGAAGCGCTTCAGCTTGGCGTGATCTTTCACGCCGGGGGCGGACTCGACGCCGCTGTTGACGTCGATAAATTTTGCGCCGGTGGCGCGGAGGGCTTCGCCGATGTTGTCGGCGTTGAGGCCACCGGAGAGGAGCCACCAATTGTCTGGGTGCGCCTGCTGGTGCCGCGCAAATTTCGGCCAGTCCCCAATCGCGCCCGTGCCGCCGAATTTGTCGGCGTGAAAGGTATCGAGGAGAACGAACTCCGCGAGCGGCAGCAGCGCCGGTGGCACATCGACGGTCGGCGGTAGTTTCGGGGCGAGCCAGAGGCGCTCGCTTCCGACGGTCTCGCTCCATGCCGCCACGGTGCTCACCGGCACATCGTGACGAAAGTGGATTTGGAAAAAATCAAAGCCCGCCGCTTTCATCGCGGTGAGTTCCGCCACCGTCGGTTCGACGGAGACGGCCACCTTGCGCCGATCGGGGAGCCGGGAGGCCATCGCGCGATAGGTTGCCAGCGCGATATGGCGCGGCGACTTCGGGTAGAGAATAAACCCGAGGTAGTCCGCCCCACAACGGTCCGCGAACTCGGCATCCACGTGCGACGTGAGGCCGCAAACTTTGAATCGGATGCCGTCGATCATGGGCCACCACGAAACACACGAACGCCACGAAAACCAGAACCGTTTCGGGGCTCAACCGCAGGCCAGCCCGCTGGCGAGCGTGGATTGGGTGCGGGGAAGCGCGCTGGCCGGCGCCAAGCCATCCGCCCTACTTCAGTTTTTTCACGAGCGCTTCGACGAGCGCGTCGAGGCTCGGCGTCTTCGCGGTAAAATCGATCGGCAGGCCAAGTTTCTTCATCGTTTCGCTCGTCTGCGGGCCGATGCTGCCGGCGAGCGGGCGCTTCGCCTCCTTGGCCAGCTTGAGCGACGCCGCTTGATCGACGAACGACTGCACGGCCGACGAACTGGCAAACAGGATCGCGTCAGCACCGTGCACCCGGAAATCCGCCGCGGCGGGATCGGCCGCGAGGTCGGTTTGCTCGGTCTTGTAAACCTGCAGACTGTCCACGATCGCGCCGGCCGCCTCCAAATTGTTAATCAGATCGTCGCGGTTCTGATTGCCGGTGATCAGGAGGAGTTTGGCGCTGTCGAGACTGCCGGTGGCAATCAACGCGGCCGCAAAATCCGCGGCGGTCGCGACCTTGGGTTGGCACTCTACCTTCAGATGATGCCCGCGGATCGCGGCGGCCGTCGTGTCACCGATGGCGGCAAACCGCAGGAGGCCGAGCGAGCGCACGTCATCGTAGACGCGGTAGAATTCCTCGAGGAAGTAGCGGACGCCATTCGCACTCGTGAACACGATCCAGTCATAGCCACCGAATTCGGTAAACACATCCGTCAAGACGTGCAGATCGATCTCCTTGGAGACGGTGATGAGCGGCAGCTCGACGACCTCGGCCCCGAGGGTGGCAAGTTTGGCCGCGAGTTCGGGCGATTGCTCGCGCGCACGGGTGATGGCGATGCGACGGCCGGAAAGGGAAAGGCTGGCACTCATGGAATCAATTTGAGATCGCGCAGGATGCGCGCGGCGGCGTGGTCGGGCTCGTAAAAATCCTCGACGCGCAGCGACACGGTCACGACGCCGATCGTCGCGTGAAAAAGATGGAGCACATCGCCCGCGACGTGCGCGCCAAACGCTGTGTGGCAGCCGCCACCGAGCGCGGCCTGAAAGGCCCGCTCCATCGTCACCGCGCGCATCGTCGGCGCATCAAAGATCGCGGTGAACTTCGCCGCGTCGTCCACGCGACACTGCACGGCAATCGCGCCCTGCCCCACGGCCGGGACCATCTGCTCGCAATCGAGCGGGGCAAACTCGACGCCCGGCCACGTCTCGATGCCGAGTCGCTTCATGCCCGCGGCGGCAAGGATTGTGCCGTCCGCCACGTGCTGCTCGCCGATTTTGCGGAGGCGCGTGTCGACGTTGCCGCGAATTTCAGAGAACGACAAATCGGGAAACATCCGTTGCACTTGCTGACGACGGCGGGGCGAGCCCGTGGCGAGCGTCGCGGGCGCGTCGATGCCGTGCCGCAAAACGAGGACATCGCGTGCATCGGCACGCGGGAGATAGCCGCCGATGGCGAGCCCGGCTGTCATCTCACCGGGTAGATCTTTGCAGCTGTGGACGGCGACGTCAGCGTCGCGGCACATCACCGCCGCTTCGAGTTCACCAGTGAAGAGTCCCTTGCCGCCGCGCTGCTCCAGCGACCAATCCGTCTGCCGATCGCCGGTCGTGACGATCGTTAACAACTCGGTCTCGACGCCGAGTTGGTTGCGCAGGTGGGCCGCGACCAGCTCGGTTTGGGCGAGGGCAAGCGGACTCTTTCTAGTGGCGAGAACGAGTTTCATACAGCGGGCCTGCCTAGCCGTAGCGCGCACAATGCGGTCCGCCTACGCTCTCGCTGCGCTGCGAGCGAAGGCTGGTGGCGAGGATGAGTTTGGACATCGGAAAAACAGAAGGCGCAGAGAACAATTCTCTGCGCCTTCCGAAAGTTTGGCAATCGGTCTAAATCAGGAATACGAAGCCTGCACACCCTTGATGTTCTTCTTGGTCATCCAAGGCATCATGGAGCGGAGGTAGGCACCGGTCTTCTCGATCTTGTGCTGCTCGCCCTTCTTTAGGAGCGCCTTGTATTTCTTGAGGCCGCCCTTGTGCTCCTTGACCCACTCCTTGGTGAACTGGCCGGACTGAATTTCCTTCAGGATTTTCTTCATCTCGGCCTTCGTCTGCTTGCCGACGATGCGCGGGCCGCGGGTGATGTCGCCGTATTTGGCGGTCTCGGAAATCGAGAAACGCATCCCGGCGATGCCGCTCTCATACATGAGATCACAGATGAGCTTCAGCTCGTGGAGACACTCGAAGTAGGCCATCTCGGGCTGATAACCGGCCTCGACGAGCGTCTCGAAACCGGCCTGCACGAGCGCGCTCGCACCGCCGCACAACACCGCCTGCTCGCCGAAGAGATCGGTCTCGGTCTCTTCCTTGAACGAAGTCTTGAGCACCCCAGCGCGGGTTGAGCCGATGCCCTTGGCCCACGCCAGCGCGGTCTTGAGCGCGGTCTTGGATTTATCCTGCGCGACGGCGACGAGCGCCGGCATGCCTTTGCCTTCGGCGTAGAGGCGACGGACCATGTGGCCGGGGCCCTTCGGAGCGACCATGATGCAGTCGATATCCTTGTGCAGTTTGATCAGCCCGAAGTGCACGGAGAGGCCGTGCGAGAAGAGGAGCGTCTTGCCCTTCTTCAGGTTCGGCAGGATGTCGCTGAGGTAAACGTCCGCCTGCTTCATGTCGGGCAGACCGACCATCATCACATCGGAACGACGCACCGCCTCGGCCGTGTCGAACACCTCAAAGCCGTGCTGCTCGGCGACGGCACGCGACTTCGAACCCGGATAAAGGCCGATGATGACCTTGCAGCCGCTGTCCTTCAGGTTGAGCGCGTGGGCGTGGCCCTGCGAACCGTAGCCGAGGATGGCGAGCGTTTTGTTGGCGAACACGCCGAGATCGGCGTCTTTGTCGGTGTAGACTTTGGCGGGCATGGTAGTGAAAAAAGGAAGGTGAAAGTTAAGGGGTGAAAGTTGAAAGACCGGAAGAGAGGTGAAACTGGGCTGGTTGGAATCTTTCAACCTTCAACTTTCACCTTTCCTCTGCGCGCAAGCGTCAGCGCTTCAGCGCGAGACGCCCCGTGCGGGCGAGTTCGATGATGCCGAAGGGCTCAAGCAAGCCGAGGAGCGCGCTCACCTTGTCGTCGTTGCCGGTGAGCTCGATGATGAGGTTATCCAGCGCGAGATTGATGACCCGCGCGCGGAAGATGTCGGCGATCTGGACGATCTCGGGGCGGGTCTTGGTGTCGGCGCGCACTTTGACGAGCACGAGTTCGCGCTCCACCGCCTGGCCTTCGGTGAAATCGATGACCTCAACGACGTTGATCAATTTCCGCAGCTGGCGGATGCAGAGCTCAAGCTGCGCCTCGTCGCCCTTGAGGACGGCGGTGATGCGCGAGAGCGTGGCGTCGTGCGTGGGCGCGACGTTGAGGGAGTCGATGTTAAAGCCGCGGCCGGAAAACATCCCGGAGACGCGTGCCAAGACGCCGAACTTGTTCTCAACGAGGACGGAGATCGTATGTCGCATGGAGGTGTGAGTGGATAGGAAGAATGATGGCTTGCCGAGCCGAAGTTCGCAGCGGTGATTCGGGCCCGTCTTCGCTCCGGATGGAGCTACAACGAGGCAGCCCACGTTCTCCGCTGCGCTGCGAACGTAGGCTGGTGGACGCTGAGGGACTCGAACCCCCGACACCCTCGGTGTAAGCGAGGTGCTCTAACCAACTGAGCT
>JANNEY010000198.1:0-5226 GCA_031379235.1 Opitutaceae bacterium | reverse complement strand
CCGAGAGCCCGGCCGCCACCGCCGCCAATAGGGCGGCGAGGCCCGATCGTCCTCCCCACGGCCGCGCGGCGCGCGCCGCAAGTCCGTGCGCGAGTCAAACCCATTGGTGCACGAGCGCCGCATCGCGCCCGCCCTCCCACTCCGCGCGCAGCCCCGCCAGCACGCGACCGACTTCCTCGGCGCCTTGCGCGAGCCGCAGCGGCGAACCCGCGCCAACGAGCGGCTTCGCCCACGGCGGCTCCTCGTAGCGGATCCAAGCAAACGCCCACGGCGTGCCCGCATGCGCGTGAAAGGCGTTCAGCACGCGCGGCGGCGCGAGACAGAGCGAGCCGGCCGTCACGCGCTCCCATTTTCCTTCGAGCAGCACGCGGCCCTCGCCCTCGAGCGTCGCGAGAAAAAAACTCCCCGAGGGCGCAAGCCGCACGCGCCGGTAGGGCGCATGCACCACATCGAGCCCGAGCCATGCGATGCGGTGCGCCGCGAGTTCGCCGCACTGCTTTTGGTCAAGCGACCACCGCCGTGTGCGCGGTCCGTCGACCGTGGTTTCCCGCCAAGCTGTAGGAAGCGAATGCATGAATTTTCCCGCCGCCCTGCCACTTGTGCTCAGTTTGCCACACCCGCAAGCGAATGTGCAAAATCGTCAGTGAAAAGCGGCGGTCAGGCGTTACTTCGCCCGTGATCGGAGCATCATTCCGCCCGCCACCTCCTCGTTTCTTAAACGCCAGAACGCGACCGCAACCTTGGGCCCGCCGCCGGTTCGAGCGGCATCCGGCCACGAGCCAATAACCTGAAATGAATTGGCGCTGCTATTGCGTTGCGCGGCACCACCCCTGCGGTGCTTCCCCGGAAATTATTCAGGGGAAGCCTTGCCGGCTTCAGCGCGTTGCGTCCGGCGGTGCAGGTAATCGGCGGGCCCGGTCACCAGGCACGTCGAAAATCTCGATGAGCGAGATCCCGGCGGAACCTCCGGCACCGCTCACGACCACCGTGTAGCCACCCGGTTCGAGTTTGACGAGCAGCGCAGCATCCCGGCTACCGGCCCCGTTAAGCGCAAACGCCCCGACTCGTGCAAATGTCGATGTCAGCGCCTCCGCCCCGCCCCAATCGTCGTTCTGCCCAATCCGATCCACGCCGCGAAACAACTCCAGCTGCGGATCCGCCAGCACATCCGAAACGCCGAACGTCCCGAGGGTTGGACCAACGGCGCGAATCAACACCCGCTTGGGTTCGGTTCCACCGATGACGAAACCTAAGCAGGGCGCGCCGGGCCCCGCGTCCACAAAAGTGCGCACCGATAGGTTGACCAACTTTGAGGTATTGGTTTCCGCGACATCGTAGGCCTGAATTGACGCCACCGCGCTGGCCGCGTCATTGCCGCCCAACTGGACGGTGTAGCCTCCCGTTGTGAACGTCTTCAACGAAGCGGAGTCGCCCGCGGACTCAGGCAGATCGTCCGCACCAAGCGTCGGTTTCATGCCGTCGAGCGATAAGGTCGCATGGCCGTTAATCACAAACCCTATGATCAGGGCGTTCCCACCGACATCGGCTTTGGCTTGGACGGTAAAATTCACGATGCGCGCGTCGGACGTGAAGGGGAATGCGGGCGTCATACTCTCGCTCGGTGCATCAGCGTCTGCCAACTCCAAGGGACTTATCACCTCCAGCGTGGCGTTCACACCCGCGTTCACCGTCTGCCCCAAGGGCTGCGTCGTGATCTGCGGCCCGATGTTCTGGGCACCGCCGGTCGGGTAGAGCCGGTCCGACGGAATTGCCACCCGCGCCCCGCCCGGCGGCTGCCACCACAGCTGCGCCAAGGCGCCACCTCCGGCCTCAAGATACTCTACCGTGATCGGCACCCTCTTCCCGGCCGTCAGCACCACCGCCGCACTGAACGTGTCGGTCGGCGCGTGGTAGTTCCAGTCATCGATGATCGTCGCACCGTTGAGCTTCAGCCGCATCCCGTCGTCGCCGGTCGTGCTGAACACATAGCTCCCCGTCACCGGCGCCTCCACCTCTCCGCTCCATCGCACCGTAAAGTTGTCCGCCCCCACTCCCGCGAACGGCGACCCGCCGCCCCAGTTGAAGTTCACCGTCGCATCCGTTCTCGTCCCCACCAGCGTGTCGAACGCGATCCCATTGTAGTAGTCTCCCCGCAGCCCCGTGCCCGTCGCACCCGCCACCGCGTTCACCGTTAGGACCGCTGCGGTGCTCGTCGCCGTGCCTGCGACGTTCGTCGCCACCACCACGTAGCTCCCGCTGTCGTTCGTCGTTACGCTGCCCAGCGTCAGCGTCGCGTTCGTCCACCCTCCGACCGCGACCCCGTTCCTGAACCATTGGTAGGTTGGCGCCGGCGTTCCGCTCGCCGCTCCGCTCAGCGTCACGCTCACACCCGCGTTCACCGTCTGCCCCAAGGGCTGCGTCACAATCACCGGTGGCGTGTTCCCCGACGATGGCTTCTCCGGTGTCACCACCGCCGTCACCGCCAGCGTGAAATCGGGGCTCTCGGCCGAGCCAACTTCGTTGGTCGCGACCACCCGATAGTTACCACTGTCACCCAACGTCGCGTTTTTGATCGATAATATCGAATCGGTCACCCCCGCAATCGCGACGCCGTTTTTCAACCACGCAAACGTTGGCGCGGGCGATCCATCCGCGGCCGCCACCAAGGTGATGCTCGCGCCGACGGCGATGATCTCTGCGGCACTGCTTGCAAACGGAACAGTGAAGCAAAATGCCACCGCGGCCGCGAGGGCGCGCTTCATGAATGAACTTTGTGCGATGGCCGAAGTGAGAAACTGCATCATTATTGAAATAATCAATTCGCCATCGCGCTGACGTCCCGACGTGAAACGCCGGACACTATTCGCCCCTGATTGCGTAATCACTGGAGCCCATCAACCGCCGTAGTTCAGCGGTTAGCGCGCGGACAATTTAGGTTTTACTGGGCCGGGGGAATGTCTGACGCAGGTCACACACTCGAAAAATCAACGGGAAAAGACTTCAAATTGGATGACTGCACCACGCGAACCCCACGGCATCTGGGCAAGCTGCTCCGATGCCAGCCAAACGTGGGAACGCCCAAAAAAAGGAAAACCCACGTTCCGAAAGGTTCGTCGGTTTGTGCAATGAAACTGCCAAGCGCCACCCTAAGCCGCCAACCACGATCTACGGTCGAAGCCTCCGCTGCAACCGGCCGCGCCGGGACTATTTTCTCGCCGCCGGCAAAGCGACTCTGGCCGTTGGGAGCGTTCGTTCGATTTCATGGCCCTGCTAGTTCCGCAATTTTCATTTCTGTTCCACAGGATCGTGAAAACACTCACTGGGAAAATCTAAACGCACCGCGTGCCCATGATATACGGGGCGAAAATTCTTTTTTGCGCGAACCAGAACTGGCGGCACAAAAAAACTCTGGCGCAGATCTGACACGCAATTTTCCAGCCACGGAAGCCCCAGTCGCCTTGGATCAGTCGAGTGTTCGTCACGCGAGCGCGCCTCACGTTTCATACCGTCTAGCTGCGTTCAGGCTGGCATGCCGGTCAGCGATCACAGGCAGCTGCTACATTATGACTGGACGCGTCACGTTCGGATGGAACGTCTCGCTCTGGTCGCCCCGCCGCGGCGCGACCTTCTGACCGTCCGCGCTCGTGCAGGAGTGCTTCGCGGCGCGCAGCGTGTTTGCTCGGCCATCCCCATGCACCGCCCCACTCGTTTCGTGAGTTTCCTCCTCGGACTAAGTAGTGCGCCGTTGTTCGCGGCGGAGGCGCTGCCCTTGCGCTTCGACTTCGGTTTCGGCGCCGCGGCCCCCGGCTATGTCTCGGTGCCACCCGACACGCTCTTCACGCGCGAACTCGGACACGGCTTCGAGCCCGGCGCAAACCTTGACGCGGTGAGCCGGGCCGGCGGCGCGCCGCTGCCCGGCGACTTCATTACCAGCGGTGCGCCGTTCCGCTTCACCGCGCGCGTGCCGGCCGAGGGCAACTACCGCGTGACCGTCACGCTCGGCGACGCGGCGGGCGAATCCACCACGACGATCAAGGCGGAGCTGCGGAGGCTGATGGCGGAAAATGTCGTGACGCACGCGGGCGCGACTTCGCGCGTCAGCTTCATCGTCAACACCCGCACGCCGCGCATCGCGCCACGCGAAGGCATCGCCGCCGGCGAGGTCCGCCTCAAGGCCCCGCGCGAAACGGTGCAGGAGGCGTGGGCCTGGGACGACGCGATCACGCTCGAATTTTCCGGCGTCCGCCCCGCGGTGCGCACCATCGAGATCGAGGCGGCCGACGTGCCGGTGATTTTTCTCCTCGGCGACTCCACCGTCTGCGATCAGTCGAAGGAGCCCTACAACTCGTGGGGCCAGATGTTCCCGCGCTGGTTCCAGCCCGTGGTCGCCATCGCCAACCATGGTGAGTCCGGCGAGACCTACCGCGACTCCCTCGGCCGCCGCCGACTCGACAAAATCCTCAGCGTGATGCGGCCCGGCGACTGGCTGATCATGCAGTTTGGCCACAACGACCAAAAGCAAATCACCGCGGGCACGGGCGGCCCGTTCACCACCTATCAGGCGGAGATCCGAAAACACGTCGCGGCGGTGCGCGCGCAGGGCGGCCACGCGATCATCGTCTCGCCGATGGAACGCCGCGGCTTCGATGAAGCCGGCAAGGTGAAGCCCTCACTGCGCGAGTATGCCGACGCCTCCCGCCAGATCGCCCGGGAACTCGGCGTGCCCTTCATCGATCTCAACGCCCTGAGCAAACCGTTCTACGAAGCGCTCGGGCCCGAAAAATCCGCGCGCGCCTTCGCCACCGCCGGGAACGGCCAAACCGACAACACGCACCACAACAACTACGGCAGCTACCAGCTTTCGCGCGCCGTCGTGCAGGCCATCCGCACGCAACGCCTGCCGCTCGCGCAGTGGATCGTCAGCGATTTCCCCGGCTTCGACCCGGCGCAGCCCGACGATCCGGAAAAATTCGCCGTGCCTGCCAGCGGCAACTTCACCAACGAACGGCCGTTGGGTGACGAAGGCCGATGACGCAATCCCCGATCCCAAACACCGATCTTCACCGCGGCGGGCAATAATCGCCCGGCGCAGTAGGGCGGGTCACAGGCCCGCCCTACTCAGCCGGACCGTTGCAGTTGAATTCAAGATCGCTCGCAAGTTTGTTGGTTCGAGGTGGGGCGGGGGCTGCGCGCGCGGCCGGGGCCGGGGCGCCCGCGGTTTGGGGG
>JANNEY010000148.1:0-9468 GCA_031379235.1 Opitutaceae bacterium | reverse complement strand
GAAGTCGTCTCCTCGGACTTCATCCACGACAAGATGTCGTCGATCTACGACGCCGGCTCCTCGATCGAGCTCAACAGCAAGTTCTTCAAGCTCGTCTCGTGGTATGACAACGAGTGGGGCTACTCCAACCGCGTCGTCGATCTGACCAAGAAGATCGCGGCGAAGCTGTAAGCACCGAGTTTTTTTGGCCCACGGAACACACGGAAAACACGGAAGAAATTTCTTTTTCCGTGTTTTCCGTGTGTTCCGTGGGCACTTCGTTTCTGGAGAATTGAACCATGCCCAAATTCAAAACCATCCGTGATCTGAACCTCAGCGGGAAGCGCGTGCTGATGCGCGTCGACTTCAATGTCCCGCAGGACAAGCAGACTGGCGCCATCACCAACACGGCGCGCATCGCCGCGGCGCTGCCGTCGATCCAGTTCGCCTTGGAGAAGGGCGCGTCGGTCGTCCTCATGTCGCACCTCGGGCGGCCCGATGGCCAGAAGGTCGCGAAATTTTCACTGAAGCCGGTCGCGGCTGAGTTAGAGAAACTCCTCGGCAAGCCGGTCACGTTTCTCGACGACTGCGTTGGTCCCGCGGTCGAGGCGGCGTGCGGCAAGCTCACGCCCGGCACGGTCGTGTTGCTGGAGAATCTGCGCTTCCACCTGGAGGAAGAGGGCAAGGTAAAGATCAAGAACGCCGACGGCACCGAGACCAAGCTCAAGGCCGAGCCGGCGAAGGAAGCGGCCTTTCGCGCGAGTCTCTCAAGGCTCGGCGACGTGTTTGTGAACGACGCGTTTGGCACCGCCCACCGCGCGCATTCGTCGATGGTGGGGGTCGCGCTCAAGGAAAAGGCGGCCGGCTTCCTGATGGAAGCCGAGCTCAAGGCGTTCGCCAAGGTGCTCGACAACCCGGATCGTCCGCTGCTCGCCATCCTCGGCGGCGCGAAGATCGCGGACAAAATTCCGCTGATCAACAACCTCCTCGACAAGGCCAACAAGCTCATCATCGGCGGCGGCATGGCCTACACCTTTCACAAGGTGAATCGCGGGATGAAAATCGGCTCCTCGCTCTTCGACAAGACCGGCGCCGAAATCGTCGGCGAGCTCGAGGCCAAGGCGAAGGCGCGCGGCGTTGAATTGATCTTCCCGGTGGATTTCGTGTGCGGCGATAAGTTTGGCCCTGATGCCAACACGCAGCCCGCCACGATGGAGAGCGGCATCCCCGACGGTTGGGAAGGCATGGACGCCGGCCCGAAGAGCATCGCGCTCTATCGCGCGGCGATTCTCGCTTCGAAGACCATCGTTTGGAACGGGCCTCCGGGCGTGTTCGAATTCGAGAAATTCGCCGGTGCGACGAAGGCCATGGCCGACGCGATCTCGGAAGCCACGGCCAAAGGGGCGACCACCGTTGTTGGCGGTGGCGATACGGCGACCGCAGCGAAGAAATTCAAAGTGGCCGACAAGGTCACGCACTGTTCCACCGGCGGCGGCGCGAGTCTCGAGTTCCTCGAAGGCAAGGTGCTGCCCGGCGTCGCATTTTTGGAAAACTAAGTTTTCCAAATCACGGCGAGTTGAAGTGGAAAGTTTAAGTTCAAGTGCGATCTCCCGCCCGAACTTTCCCTTCAGCTTCAACTTTCAACTTAAACTAAAATGATCTCCCGTAAGAAATTTATCGCTGGCAATTGGAAGATGAACAAGACCCCGGCCGACGGGGTGGTGCTCGTGCGCGACATCGTCGCCGCCGTGGGCAAACAGTCCGAAGTCGAGGTCGTCGTATGCCCGCCGTTCACCGCGCTGGAGAGCGCGGGCCACGCGCTGGAGGGCTCCAACGTAAAGCTCGGCGCGCAGAACATGCACTTCGAGGCGATCGGCGCCTTCACCGGGGAAATCTCGGCCCCGATGCTGCGCGCGATTTTCGCGACGCACGTGATCCTCGGGCACAGCGAGCGGCGCACGATTTTCGGCGAGACCGACGAACTTGTGAACAAGAAGGTGC
The DNA here is from genome assembly GCA_031379235.1 of Opitutaceae bacterium. Lineage (GTDB taxonomy): Bacteria > Verrucomicrobiota > Verrucomicrobiia > Opitutales > Opitutaceae > ER46. Next base: position 7,488 of record JANNEY010000148.1, on the reverse strand, counting down.
TCGCGGCCTTGAAGAACCAGCTGCGCCCGATTTTCTGCGTCGGTGAGACGCTGGCCGAGCGCGAGGCGGGGGCGACGCTTAAGGTCGTGCAAACCCAGGTCGAACGCGGCCTGGAAGGCGTGAACAAGGAAGGCGCCACTTCCGTGGTGGTCGCCTACGAGCCGGTCTGGGCGATCGGCACGGGCAAGGTGGCGACAACGGAGCAGGCGCAGGAAGTGCATGCGTTTATCCGCGGTCTGCTCACGAATCTTTTCTCAGAGCCGGTCGCGCAGAAGATGCGGATCCTCTACGGTGGCTCCATGAAACCCGCCAATGCGCCCGAACTCCTCGCGCAAAAGGACATCGACGGCGGCCTAATCGGCGGTGCGAGCCTTGAGGCGCGGAGCTTTGTGGAGCTCGTGACCGCTGCTGCCGCGGTCAAGTAAAGACAGCAGGGGTGGGAAACCGGCCGCTCATCCCGGCCGGGCAACAGCGCGGCGTTTGGCTTGGGTTTTCTCCGGCCGCGCATTTCCGCCTCCGGCCTGAAGCTTTGCCTCTCTGGAAAATGGTGGTGGAGGTTGGATTCGAACCAACGGTGTCGTAAGACGGGAGATTTACAGTCTCCGGAGCGGCCACTGCTCAACTCCACCAAGAGGGCGCACAAGGACGCAAACTCTGGCATCCGCTTCAAGAGTAAACTCAGGGCAATTTCGCGGGCGGAGCGCGGCGCGGGGCCAGAACTTGGGCGAGAGGGAAGTCGGCGTCGCCACCTCGCCTCGGCTGAGGCACCTACATCAGCCCGGCTTCCTTGAAACTGAAATAGCCGCGCCCGACCGGATCGGCGCCGGTGCGGCCGAGGATGACGTGATCGAGCAGGTGAATGTCCACGGTGCGGGCCGCGTCGCGCAGGAGGCGTGTCACCTGCATGTCCGGCGCGCTTGGGGCGGGATCGCCGCTGGGGTGGTTGTGCGCGCAGGCGATGGCCGAGGCGGCCTCGCGCACGGCGACGCGAAACACCTCGCGGGGGTGGGCGAGGGTGGCATGGGCACTGCCGGAGCTAATCTCCACCCGTTTGATGAGGCGATTTTTGCGGTTGAGGCAAAGCACCCAAAATTTCTCCACTTCCAGCCCCACTGCCAGCGGCTGCAAATGCGCCGCGATGAGATCGGCGCGGTTGAGGAGCGGTTCCTCGCCGCCCTGCTGCCCGACGACACGGCGCGCGACCTCCATCACAGTCATGAGTTGGAGCGCCTTCACGTGACCGATGCCCTTCAGTTTTCGGAAATCCGCCTCGCGCCATGCGATCAGCCCCGCGAAGGAGCCGGCCTCGTTGATCAGGCGCGTCGCCAGCGTGAGCACATCCTGTCCGCGGGTCCCACTGCGCAGAAGCATCGCGAGCAGTTCGGCATCGGTGAGCGCGCCGGCACCAAATTTTTCCAGTCGTTCCTGCGGGCGCTCCGCGGCGGCCGTGGCCCGAAGGCGGTTGAGCGGTGACGACGCGGGAGAGTCCGGAGAATCAGCCACGGCGCTCAGTTCGATCCGGTGGGCGAACGCGGCGTTTATCCGGCGACCAGGTTCGGCTTAGTAGTGCTTCACGTAGCCGTTGCGTCGCAGGCGTTCGAGCCAGCGCTCCTGATTCACGCGGCCCATCTGCTGCACCAAAATGCGCTCAATCTGGTCGCGCACTTCGTCGATCGGTTGGATGCCGGCGAACTTGCGGTCTTCGGCGAAGAGGAGAAACGCGCCCTCGGGGAGGAGAATCTGCTTGGAGGCTTCGCCCTTCTTCAACTCGAAGGCCGGTTCGCTAAATTCTTTTTTGAAATCCGAACGCTTCATCCAACCCCAGTCGCCGCCCTTGGAACGCTTCATGTCGTTGCTGAACTCCTTGGCGAGTTCTTCAAATTTCTCCCCGGCCTTCGCCCGCGCGAGAATGCCATTCGCTTTCTCGGTCAGCGTCGCGTCGGTCTCGCTCTCGGTGCGCGTGAGCTGGATGAGGCGGAGGTGCACTTCGTCTTCGCGATAAAAACGATCCTTGTTCTCGTTGTAGTAGGTCTCAATGCGGACGGGGCTCACCACGCTCTGCGACTTGCGCTGCTGGCCCTGCATATAGGAGAAAATGATGTCCTCTTCCTTTTCCCGACGATAGTCGCGCTGCGTCTGGCCCTTGGCCTTGAGGTAAGCGAGATACTTGGAGCGATCGCCCTCGAAGCGCTCGGCGATTTCATCGGAGATCGCGTTGTCCACGTAGTGAGCGGGGATGTTGCGCTTCTCGTCCTTGCGAAACTCCTTCACGATCAGCACGCGGTCGACAAGGTCTTGAATTGCGCTGTCTTGCACCTGTTCCAGCTTTTCCTGGAACTCCTTTTCGGTCTTAGCTTCACCGCGAATCTGGTTCATCAGCGGCCCGATGTATTGCATCACGTCGGCCACGGTGATGATCTTTTCCTCGGCGACGGCCACGATGCCGTTGGCAAAGCGCAAATTCATGCTCTCGGCGACCGGGCTAGACGCGGGGCTGGCCGGACCGGCTGGACCGAACGCGGGCGCTTGGGCGAGGGCGGATGCTCCCGACGTGACGGCGAGCAACAGGGAAACGAGGCGGCAGCGGAACGTCATGGAGTCGGCAGATTATTCAGAAACGAAAGGATTTCTTTCAAACGTAGGAGGGGCTTGGGGGCGGTCAACCTTGGAAACCGGGTGCCCACCTGCACCCAGTCGTCACGCCGGCCGGAGTGGCGCAGGCACTTCAGTCGGGTCGATTCGGTTTCGACGGAGACGATGCCCTTTTGTTCCGCCCGGATCCGGATTTCTGTGATGAGCAGCAGAGCCTTAATCTCATCACCGAATTTGCCGAACCGGTCGCGCAGGTCCGTCTCGATTTGTTTGAGGGTGGGTAACGCGTCGGCCATCGCGAGTTTGCGGTAGAAATCGATGCGGAGCCGTGTCTCCCCGAGGTAGCTCGGCGGGATGCGGGCCTGCACGCGCGTGACCTCGACGGTGTGTTCGTCCTCCGCGTCCTTAATCGCGGTGTAGCCGTCGGTGTGGCGGCCGCCGTCGCCGGCGGGGGCCGCCCCTTCGCCGACGAACACGAAATCGAGTTTCACATTGGCGCGGATCGCGGCGGCGGTCTTTTCGCCTTTCAGCCGGGCAACCGACTGCCGGAGCAACTGGCAGTAGAGTTCAAAACCCACGCCGACGATGTGCCCGCTTTGCTCGGCGCCGAGGAGATTGCCTGCACCGCGCAGTTCGAGATCGCGCATCGCGATACGGAAACCGGCGCCTAGCTGGTTGTGCTGGCGCATGGCGGTGAGCCGCTGGCGTGCGACTTCCAGCAGACGCGTGTGCCGGTGGAGCAGCAGGTAGGCGTAAGCCTGATGTTTGAAGCGCCCGACGCGCCCGCGAAGCTGGTAGAGCTGGGATAGTCCGAATCGATCAGCGCCCTCGATGATGATGGTGTTGCTGTTGGGAATATCGAGGCCGCTCTCGATGATCGTGGTCGAGACCAGCACTTGGAAGCGACCGGCGACGAATTCCGTCATCACGTTCTCCAATTTATCCGCCCCCATCTGACCGTGGCCGACTTCGACGGTGATTTCCGGCATCAGCTCACGCAGCCGCGCGGCGACGAGGTCGATCGTCTGCACGCGATTGTGCAGGTAGAAAACCTGGCCGCCCCGCCGAAGCTCGAAACGAATCGCATCGACGACGATCTTCTCGTCGTAAGTTTTCACGATCGTCTGGATCGGGTGGCGGTTGGTCGGCGCCGTCTCGATCACGCTGAGATCCCGTGCGCCGGTGAGCGCCATGTAGAGGGTGCGCGGGATCGGCGTGGCGCTCATCGAGAGCACGTCGACGGTGGAGCGCATCCGCTTGAAGACTTCCTTGTGCTTCACGCCGAAGCGCTGCTCCTCGTCGATGACCACGAGGCCGAGCTCCTTGAAAATCACATCGCGCTGCAACAGCCGGTGGGTGCCGATGAGGATATCGACTTGGCCGGCGGTTGTGGCCGTGAGGATTTTTTTCAACTCTGCCCGCGAACGAAAACGACTGAGCATCTCCACCGCGATGGGATAGCCGGCCATCCGCTCGCGAAAGGTGTTGAGATGCTGCTGGGCGAGCACGGTCGTCGGCACGAGGAGCGCGACCTGCCGGCCGCCTTGCACGGCCTTGAACGCCGCGCGGATCGCGACCTCGGTTTTGCCGAAACCCACGTCGCCGCAAATCAGGCGATCCATCGGGCGCGTTTTCTCCATGTCGGCCTTTGTCTCCACGATCGCCTTCAGCTGATCGCGGGTCTCGGTGAAGGGGAACGACGCCTCGAATTCCTTCTGCCACGTGTTGTCCTCGGAGAACGCGTGGCCCGGCTGCGCCTCGCGGGCGGCGTGGATGCGCAGCAACTCCGCGGCGAGATCGATGGTGGCGCGTTCGGCGGCTTGCCGGGCCTTTTCCCAACGGCCCGAGCCGATGCGGCCGAGCTGCGGGCGCGACTTGCTGAGCCCGACGTAACGGCTGATGAGGTGCGACTCCTGCAACGGCACGTGCAGCGTCACGTGATCGTCAAACTCCAGGGAGATCACCTCGCGCACGCCTTGCGCCGTGTCGAGTTTCGTGAGCCCGCGGTAGTGCGCGATGCCGTGCTGGAGATGGACGACGAAGTCGCCTTCCACGAGCTCGGCGAAATCGAGCAACTGATCAATTTGGGCGCGCGTCGCGACCGCGCGGGTGTTGAGCGCGGGCCGACGCTGGCGCTGGCGGCCGAAGATTTCAGTTTCGGTGACGACGACGAGGCCGAGGTAGGGCGGGGTCGCCCGCCCCCGCCGTTTCACCTCTTGCGCGCTGGCGGGGTCGGGAGGCGCCGCCTTACAGCAACCCAAGCTCGCCCCTGCGCGAAACGTGATGCGAAAGCCCTCGTTGATCCCGCCGCGCAGCCAGTGGGGCTTGATGCCCTTCAAGGCGAGATCCTCGGCGAGGATTTCCTGCGCGCGCTGCTCTTCGCCTTCCTTGGCGGCGACGAAGGCAATTTCGTAGCCGGCCTTTTTCCATGCGGCGACCTGGCGGAGGAAGTCGTGGCGCGCGTCTTCCTCGACGCTCAGCCGTTCCTGCGCGACGAGCGCGTCGTCAGGGTAGCGGCGATGATGCGTGAGGCTCTCGGTGTCCCACGTGGCTTCATCCGTTACGCCGTCGAAGATCGCGCTCGCCTCGTCGATGTCGCTCACGCCGAACACGGCCGCGCAGCGCGCGAGCAGGGGCACGAGACTGGCGTTGCCCTCGCGCGCGAGGGCGCTGAGTTCCGTTTCCAGCGTCGCCGGCTCGATCAGAAGCAAATGGGTGCCGGCGCTCAGGTAGTCGGCGAGGCCGGTCTTGGATTCCGCGAGGCGCACGCGCGGCGAGGCGGCGAGCGAGATGCTCTCGACGCCCGCGCCGGAGCGTTGTGTGACGGGATCGAATTCGCGGATCGATTCGATTTCGTCGCCGAAAAAATCGAGGCGGTAAGGCTGGTTGGCGGTGACGGGATAGACGTCGATGATGCCGCCGCGCACCGCATAGTGGCCGGGCGCTTCGCACACGGCTTCAGAGTCGTAGTCGAGTTTCTGGAGCTGCTCGAGCAGCGCTTGGAACGGCTGCGTCTGCCCACGGCTGAGCGTGAGTTCGCGGGTGGCGAACTCCTCCAGCGCTGGCACTGGCTGCAGCAGCGCCGCGGGCGTCGTCACGACGACCAGCGTATCGGGCGCGCGCGCCATCCCGCGGGTGGCGCGCAGCCGCGACAACACAGTGAGCCGATCGCTCGAAGCGGCGAAGGCCTCGCGCATGTCGCCGCCCTCGGGCATCGATTCGGGAAACACCAAGGCCTGGAGCGGGCGGTCGTCGGCTGCCATCGCGTGAAAAAACACGACGTCATCCGCGAGGTGTTCCGCCGCCTTGAGGTTCGCCGCCACGACCAGCCACACCGGGGCGGGATGCGCGCGCGTCTGCTCGGCGACGACGGCGCCGCGCGCAGGCGGGCAGACACCGGTGAGCTTGCGACGCGGGAGGGCCGAGACGGACATGGACGACTATTGAGAAACGAGCCGGCGAAGAACGGCAAACTTCCGTTTTGCGCCCGGCGCGCGGGAGGTCAGCCCTGCTTGAGCGCCTTCAGGGCCACGCGCGCCGCCGCTTCTTCCGCGAGTTTCTTGGAGGTGCCGGAGCCGGTGCCCAAGTGGCGGTCGAGCAGATAGACGGCGACGTCGTAGGTGCGCGCATGATCCTCGCCGTCGGTGCGCACGACCTCGTAGCGCAGTGCATCATTGCCGTGCAGCGGTTGCACGCGCTCCTGGAGGCGGCCCTTGGGGTTGTCCATTTCCTCGATGCCCGCGAGGCGCACCAGCAAATCGCCATAGATGGCCCGCACGATCACCCGCGCGGGCGCGAGGCCGGTGTCGAGATAGATGGCCCCGATGAGAGCCTCGAACGCGTCGCCCAAGATGGACGGCCGCGTGCGGCCGCCCGTGTTTTCCTCGCTGGTGCCGAGCCGCAGCAACCCCTCGAGGCTAACCTCCCGGGCGAGTTGGGCGAGGAAGGTGCCATTCACCAACATCGAGCGGCGACGACTCAGCGAGCCTTCCCGGTCAGTCGGGAAGAGTTGAAACAGTTCCTCGGCGATGAGGATTTGGAGCACGGCGTCGCCGAGGAATTCGAGGCGCTGGTTGCTTTCGATCGTCGCGGGATGGTCGGCGAGATACGACTGGTGGGTGAGGGCGCGCTCCAGCAGCTCGCGATCGCGAAACACGTGCCCGATCCGCGTCTCCAGTTGCGCCCGCGGATCGCTCATGAGCTGGCGCTCGCGTAACGGCGCAGCCCGCGGTGAAACACAAACACGGCGAGCGCGAACCAACCCGCCGCGGCGCCGAAAAGCCAGGCCGCGAGCTTGAGATCGAAACCCTCGAAGAGCAGCCGCGCGGGGGCGTTGGTCACCACGACCACGGGCAGCAGCCACACGAAAAGCCCCTGGCTCACGAGCCCGGTGAACGCCTTGCGGGGCAGACGGGAAAATTCCATCAGCGTGAAGTAAGTCCCCTCGATGCCCTGCGCGCTCGTGAGCCAGAAGGCCACCGAGATCGACATCACGAGCACGCTGTAGTGGATGACGACGCCGCAACCGACCATGAAAATGTAGAGCGCAATCTGACCCACGCTCGGATCCAACCCGAGCTGCCGCGCCGCATAGATCACGACGCCCGCCGCGATCACGGAGTTAGCGAGACTGTCGGGGTCCAGCTTCCGGGTCGTGGCCATGAACATGATGTTGCCCGGCTGCGCCACGAAGAAGTCGAAGTTGCCACTGCGGATGTTGCGGCCCATCTCGAAAATGCTGCTCCAAAAAAATCCCATGAGGAAGCGCTGGATGAGCAGGGACGTCCCCACGAGAAGGATCATCTGGTATTTGCTCCAGCCACCGATCGAATCGGTGTGGCCGTAAATGACATTTACCGTGAGCAGATTGACCGACATCCAAAAAAGCTCCACGAG
>JANNEY010000139.1:0-20025 GCA_031379235.1 Opitutaceae bacterium | reverse complement strand
CCGTAGTCGGCGGCGTTGAGGTGGAATTCGCGCGGGGTCATCTGGCGGTGGGGTGGCCTGCGCGGCACGGCGCGGAGGGGAGACAGCGAAGGATTGGCCGCGCGCGATTTTTTTCAAGCCCGGTGAATTCAAGGCGGGCGTAGGCCGGTGGGCTCCCGGAAAAACCTTGGCTTTCACTGGGCTATCGCCGAGTGGTTCCCCGAGCCCGTTACGCTCCTGCCGCCCGCACTTTCCCTCAGTGCCCGCGGCCCAGCCCCCTCCACACGAATTATGAATGCACGCACACTGGGCGATGTTCTGTTCCGGCCCGCGGTCCGCGCCGCGTTGCTGTTGTCGGTCGCGATGTTCACCTTGGTTTCCCCGGTGTTTGGCCAGGGTTTGCTCACGGGCACTGTCACCAATTCCGCGACGGGCGCCACGCTGGAGGGCGCGCGCGTCGTGCTGCGCGAGCGCGGCGCCGAGACCACGACGGATTCGCTCGGTATCTACCGTTTCGAGGGCGTCGCCGCGGGGCGTGTGACGGTGGCGGTCTCCTACACCGGCCTCACCGCCGCCGATGCGTCGGCCGACATCCCGGCCTCGGGGATGACGCGCAAGGACTTCGGCCTCACCGCCGACATTTACCGACTCGACAAGTTCGTCGTTGCCTCCGAGCGCGAGGGCAACGCCAAGGCCGTCACACTCCAGCGCCTCAGTGAAGGTGTGAAGAGCATCGTCTCGGCCGATGCTTTCGGCGGTCTCGCGGGTAATCCCGCCGATCTCGCGATGCGGCTGCCGGGCGTCGAGGGTGAGTCGGTCGGCGGCGACATGCGCTACCTGCGCATCCGCGGCCTCCACCAGAATCTCAGCACGATCACGCAGGACGGTAACCGCCTCGCCGATGGTGGTTCGGCCGGCGCAACGCGGGAGTTTCAGTTTCAGACCGTCGGGTCCGATTCCATCGAGCGCATCGAGGTCACGAAATCGCCGACGCCCGACATGGACGGCGACTCGATCGGCGGCGCGGTGAATCTCGTTTCCAAGAGCGCGTTCGACAGCTCGCCTGAGCGCCGCATCCGCGGCAGCGTCGGCGCCATCTGGCGGCCTACGGATCCGCGCGACGTGGCGCGGCCCAACGCCTCGCTGTCGTATTCGGAGGTGTTCTTCGGCCGCCTCGGCGTGAACCTCAACCTCGCCTACCGCCCGCACGGCTCGATCATCGACATGGCGACGCAAGTCTTCCAGTCGCTGCCTCTCGACACCTCTGGCCCCGCCTACCAGTATTCGCACTCGGTCCAGGATTTCAGGAATATTCGCACGCGCTCCGGTGCGGGCCTCCGGCTCGATTTCAAATTCAACGATCGCGTGCGGTTCTTCGCCAACGCCCAGCTCAACAAGCACACCGAGCACACCGCGAACAGCACCGCCACGTGGCAGACCAACCAGGTGATCGCCACGACGGATGGCACCGGCGCGCTGACCGGCACCGGCGGCATCACGCCCGGCTTCACCGACAACGAGACGCGCGCCCGGCCGGTCACGGCGAGCACCGTCACGCTCAGCTCCCTCGCCGCCTACAAACTCGGCGACACGCTCACGCTCAACGCCGGCGGCGTGCACCGCTATCCCGGCCTGCTGATTGACTACGATCTCTACTCGTCGAAATCGAAGGCGTATTACCCCGGCAACAACACCTTCAACTTCATCGCGCCCAGCGTGGGCTTTACCATCCGGCGCGACGATGCGCTGTTTCCCAGCGTGCTGCCCAACGGCGGCGCGGATTGGACGCAGCTCGCGAGCTACACCCAGAACACCTACACCAGCGCGCGCATGGTCGGCTGGGACAATTATCTCGGCTCCTCGCTCAACGTGAAGAAGGCCTTCACGTCACCGGTTCCCACCTACATCAAGACCGGCCTGCGCTTCCGCGAGCAGACGCGCTACCTCGACAACACGCCCTACAACACCCGCTACGTCGGCCCCGACGGCGTGATGGGCGTCAACCCGGCCACCGGGCGCAACGACGACAATCTCTCGCAATTCGGCCTCGCCGCCCGGCCATTCCCCGACACCAAACTCGCGCGCTATGGCAACCTGCCACTGCCGCCGTTCGTCGCCGACGGCCGCACGCACAACCTCGACCCTCACATCGCCGCCAACCCCACGTATTGGGTCCGCAGCCTCGCGACCGATCTTCAGGCCGCCTACAACAACAACCAGCAGTTCCAGGAGCAGATCATGGCCGGCTACCTGATGGGCCACATGCAGCTCGGTCGCTTCGGCGTGCTGGGTGGCGTGCGCGTCGAGGACACCGAGACCAAGGGCGAGGGCGCGCGGCAGTTCCTCACGCCCGAGGAGCGCGCGCGCCGCGCCGCGTTCACCGGCACCCTCACCGACGCGGAGATCGAGCGGCGGACCACGGAGGAGTTTGGCCGTCGCCAGCGCCGCACCGGCGACTACCGCACGATCCTGCCGGGGGTGCATTTCAAATATCAGTTCGCACCCAACCTCCTCGCGCGCGCCTCGTATGCCGAGAACATCGGACGCCCCAGCGTCGGACAACTCGTCCCGCGGGTGAGCGCCAATTTCGACAACCAGACGCTCTCCACCAGCAACCCGAGCCTCGAGCCGCAGCGCGCGCGCAATTTCGATCTCTCCGCCGAGATGTATTTCGAGCCGGCGGGCATGTTCTCCGTGGGCGTCTTCCAGAAGGAAATCCGCAAGTTTATCTACACGGCCGGTGGCACCACCGTCCCGACCGGCGCGGATAACGGCTACGGTGGCGACTACGCCGGCTTCGCCGTGACCACCCAGTTCAACGGCGGCTACGCCAAGGTGAAGGGCCTCGAGATCGGCTACTCGCAGCAGTTCACGTTTCTGCCCGCGCCGTGGAACGGCCTCGGCGCCTACGCCAACGCCACGCGCATGCAGGCCGAGGGCAATTACGGCGCAGGCAACGCCATCGCCCTCGCCCCCAATCCCCGCATCGCGGGCTTCAATCCTTTCGTCGCCAACGTCGGCGTCTCCTACATCAAGGGAAAGCTCAACCTTCGCGCCTCCTACAATTATCGCGACCGCTACCTGACGACGTTCAACGCCAACGAATCCCGCGCCGTCTATTTCGCCGCGCGCCCGACCGTCGACATCAAGACGCTCTACAACGTCAACCGCCGCCTGAGCGTCTACCTCGACGTGGTGAACATCCTCACGCAGCCCGACCGCGAGACCCAGTGGGGCTATGGCCGCGCCAACACCACGCACTACATGGTGCCGCAGTTCTTCTTTGGGGTCAACCTGCGCAACTAATCCACCATGCCGTTCCATCTCCCTGTCGTCGTCGCCTGCCTTCAGGTTTTTTTCATCACCGCGCTTTCGGCCGCGGGCGCTCGTCCGCCCAACCTTATCCTCATCGTCAGCGACGATCAGGGCTTCGATCTCGGGTGCTATGGCTCGACTCAGTTCGTCACGCCGCATCTTGATCGGATGGCCGCGGAGGGCGTCCGCGCGACGAACTTCTATGTCACCGCCTCCGTCTGCACGCCGTCGCGGAGCGGACTCATCACCGGCCGCTACCCGCAGCGCAACGGCACCTACGAGATGATCCGCAACAACATGGTCAACTACGGCCACCGCTACACGAAATCCGAGTATGCGATCTCGCCCGAGATGACGCTGGGCCTCGACGTGCGCGAACTCACCTTTGGCGACGTGCTGCGCCCCGCCGGTTACCGCAACGCCGTCTTCGGCAAATGGGACATGGGGCAGGCGCGCCGCTTCCTCCCGCTCCAGCGCGGCTTCGACACCTTCGTTGGCCACGGCAACAACGGGATCGATTACTACACGCACGAGCGCTACGGCGCGCCCTCGATGTTCCGCGGCAACGAACTCTCCACGGCCGACAAGGGCACTTACTCCACCGATCTGTTTCGCCGCGAGGCCGTCGCGTTCATCCGCGAAAACCGCGCGCGGCCGTTCTTCGTCTACCTGCCGTTCAACGCCCCGCACGGTGCGTCCAATCTCGAGAAGGACTCGAACCAGGCTCCCGCCCACACCCTCAAAAACTACTACTCCGACCGCGACCCCGCGCTGCCGGCGACGAAGTATGCCGGCATGGTCACCGCGATGGACGAGGCGATTGGCGAGATTTTTTCCACCCTCCGCGATCTCGCGCTCGACCGCGAGACGCTCGTGATTTTCTTTGCCGACAATGGCCGCAACGGCGCGCGCATCGACGATGTCCGTCTGCGCGGCGGCAAGGGCAGCGGCTTCGAGGGCGGGCTGCGCGTGCCTTTCATCGCGCGCTGGCCCGGCGTGATCCCCGCGGGAAAAACCACGCACGAGTTCATCACCGCGCTCGAGATCCTGCCGACGCTCGCCGCGGTCGGCGGCGCGAAGCTGCCGGCGGGCGTGAAATACGACGGCTTCGATCTGCTGCCGATCTTGCAGGGAAAAACGCCGTCGCCGCGTCGCGAGATGTTCTGGGATTTCCCCGACACCTATCAGGCCGCGCGTGTCGAAAATTGGAAATGGGTTTCCTACACCCCGCGCGGCCGCCGCGGCGAAGTGCCCGAAAAGGAGGAACTCTTCGACCTCGCCGCCGATCCCGGCGAAAAAAACAACCTCGCCGCCGCGCAGCCCGCGCGGCTCGCCACCGTCAAGGCCCGTTTCGCCGCCTGGCAGGCCGAAATGGCCGCGAGCGAGCCGCGCGGGCCGTTCCGAGATTACTGAGCGCCGGGATCGCCCTGCGCGTTCGTCCGCGTCACTCCATCCTTTCGTGCGCCCCGCGGTCTTCATCGTCGCATCGCTTTTCGCTCCGGCCGGGCTGGCGCAGCCTGCCGCGTCGCCGCTCGACTACAACCGCGACGTCCGCCCGATCCTGTCGGCGAAATGTTTCAAGTGCCACGGGCCCGACGCCCGCGCGCGCGAGGCGAAGCTGCGGCTCGATGTGCGCGCCGAGACGCTCACCGCGCGCCGCAGCGGCGCGATTCCCATCGTGCCCGGCCAGCCCGGCGAGAGTGAAGTCGTGCAGCGCATCGAGTCGAAGTTCGCCGACGAGCAGATGCCGCCGCCCGACTCGAACCTTGCGCTCACCGCCGAGGAGCGCGCGATCCTGCGGCGCTGGATCGCGGAGGGCGCGGAGTATCGGGCGCACTGGTCGCTGATCGCGCCGCAAGCCGCGCCGCTGCCCGCCGTGAAAAATCCGCGTTGGCCGCGCAACGCCATCGATCACTTCATCCTCGCACGGCTCGAGGCGGAAAATCTCGCGCCCTCGCCCGAGGCGGACCGGCCGACGCTGCTCCGGCGCGTGTCGCTCGACCTCACGGGCCTGCCACCGACCGTCGCGGCGCTCGACGCGTTTCTTGCCGATGCGCGGCCCGACGCCTATGAACGCGCCGTCGACCGGCTGCTCGCCTCGCCGGCCTATGGCGAGCGGATGGCGACCGACTGGCTCGACGCCGCGCGCTACGCCGACTCCAACGGATTCTTCCGCGACAACGCCCGCCAGATCTGGCCGTGGCGCGACTGGGTGATCGGCGCGTTCAACCGCAATCTGCCCTACGACCAATTCACGGTGGAGCAGCTCGCCGGCGATCTGTTGCCGGACGCCACCCCTGAGCAGCGCATCGCGACGGGCTTTAACCGCAACCACATGGTCACGGGCGAAACCGGGATCATCGACGAGGAGTATCGCGTCGAGTATGTCGCCGATCAGCTGGAGACGACGTCGGCCGTGTGGCTCGGGCTCACCATCGGTTGCGCGCGCTGCCACGATCACAAATACGATCCGATTTCGCAGCGCGACTACTACGGGCTTTTCGCGTTCTTCAACAGCGCCGTGGAAAGAGGGCTCGTCTCGCCGGACGATCCGCCGCCGGTGATGGACGTCGCCACGCCCGCGCAGCGCGCCGAACTCGAGGTGTTGCGCGAAAAACGCGCCGCGGCCGAGCGCGCACTGGCACAGCGCACCGAGCCGCTCCGCCAGGCGATCGCGGAGTGGGAGCGGGGCGCCGGCGAAGGACTGCGGGCGCCGCGCGAACGCATGCTGGCACACGTGGATTTCGAACCGGAAAACTCCACGCGCGCCATCGAGAAAGGTGGCGCCTACTTTGAGCCGGGCCTCGCCGGGCGCGCGGCGCGGTTCGACGGCATGCAGCATTTCGAACTGCCCGCCGATCTTCCGCTCGCCGCCGATCAGCCGTGGACCATCGGGCTCTGGGCCAAACCGACCGCTTCGCTCGCCGGTGTAATCTCGAAGATTGAACCGGCCGGAGACCGGCGCGGCTTCGAGCTCATCTGGGCCAAAGGCGTGCTCCAGATCAATCTGGTTGACCGCTGGGTCGTGAGCGCAATCGAGGTGGTGACGCGCGACCCGATCAAGGGCGCGGACTGGCATCACCTCGTCGTGAGCTACGACGGCTCGGGCAAGGCGGCGGGCCTGCGGGCGTTTGCCGACGGCGCGCCGCTGGCGCTCAGCGTGGTCCGCGACTCGCTGCGCGGCCCGATCACGAATGCTGAACCCGTGCGGATCGGGCGGCGCGACAGCGGACTGGGTTTCTACGGCCTGCTCGATGAGGTGCGTCTCCTTGCCGCCAAGCTGACGCCTGCGGAGGTGCGCGAGTGGTTTTGGAGCGAGCGGCTGCGTGGCATCTGGCCCCTCGCGGCGGAGAAACGCGACGCGCGGCAGCGCAAGCTCGTGCTCGACTGCTACGTCGAGCGGCACGGTGACGCGGTGACGCGCGCGGCGCGCCTGCAGGCGGAATCTGCGCGCGAAACCGAGGAGGTGTTTCGCGCCCACTTGCCGAAGACGCTCGTCATGCAGGAAGGCGCGACGCCGCGTGCGACCCACCTGCTGATGCGCGGCCAATACGACGCGCCCGGCGAGATCGTCGCGGCGGGCGTGCCGGCGCTGCTCCCGCCGCTGACGGCGGACGCCCCGCGCAACCGCCTAGGCCTCGGGCGATGGCTCATCGCACCGCAGCATCCGCTGACTGCGCGCGTCGAAGTGAACCGCCGCTGGACGCAGTGCTTCGGCGAAGGGCTGGTCGCGACGTTGAACGATTTCGGTGCGCAGGGCGAAATGCCGTCGCATCCCGATTTGATCGACTGGCTCGCAGTGCGGTTCGTGGAGAGCGGCTGGGACGTGAAGCAGCTCCTCCGTCTGATCGCCACAAGCGCGACGTATCGGCAATCCTCGGCTGCGACGCCCACGCTTCTTTCCCGCGATCCGGAAAACCGGCTGCTCGCGCGCGGCCCGCGCTTTCGCCTTCCCGGCGAAATGATCCGCGATCAGGCGCTCGCGGTGTCGGGCCTGCTCGTGGAAAAAATCGGCGGCCCGCCGGTGAGACCCTACCAGCCGCCGGGCCTCTGGGAGGCCGTTTCCTACAACGGTGAACTCAGCTACCAGCCCGATCGCGACGAGGGTCTGTGGCGGCGCACGGTTTATTCGTTTTGGAAGCGGACCTCGCCGCCGCCCGGCGTGCAGCTGCTCGACGGCCCGACGCGCGAGACCTGCGTCGTGCGCCGGCCGCGGACGAACACGCCGCTGCAGGCGCTCCTGCTGCTGAACGACGAGACCTTTGTCGAGGCCGCGCGCGCACTCGCCGCGGACGTGATCGCACAACGCGGCCTGCGCGAGGCGGGGCGGACGGCGGAGATTTTCCGCCGCGCCACCGCGCGCCAACCCGACGCGAGGGAACGCGCGGCGCTCGACGGACTGTTTGTGCGGCAGCGCGCGCGTTTCGCGGCCGAGCCTGCGGCTGCGCGAAAATTGATCGGCGTCGGCGCCTCGCCCCGCGGGCGAGAACTTGACCCGGTCGAACTCGCCGCGTGGACGGTTGTCGCGCAAACCGTGCTGAACCTCGACGAAGCCCTGACCCGCCGATGAGAACTTCCAAGAGAGATTTCTTGCCGTTATCCGTGGAACGACCGCTCCATGGTCGGAAGCCCCGAAGGGGCGCGATTCGACAGCCCAGGGCAACGCCCTGGGAAACGAAACGAATGGATTTCTTCGCCCTGAAGGGGCGACACTCAGGCGCTCGTTCGCCCTTTCAGGGCTTGGATGTCTCCGGAGAAATTTCCCAGGGCGTAGCCCTGGGCTTTCAAATTGGCGCCCCTTTGGGGCTCCCAGTCACCGGCATCTGCTTGCTGGCAGCGGCGAGGAACTCCGAATGAAAACGCACCCCCACAGTCTCACTCACCCGCCGCCGGCCGATGCGCGGCTGACGCGGCGGCAGTTTTTCGGCCGGACCGCGACGGGCATTGGCGGCGCGGCGCTGGCCTCGTTGCTGCAGCCGGGATTGTTCGCGGCGGCGGCCGAGGGCGGTTTGCCGGGCCTGCCGCATTTCGCGCCGAAGGCGAAACGCGTGATTTATCTCTTCATGCACGGCGGCCCCTCGCAGCTCGATCTCTTCGACCACAAGCCTGGGCTGCGCGCGCGACACGGCACGGATCTGCCAGAGTCGGTGCGCGGCGCGCAGCGGCTCACGGGCATGACGAGCGGGCAGAAAAATTTCCCGGTCACGTCGTCGATTTTCGATTTTGCGCAGCACGGCCGCAGCGGCGCCTGGGTGAGCGAGCTCCTGCCGCACACGGCGGGCGTCGTGGACGAGCTCTGTTTCATCCGTTCGCTGCACACCGAGGCCATTAACCACGATCCGGCGGTGACGTTTTTGCAGACGGGACATCAGCAGCCGGGCCGGCCGAGCTTCGGCGCGTGGACGGGCTACGGGCTCGGCAGTGAAAATAAAAACCTGCCCTCGTTTATGGTCCTGATTTCACGCGGCAGCGCGGCGCGGCCCGCGGACCCGCTGTATGCCAGGCTATGGGGCCCGGGGTTCTTGCCGTCGAACCACCAGGGCGTGAGCTTGCGCAGCAGCGGCGATCCCGTGCTCTATTTGTCGAACCCGGCTGGGCTCGATACCGCCGCACGACGCGACCAACTCGACACCCTCGCCGAGCTCAACCGCGCACACCATGCGCGCCACCTCGATCCGGAAATCGAGACGCGCATCGCGCAATACGAGATGGCGTTTCGGATGCAGACGGCGGTGCCGGGCCTCGCCGACCTGCGCGACGAAAGCGAAGCCACCTTCGCCGCCTACGGCCCGCAGGCGCGCGTGCCGGGGACCTTTGCCGCGAACTGCCTCCTCGCGCGGCGGCTTGCCGAGCGCGACGTGCGCTTCATCCAGCTCTACCACCGCGGCTGGGATCAGCACTACAACCTGCCCAGCGATTTGCGCCTGCAGGCGGAGGACATCGACCGGCCTTGCGCCGCGTTGATCCGCGATCTGAAACAGCGCGGCCTCCTCGACGAGACGCTCGTGATCTGGGGCGGCGAGTTTGGGCGCACGGCCTACAGCCAGGGCAAACTCGAGGCGGCCAACTACGGCCGCGACCACCACGGTCGCTGTTTCACGATGTGGCTTGCCGGCGGCGGCGTGAAGCCCGGCGTGGTTTACGGCGAGACCGACGATTTCAGCTACAACGTCACCCGCGATCCCGTGCATGTGCATGACCTCAACGCCACGCTGCTCCACCTCCTTGGGCTCGACCACACGCGGCTGACCTTCAAGTTTCAGGGCCGCAACTACCGCCTGACCGATGTTGAAGGCAGCGTGGTGAAAGCAATCCTCGCATGATGAAACGAATCTCCTCCCTGGTTTTCAGCAGCGGCCTGGTTTGCGCGGGCGCGAGCGCGGCCTTCGCCGCCGAGCCGCCGCGCTTCACGCCCGAGATCGCGGAGTTCGTGAAGAGCTTCAAGCCGGGCGGACAGGACTTCACCGGCCAGGCGAAGGTGCTCCCGCCCGCGGAAAGCCTCCAGCGGCTCGTCGCCGCCGAAGGCTACGCCGTTGAACTCATCGCGAGTGAGCCGCTCATCCGCCAGCCAATCGACCTCAAGTTCGACGCGCGCGGTCGGATGTGGGTCGTGCAGTATCTGCAGTATCCTTTTCCCGCGGGCCTGACGGTCACGAGCTACGACCAATACATTCGCGCGGAATTTAGCCAGGTGCCGCCACCGCCGCCGCGCGGCGCGCGCGGGGCGGACCTCATCACGATCTTGGAGGACACGGCCGGCGACGGAAAATTCGCGAACCACAAAACGTTTCTCTCCGGCCTCAACCTCGCGACGAGCGTGTTGCCCGGCGACGGCGGCGCGTGGGTGCTCAATCCGCCCTACCTGCTTTTCTATCCCGACAAGAACGGCGACGACATCCCCGACGGCGATCCCGAGGTGCACCTCGCGGGCTTTGGCCTCGAGGACACGCACTCGCTCGCGAGCAGCCTGCACTGGGGGCCCGACGGCTGGATCTACGGCGCCAACGGCAGCACGACGACTTACGAGGTGCAGGGCCAGCGCCTGCGCGGGCAGAACATCTGGCGCTATCATCCGGGCACGAAAATCTTCGAGGTCTTCGCCGAAGGCGGCGGCAACACCTTCAGCCTCGAGTTCGATCAGTTTGGCCGCGCGTTTTCCGGCACCAACGGCGGCGCGACGCGCGGCCTGCACTACGCGCAGGGCGCGACCTACGTGAAGGGCTGGACCAAGCACGGCCCGCCGGTGAATCCGTTCATCTTCGGGTTTTTCGAGCACATGAAGCACGAGGGCTACGGCCAGCGCTTCCCGCAGGCGTTCATGATTTACGAGGGCGGCGCGATGCCCGCGCTCGAGGGGGAGATTGTCGTCGGCATGGCGATGACCAACCGCATCCAACCGAGCCGGCTGCTGCGCGACACCTCCAGCTTTCGCACGGTGGACGAGACGGCGCTCGTCACGACGGAGGACAAGACGTTTCGCCCCGTCGACATCGAGCTTGGCCCCGACGGCGCGATCTACGTCGCCGACTGGTCCGACGTGCGCCTGAGCCACCTCAACCCGGCCGACACGTGGGACAAAACCCACGGCCGCATCTTCCGCATCGTGCCGAGAAATTTCACGCCACCCGCGCCTGTCGATCTGCGCAAACTTTCCACGGATGATCTGATCGCGCGGTTGGCGCATCCCAACCGCGCGCAACGCGAACTCACGCGTCGCGTGCTGGCGCGCCGCCCCGAGCCGATCGGGGTGACTCTGCAAGTGATGGTGGCCCGCAACGACGAGACTTCGCTCGAAGCGTTCTGGGTGCTCAACCTTCGCGGCGCACTCGAGGAACCGCAGCTCCGCGCCGCGCTCGGCCATGCCAGCGAGCACATCCGCCGCTGGGCCGTGCGCCTCCTCGGCGATCGCAAGAGTGTCGGGGGCGAGACGCGCGTGGCGTTGACCGCGCTCGCGCGGAGCGAGCGCGCGGTCGAGGTGCGGAGCCAGCTCGCGAGCAGCGCGAAGCGGCTGCCGCCCGGCCAGGCGTTTCCGATCATCCGCGAATTGATCGGCCACGACGAAGATGCGGCGGACATCCATTTGCCGTTGCTGATTTGGTGGGCCGTCGAGGCGCAGGCGGAGACCGGCCGCGACGAGCTGCTCGCCCTCGTCCGCGAGCCGGCGGTGTGGCAGTCGAAGATTTTTTCCACGCACACGGCCGAGCGCATCGGCCGCCGCTTCACGGCGGATCAGGGGCCACGAAAACATTTCACGCTGAAGGAAGGCGTCTATTCCGAGTGGCTGATCGAGCGCGCGCCGGAATATTTCCGCCGCAACCTCGACTACTGCGGCCGCTTGCTCGAGGCGGCGCCCAGTGCAGCCGCGGCGGCGACTCTGCTCGCGGGCATGGCGAAAGGAATGAGCGGCGGCCGCGTCGAGTCAGTGCCGCCGCTGCTCCGCGAGGCCATCGCGCGTGCCTGGCAGGGCCGCACGCACACCGCGGCGCTCGTGGCGTTTGCCGCGCGGCTCGGCCAGCCCGAGGCGATGAGGGAGGCCGTGGCGGCAATGCAGCGCAGCGGTCTCGCCGAGACGGATCAGCAAGGCTATCTCGAATTGTTTGCGGCCACCGCGGCACCCGAGGCGCTGCCGGTCGTGGCCGCGATGGTGCGCACGGAGAAAAACGAAGCGCGCCGCGCGAAGCGGCTCGCCGCGCTCGGCGGCTACGACGACCTCGCGGCGGCCGAGGCGATCGTGGAAAGCTTTTCATCGTTCACGCCGCGGCTGCAAAGCACGGCGCAACGCATGTTGAGCGAGAAGCCCGCGTGGGCGCAGGCGATGCTCGCGCGCATGAACGCCGGCACGTTTGACCCTGGCGTGTTGAGCTCGGGCAACCTCGGGACGATTCGCGCGCACAAGGACCCGCGGCTCGTTTCGCTGCTGACGACCTACCAACAAAAGCACTCCGACGATCCGGCGCTGCGCGCGGCGCAGGTGGCGTTTGAGGCGGGCAAGGTGGCCTTTAACCTCACGTGCGCGCCCTGCCATCAGGAATCCGGCGCCGGCCTCGCGATGCTCGCACCCGCTCTCGTGGGCTCGCGCTGGCTGCAGGCGGACGACGCTGTGCTCGCGCGCATCGTTTTGCACGGAAAGGAAAACACCGGCCGCGGCCTCGTGATGCCGCCGTGGCGTCAGTTCGACGACGCCCAGATCGCCGCGATCCTCACCTATGTGCGGCGTGAGTTCGGCGGACAGGCGGCGGTCGTCGCGCCCGCGAAGATCGCGGAAGTGCGCGCCGCGACGACCGAGCGGCAAAAGATGTGGACCGACGCTGAACTCGAGGCGCTGGCCGCGCGACCAAAGTAGGATTTACCCGGGCGCAGGCCGGGCTATTTCCCTTCGGGAGCGCTGACCCAGCGCACGGCGTTGGCGACGATGCGGCGAAACTCGGGCTTCTCGACGTCGTAGGCGTAGCCGAGCGCGAGGTGAAACAGCCGCGCACCGCGATGGACGCGCGTCCACGCGACGGGCGTGGTGCCTTGGCGGGTTTCCCCTTCGAGGATTACTGTCACGTCGCCCGCCACGGGCCCGTAGCGGTAGAGATCGCAGCGGGTCGTGAAGGTCTCGCCGCCGGCCCAGATGGGGTGCGGGCGGAAGAGGAGTTTTTCGGCGTCGCCGAAATTTCCGCCCTGCGGTCCGCCGTATTTGGCGCCGAGAACCTCGGCGTCGAAGTCCGGCCAGTTTTCCCACGCATGGCTGGTCGAGCGAAGGGCGACGAAGCCCTTGCCCGAGGAGAAAAATTTCCGGAGCACCGCGAGGTTGTGCGGATTCGGCGTCTTGCGCCGCACAAAGAAAATCGCGGCCTCGGCGTCGAGCAGGCGGTCGATGTCGCGGAAGCCCGCACTCGCCGCGTCCCACGTGAGCACCGTGCAGCGCATCGCGTGATCCGATTCGAGGGCACGGGCAAGGTCGGCGAGCGTGCGGTCGGTGGCGTAGGGCGCGGAATCGTTGGCGCCGGAAACGAGACAGACGCGGAGTGGCCCGGCGGCGGCAAGCGTGGCGGCGAGTGCGGCGAGGGTGGCGAACGCCGCCAGCACGCATGCGACGCGCAGGAGAGGAAGGCGAAAAAAGGGCACGGGGTTGTTGGCGTTCACGTCACGATTGGTCGGATGGCGAGTTCGAGTCCGAGGACCATTGATTCGCGTTGGGTCTCATACCCCGAAGCTTGCTTCGGCTTGGTTTGCGGAACGGGTTGAGAAATCGATTGCACGAGGGTCGGAAAAATTTGGGTGGTTTGTTCAAATGCCCCGGAGCTTGCTCCGGGGATGTTTACGGTCTGGCCGTCGCCGTTTTCGACGGTAATTTCGTTCCAGCCCTCACGCACGACCGAGACCGGGAATTTGAAATCGCAGCCGCGGTTCGCCGCGGCGGGGTGGACGACGCGGCCGCTGGGGGGGCGGCCGACAGGAGCTGCGGCACGGCCGTGGCGGCCGTGGCGCCGAGCGCCGTCGCGCGGAGGAAATCGCGGCGGGTTTTCATGGGGCAATGCGGGGTCGCGGCGGTCGCCGAGTCAAGGTGGCCGTCAAGCCCGCGGCAAGCAGCCTCGGGTCCTGCGGCAGCTTCCAGTGCGCATACTGCCAGAAGCCCCAACAAAAAATCAAAGCCAGCGTGATCCAGGCGACACTCCAGCCCAGTGCCTCGCGGAAATCCACGCCGTGAGCCTCGCGGTGAAACACACCGAGATCGAGCGCGAGAAAGGCGAGCACACCGAGCGTGAACAGGGCGTAGAACCACCAGTAGTCGGCAAAGGGAAACAGAAGCGTCATGGTCGGTTACTTGATGCGGCGTTGCAGAGCGGCGAGCGATCGTTGAAGGGTTTCCAGCTGGCGGCGCAGCTCCGCGACATCGTCCGCCGGCGAAGTTGCCCCGGTGGTGGCGAGGCGTCGACGGCGATCATTGTCCTCCATTTCCCGGCGCGCCTCGTCCATGCCGGTCACGATCACACCGATCAGGAGGTTCAAGGTGATCATCGTGCCGAGCAGGATGAACGAGACGAAATAGGCAATGGTGAGCGCCGCGCTCACGCCGGCGACCAGTTGGGTGCGCATGATCTCCGCCCAACCCTCGAGCGTCACGACCTGGAAAAGACTCAGCGCCGAGGCGCCGAGCGAGCCG
Source organism: Opitutaceae bacterium (assembly GCA_031379235.1). Classification (GTDB taxonomy): domain Bacteria; phylum Verrucomicrobiota; class Verrucomicrobiia; order Opitutales; family Opitutaceae; genus ER46. The sequence goes on along the minus strand of JANNEY010000139.1, from coordinate 5,579 downwards.
AAATGCTCCGGATCTGTCGGGCCGAAAAGAGAGATGCCGAGCACGGCGTAGACATAGAACAGCACGCAGAGCAGCAGCGCCACGTAGCTCATGGACGGGAGGCTTCTGAGCAGGGCGGTGACCAGCAACTGCAACCGCGGCACCGCCGTAACCAAGCGCAGCACGCGCAGCACGCGGGCGAGCCGCAGCACCGCCGAATACTCCGCATCCAGCGGCAGCACACACACGGCGACGATCGCAAAGTCGAAGACGTTCCAAGGATCGCGGAAAAACCGCCAGGGCCGCGCGCCGCAAGCGCCGATTCGGACGAGCAACTCGGCCACGAAGAGCGCCAGCACACCGCGGTCGAGCACGTGCAGGAGGCCGTCGAAGCGCGCGACCAAGCTGGCGTTGGTCTCCAGTCCGACCAGCAGCGCGGCCACGATGATCAAGCCCAGAACGAAGCGCTGGAAAACGGGGGCCTCGATGAGGCGCTGGCAGAATGCTCTCATAGTTGTGACGCGAGCGTATAAGCCAGCCGGCTACGCGCCGCGGACGAGCGAGGGCAATTGCGAGAGGTTCAGGCCGCGGGCCCGCTCCCGAATCTCCGGCAGCAGGCTCGCGCCCTGCGCGCGGGCGCTGCCGAGGAGTTCACGGAAGGTCTCCTTGAGCTGGAGCGCTCCGAGGGTGCGACCACCGGAGTAGTAGCGTTGCGCCAGTTGGCCCAGGGCGTAGGTGCTCGCGAACGTCACGGCGGGGCCGGTGCCGATCGAGGCGAGCGTGCCGGCGAAGCCGCCGCCAGCGCGCCGGACTAGGCCGCTGAGGAGTTTTCTCGCCATGCCTTCGACGGCCTGCGACGCGAGGCCCAAGCCGAGCACGCCGAGAAATTCCTTCACGTGGCCGGTGTCGAGGGTATAGCCGTAGTGCTTGCCGACGCGATAGACGAGATGCGTTTGCAGCGGCAAGATGGCGAGCGTCGCGGCGGATTGCGGGAGCAGCTCAAGCGCGCCGGCGAGAATCGCGGTCCGCCGGATGGTCGCGTCCAACGCAGCATCGGCGGTGCGGGGGGCCGGCTCCGCCGGAGCCGCGGCGGCGACGGGAAGAGCCGCCGAAGCGGAAACATCATCGGTGAGCTGGAGCGCGCCGGCGGCTTGGGCTGGCGGGATTTGCAGCTGCTCGGCGAGCGTGGCGAGGAACTGCGTCTCGGCGGGATTGCGGTGGCCGTCGGCCTCAATGAGGCAGACCGCCATCTCATAGGCGAGCGTGCGCGACTCCGCGGTCGTCAGGCCGGCGACGGCGTCGGTCAAGGCTGCGCGGTTGAGCAGCGCGCGGGAGACGAGCTGCGCGGCGTTGGGCAGCTCGAGCTGGCCGAGCAGGCCACGAAACTGGGCGCGCTCAGACTCGGACTTCGCGCCATCGGAGAAGGCGGCGCACAAGGCGACGAGGCAGATGCTTTCCTTTTCTTGGGTTGTCATGGACCAGCGACGGAGTCGGCGCACGCGAGGATCGCAAATCGAAGCGGACGACTTGGAATCAAAGCGTGGCATTCCATGCCGGCGTCGCTTCGTCCCCTGCGTTGGCGAGCAGCGGCCGGGTGCTCGCGGGAAACCGATCTGGTGTTTTGACTGGCGGGGGAAGTGTGCTCCCTTCGGCGGATGGAAAGCCGAAACAAGCTCATCGCGTGGGAAATGCTCCTGCTCTTCGCGTCCATCCTCGTGTTTCGCAGCGCGTGGCTCCTGCTCGACCGGCTCGCCTGGGCCAGTGGCGTGCTTGGACTCGCGGTCTTACTCGGGGCGGGCGCCGTGCTCGCCGTCGTCGCCTTTCGCGGCATCAACCGATCCGAAAAACGGCCATGAGAATCCCCAGCACAACAAATCCCTGCTTCCCTTGCCCTCTCATCGCCCGCCCAATCGCGCGCAACGGGAGAGCGAGATGGACAAGCCTGCCAGTCTTGATCGTAGCTCTGGCCATGTCTGGCTGCGCCTCGTCCATGCCCTCGCTGAAGACCGTCGAGAACCTCGACCTCAAACGCTACATGGGGCCTTGGTATGTCGTCGCCTGCATCCCGACGTTCATCGAGACCGAGGCCTACAACGCCGTGGAAAACTACACGCTCGAGCCCGACGGCACGATCGACACGGTGTTCACGTTCAACAAGGGCGGCTTCGACGGGCCGCCGAAGCGATACAACCCACGCGGCTTCGTGCGCGACCCGATCCACAAATCCACCTGGGGGATGCGCTTCGTGTGGCCGTTCAAGGCCGAGTTCCTCGTTACGCACATCAACACCGACTACTCGCAGACCGTCATCGGCCGCAGCAAGCGCGACTACGTCTGGATCATGGCGCGCACGCCGGAGATTCCCGTGGCCGACTACGAGCGCCTCGTGAGTGAACTCGCCGCGCAAGGCTACGATGTCGCCAAGTTGCGCAAGGTGCCGCAGCGGTGGCCGGCGAAGGGCTGAGTCCGCGGCAGCCGGAAATTTCCCCCAAGTCCGATGCAGGCGGGGCGCCCTTCACCCCGCTCATGCATCAGCGATGAAACCCGGAAGCGGGGTGAGGGCACGCCGCCTACATCAGAAGACCGGGCGCTGCCGTGATCGCCTGATCAATTTCACAGCGCCTCGTAGCCCTTGACGTCGACGCGCGGGGTTGGGGGCGGGATGGGGAGGCCGTGCTGGCGGTAGAGCTCGTGGAAGGCGGCAATGGTCTCGAAGGAAGGTTTGAAATTTCCGTAGCGGTGGCCCTCGGCGATGAGGAGCGGGGTCCAGCCGCGTTTGTTCTTCTGGTTCCAGATTTCGATTTTCGCGCCGTGGGCATCGAGGAATTTCACGACCTTGGGAAAGTTGTCGAAGGCGGCGCCGTGCATCGCGGTGTCGCCGTTGTTCGAGACACCATTGATGTCGGCGCCGATGCTGAGGAGGTAGGCGACGGCTTCGAGCGACTCTTCCTCGGTGCCGGCTTCCTCCTCGACGGAGCGCGTGCCCAGGCCGGCGGCGGCCATAATGGGCGTGCAACCATCGGCGTTGGGAATCGTGGGATCGGCGCCGAGGGCAACGAGTAGTTTCATGAACCTGGTGTCGGCGGTATCTGCGGCCATCATGAAGGGCGTGCAGCCTTTGCGCGCGATGCGGCCGCCGCCGGACGGACCGCCGGTGAGGCGGAGGTTGATGTCGGCACCCGACGCGACGAGTTTCTTGATGAGGTCTTCGCTGGTGTAGAGGCCGGTGCCTTCGGGCACGGGCTGGCCGTCGTCCTCGCCGCTGTCGGGCTTGCGCACCCACGAGAGCACGTGGAGCGGCGCGTAGCCGGAGCGGAGGTCGTTGGGATTGGCGCCGCGATCGAGGAGCTCGGCGGCAAGTTCGAAGTGGCCGTTTTCCACGGCGATAATCAGCGCGCTGGTGCCGGTGCGGGGCTGTTTTTTGGCGGTTCTTTTCGCGGGCTCGGTGGCTTCGTTCACGTCCACGCCCGCTTTGAGCAGGGCGCGGACGATGGTGGCATAGCCAGCACGGGCGGCGAAGAGGAGCGGCGTGAAACCGGTGTCGAGCGGCGTGCGAAAATCCGCCCCGGCCGCGATGAGTGCATCAACGACAGTGGCGTGGCCGTCGGCCACTGCCCAAATCAGGGCGGTCTGGCCGCCAACCGGGAGCTTCGCATTCACGTCGACGCTGCGGGCAAGGAGAATTTTCACAACGTCGAGCTTGCCGGTGCGCGCGGCGGTCATGAGCGGCGTCTCGCCGCCGCGGAGCGCGAGGTTGGCGTCGGCGCCGGCGTCGAGGAGCGCGGTGACGAGGGCGGCGCTGCCGTTGGTGCAGGCGAGGGACAGCGGGGTGACGCCGTAGCGGTTTAGGGCGTTGGGATTGGCCTTGGCGGCGAGGAGGGCCTTGGCGGTGGCAAGGTCATCGTGACGCGCGGCCCAGTGGAGCGCGGTCGTGCCGTCGGGCTGCGTGGCAGCGACGGCGGAGTCGGGGAGAAGGGCGCGGATGGCGGCGGGGTCTTTGCGCTCAACGGCGTCGGCGAGCGGCGACGCGGCGTGGACGGTGAAGGTGGAGACGAGGGCGAGCAGGAGTGAACCACAGAGGCACAGCGGAATGGAGAAAGGCCGGGTGGGATTGGTTCTGCGCTGTGTCTCTGTGCCTGTGGGGTTCATGGAGTAGATGCGTATTCTGACTATGAGCGAAGTTTCGCTCTTTGGCTTGGGGGACTCTTTGCAATCTTCTGAATACTGCGTTCGACCTCTTGTAGGGTTCTCAGCCGGAAATTTTTCTCGCCCGGGTTTTCCCACATAAGCTTTCCGTCGGCGATTTGAAAAAACGAAGCCTCCAGAGGATGGCGAATTCCGTTGTCGTCCGGTGGCTCGAGGAAGATGAGGCAGGTTCCCTTCGGTGTTACCTGAGTGAAATCAACGAATGGGATGCACATCGTTGTTTTCAGGCCGTGAACAAGGAAAGTCTCGGCCACATTTCCTTTGATTGCGCGCACCAGTCTAAATTTCGCCCTCTGATCTGCGAGGCCTTCGCCGAACGAAGTCATCTCCACGGTTTCAAGTGTCGCGACAACAATACAGTCGCTCTCGACTACGCGTTGCTCGATCGGACGCGCGATCCAAAACGCCTGTGCCTGCCCAGTCAGAAACAAGAACCAAGAGAGCGCGCGGATGAGCAGTTTCATTTGGCAAGTTGCCGACCTCACACCGTCAGCGGCCGGAATAGATCGTTCACCTTGCCTGTGCTGTCGGCGAAGGAGTCGATTTTCACGCCGGCTTTGTCGAGGAGGGTGAGGTGCAAGTTCGCGAGCGGGACCGGCTCTTTGTAGCGGAGGTGGCGGTTGCCTTTGAGGCCGAAGGCGCGGCCGCCGGCGACGAGCGTGGGGAGGTTCGTGTGGTCGTGGACGTTCGGGTTTCCAATGCCAGAGCCGTAGAGGAGCATCGTGTGATCGAGGAGCGTGCCTTCGCCGTCGGGCGTGGCCTTGAGGCGCTCGAGGTAGTAGGCGAAGAGCGAGACGTGGAAGGCGTTGATTTTCGCCATGCGGGCGATTTTTTCCGGATCGTTGCCGTGGTGGGAGAGCGGGTGGTGGGGATCGGCGACGCCGGTCTCGGCGGCGTAGGTGCGGTTGCTGGTCTCGCGTGCGAGCTGGAAGGTGATGACGCGCGTGATGTCGCCTTGGAACGCAAGCACCTGGAGATCGAGCATGAGCTTGGCGTGATCGGTGTAGGTGGCGGGGACGCCGAGCGGGCGGTCGAGATCGGCGGGGAGATTGTTCTTCGTGACGTCGGCCTCCGCTTTCTGGATGCGGCGCTCGACCTCGCGGACGGTGTCGAGGTATTCGGCGACCTTGGCCTGATCGGCGGGGCCGAGGCGGCGCTTGAGGCTGGCGATATCTTCGGTGATCCAGTCGAGGAGGCTGGCGCGCTTGCGGAGCGCGGCGCGGCGTTCGGCGACGCTGCCGCCTTCGCCGAAGAGACGCTCGAAGACGACGCGCGGGTGCGCCTCGTAGGGGAGCGGCGTGGTCGGCGAGGACCAGGAGAGGTTGTTCTGGTAGACGCAGGCGTAACCATTGTCGCACTGGCCGGTGGTCTGGAGCAGATCCATCGCGAGCTCG
>JANNEY010000087.1:0-9347 GCA_031379235.1 Opitutaceae bacterium | reverse complement strand
GCCGGTGGTTTCGCCCGGCTCGGTCGCGATGATCGTGCCGGTGATGCGGGTGAGAACCTCACCGGCATAGGGGCCGTATTCCTTGAACAAGTGGCTGAGCACGCCGCGACCGCTGGTGGCGTTGACGACATCGATCTCCATACCGATGAGACCGCGCGTGGTAATGGTCGCCTCGATCATCGTGGAGTGCGGGTGCTTCTCCATATTTGTCATCAGGCCCTTGCGGTTGGCCATGTTTTGCATGATGGCGCCGACGCACTCGTCGGGCACTTCGATCCAGACAGTTTCGTAGGGTTCCATGCGGACGCCCTCGACGACCCTTTCGATTACGGTGGGGCGGGAGACGAGCAGTTCGAAACCTTCGCGGCGCATCGTCTCGACGAGCACGGCGACTTGCATGGCGCCGCGGGCCTTGACGTTGAAGATACCGGCCTTCGCGGAGTCCTCGATGTAGATCGAGACGTTGGTTTTCAACTCACGCATGAGACGCTCGCGCAGCTGGCGCGACGTAACGAGTTTGCCTTCGGTGCCCACGAGCGGCCCATCGTTGACGCAGAACTGCATCTCGAGGGTCGGCGGATCGATTTGGGTGAAGGGCAGGGCATGGCCCGCCTCGTCGACGGTGAGCGTGTCACCGATGTCCACATCCTCGAAGCCGGCGAAGCCGACGATGTTGCCGGCGACGGCGGATTCCGTCTCGCGCGTGCCGAGGCCGGTGAACTCAAAAATCTTGGTGATCTTGGCACGGATGCGTTTGTGGTCCGAGTGCCGCACGACGAAGACCGTGTCACCGATCTTGGCGATGCCGCCGAGAATCTTGCCGACGGCGATACGGCCAACGTAGTCGCTCCAATCGATGTTGGAAACGAGCATGTGGAACGGCTCGTTGGGCTTCGCGAACGGCGGCGGAACGTGATCGAGGATGGTCTGGAAAAGGGGGGACATGTCCTTCTTTTCCTCACCGAGGTGATACATCATGTAGCCGTCGCGGCCGGAACCGTAGACGACCGGGGCGTCGAACTGCTCTTCGGTGGCGTTGAGCTCCATCAGGAGCTCGAGCACCTTGTCATACATTTTCGCGGGCTCGGCGTTGTCGCGGTCGATCTTGTTGATGACGATGACGACCTTGAGCCCGTGCGCGAGGGCCTTGCGGAGCACGAAACGGGTCTGGGCCTGCGGGCCGTCGTAGGCATCGATGACCAGCAGCACGCCGTCGACCATGCGGAGGGCGCGCTCGACTTCGCCGCCGAAGTCGGCGTGGCCGGGGGTGTCGACGATGTTGATAATCTTGTCCTTCCAGTGGACGGAAGTGTTCTTCGCCTTGATCGTGATGCCCTTCTCCTTTTCGAGGTCCATGGAGTCCATGGCGCGTTCCTCGACGCGTTGGTTGGCGCGGAAGACGCCGCCCTCCTTTAGGAGCTTGTCGACGAGGGTGGTTTTCCCATGGTCAACGTGGGCGATGATGGCGATATTGCGGATGCTCTGGTTCATGTTCGGGCGCGGTCGTTTGTTGGAAAAAGAGGCCCAACGTGCGCGGCGGCCAAAGCGAAGGCAAGGCCGAAGGCGCGCATGGCCCAAACGCTGACACGGAAGTGTGATCTTACCGCCGGGACAGCTTGTAGCCCTCGTAGATGGCAATCGCGTAGAACAGAAAATCCATCGGCTGCGCCCCGGAACTCATGATGTTTGCCGCGCTGGCCGGATGGGTGAGCAGGCTGAATGCGACTGAGATGGCGTTGCCGCCATTCGTCTTGGCGATCACCCCGGCGATAGTGAAGAAGTTGCCCAAAATACACCCGAGCAAAGCGAGGGCCGCGCCAGCCACGGCAAATTTTTGAGCCGAGCCCTTGCCGAATGTGCGGATGGCGTAGCCGACGAGAAAGCCGACTCCGACCGCCATGAAACCGATCTGATATTCAGTGGTGACCGTGATGATCGCCCACAGAGCCGCCCCGATTAATGCGGCAACGGCACCCGCAGCGAGGCCGCGGGGAAAATTTCCGGCGTCTTGGACTGCGGCGGAGTCTACTCCCGGCGCTGGATTGGAGAGGGGGCTTCCAGGGGTATTCATCGGGGTGCGGTTTTTTTTCGGGACTAAGAATCAGGGCGTGAATTTCCGCTCCTTGAACCAGTAGAGCAGCTGATCGCCCCACGGGGGCGCGGGACGGTCCGGGCGACCAAGGCCGAGGCCGTGCGCGCCTTTTTCGTAAACGTGCAGCGAGACAGGCACGCCGGCCTTACGCATCGCGGTGGCGAAGAGCAGCGAATTTTCCACCGGCACGGCTTTGTCCTCAATGGTGTGCCAGAGGAAGGTCGGCGGCGTGTCCTTCGTGACTTGAAGTTCGTTGGAGAGGAGTTTGACGAGTTCGGCGGAGGGATTGTCGCCGAGGAGATTTTTTCTGGAACCGGCGTGCGCAAATTCACCGAACGAAATCACCGCGTAGCACAGCACGGCGAGGTCAGGGCGGGAGCTTTCGCGCTCGATGGCATCGGCGGCGTCGGGTCTGCCGGCGTCGAAATGCGTGGCGATCGTGGATGCGAGGTGACCGCCGGCGGAAGAGCCGATGACGCCGATGCGCGCAGGATCGAGGCCGTCGCGTTTGGCGAAGGTGCGCACGAGCCGCATCGCGCGCGCGGCGTCGTTGAGCATGGTTGGGTGCCGATAGCCGTTGGAGCCAAGCCGATATTTAAGGACGTAGGCGGTGATGCCGTGGGCGGCGAAAAATTCGGCGTAGCCCGTGCCTTCGTGCTCGGCGAGACCTCCGTAGCCGCCCCCGGGCAGAACGATCATCGAGGCGCCGTTGGCTTTGCCAGGGGCGGGGAGGTAAGGCGTGAGCGTGGGAATGTCCTTGGCCGTTTCGCCGCGGGCGTCGGGCGCGGCACCCGCCCAAAGACGAATCGGGCCGAGGATGAGTGGATAGGGCGTGGGGGCGGGCGCTTTTTTAGCGGGTCCAGGAGTCTCTGCCGCAGCGGCGAAGGCGGGCAGGAGCAACAACGTGACAATGACGAAGGGGCGAGCGAGGAATGGGCGCATCATGATGGGGTGTCCGGGCAGTGAGGCGGCCTGACGGAAAATTGGAAAACAAAAAGGCCCCGGAGCTTGTTTAAGGCTCCGAGGCCAATTTGTGGGGGTGGGCGTGCGTCACGCGCTCTTTCCCGTTGGCACACGCTTGGACGCGCTCGCTTTCGCGGGCGGTGTGCTTCCCGACGCCACTCTCCGCGGCATGCGGATGTCTCGGTCTCATGGCGGGACCGTCCCGACCGTCGCCGGTCGGGATCTGTCGAGTGAGGCCTCTGCGCCCGGTTCGGACACTCCCTGCCGGGAGTGGCGCGACGGACGTAGTGCTGACACGCCTGCAATTCTCATTGTCTCGCGTCGGCACTTTTACCACGGGGACGGCACCAGCTTTTGGCCGGTCGTTGGCCCCGCGCTACGGGTCTGACCTCTTAACTCTCAGGTTGCATTTCGCTTTTGCAGCGGGGTGACGTGCTTTTACACGCCGCCCCAATTGAGGAGGTTCACGGACTTTGCCTAGGTCCGTTCTCTCCCCGCCCGCGCGACTCCTTTGCGCGCCCGGCTCGTGCGGCGAGTCGGGCCTTTTGGCGGGGTCGTCCCGCCGGGAATCGCACTGGCGTTCTGGTCTGCGCAGTAGCAACCAAAACCCTCTGGGGTAACTGCGTCGGCGCACGGGTCGAAACTTCCCGTGGGCCTGACTCCACTCAGCGCGGTTTCTAATCACGCCTTGCGGCTCAGCTCCTATTTCGTGGGTGAACTGACCGGACACGACTCCGGCCAGAGGAACTGGTGATATATGCCTCACATTCCGCAAACGCGGTTTGGAGGGGAGGGCGGCACCAGTTGCCGCCAGCCATTCCCCGGTCGCCCGGGATTATCCCAGCCGTGCTCTCAACGACGTTTTTCAGGCCGTTGCGCTGCGACTGTTCTATCAAGGAACAATCGCGACGGTGCGCCGGCGGGGCGAAAAATGAAGTCTTTGTTCTGCACAATCGCTTCACCGCGGAGAGCGGTGAATAACTTGGGTGCAAGGTAACTCACCGGTTATTCACCGCCGGCCTTACGTGAGCGGCATGTGCCGCGGCGTGATGACGAGCTCGGGGACGGTCGCGCGGGCCGGGAGTTTGGCGACCGCGACAGCCATCGCCGCGACATCCTCGGGCTGGAGCATGCGGGCGCGCTGCTCGGCCGAGGGCGGCACGGGGCGCTGGTCGAGAATCGGTGTTTCGGTTTCGCCCGGATACAGGTTCGTGACGCGCACGCCGTCGGGCAGCGCTTCGAGATTCGCAAAAGTGCCAATCGCACTCTGGGCAAATTTGGAGGCCGTGTAGGGCAGGCCCGCGAGTTGCAGGGTGCGCAGGCCGCCGAGCGAAACGACGTTGAGGATGAGACCGGTCTTGCGGGTGCGCATGCCGGGCAGCACGGCGTGGATGGCGTTGAACGCCCCGGTGGCGTTGATGGTCATCACGCGATCGAAGTCCTCGGGCGTGACCTCGGCAAACGTGCGCTTCGGCACGTTGACGCCCGCGCAGTAAACGAGGACGTCAATCGGGCCGGCGTGCGTGGTGGTCCACGCGACGAGTTCGGCGACTTGCGCGCGGTTGGCCGCGTCGCAGGTTTTCGTCAGCAGCGTCGCACCGACGCCGGGAATTTTTTTGGCGGCGGCGAGCGAAGCGGCGGTGCGCGCCGCGAGGACCACGCGACAGCCTTCGCGGGCAAACGCGACGCCAATGCCGAGACCGATGCCCGAGCCACCACCGACGACGAGGACAGTTTTATCTTTGAGGATTTCCATTTGAAAATGAGTGCGCCATTGCCCGCGTCATGCGGCGGCGTGGCAAGAAACGATTACTTAATCTCCGCGAGCTGGGCTGCGGTCCAAGGCGTTTTCCTTTCCGGAGTTTCAGCGCGCACGGCGGCGATCTGCGCCGCGGAGATCGGGGCGGCTTCGTGACCCCACGCGCGGCGAACGAAGCTGAGGACGGCGGAGAGCTGGGCATCGTCGAGCGTCGCAAGCGGTGGCATCTCGGGCAAGATGAGGGGCGGTTGAAAAACGGTGCCGCCGACGCTGAGCGGGCCGCCCATGCCGTGGAGCGCGATGCGGATGAGGCGCGAGGCCGGGCCGGTGACCCACTCGGAATTCGCGAGTGGCGGCGCGAGGGGCGTGACGCCCTGGCCGGCCGGCCCGTGACAGGCGGCGCAGAGTTGCTGAAAAATATCTTTCCCCGCCGCGATGAGCGTGCTCTCGGCCGCGGTGAGCGCCCGCGCTTCCGCGCGGCGCGGCCCGGTTTCGGCCTCGTTGCCGGGCCACGTGAAAAGCGGTTTTATCCGCGCGGCCTGTTCGCGGGTGGCCGCATCGTCCGACCCGGCGAGCGTGGCGAATCCGGCCGGCTCGCGATCGAGGGCGAGCGGGGTGGCGAGGCGGCCGCGGGTGTTGGCGGCGATACCGTCGAGCAGCGCGCGGCGACGCCACGCCTGCGCGGATCGTTGATCCGCCGCGAGCGCGAGCAGCCGTTCGATTTTTGCCGGCACGCGTTCCTTGAGCAGGGCGCTGGCGAGCGCGTGGAGGGTCGCGGCGCGGCCGGACTGCGGTTCGTTCCACTGTGGATCGGCGAGCAGGATTTCGAGAAACGGCAGCTCGAAATCGCGCAGGCCGCTGAGCACAGCGTCGCGAATCAACAGCTGCGCCGCCTCACGCGTGAGGAGCCGCGCGAGCAGCGGCAGCGCCTCGGGCGGCGCGAGATTGCCGGCGGTGAGCGCGGCCTGGAAGACAACCTCCGCGGCGGCGCCGACGACGCGGTCGAACGCGAGCCGCAGCGCCTGTCGGCCGGCAGCGTTGCCTGCGGTCAGCGCCTCGGCCACGCGAATCGCGGCCGTTTGAATCTTCGGATTCGGATCGGCGATCGCCGCGAGACAGGTTTGTAAGATATCCGGTGGCAGCGCGGGTGCTTCCAAGGCGAAGCCCGCCTCGGCCACCAGCAGCCGCGAATCCCCTTTCGGTGCGGCGGAGACGCGGGCGGGCAGCGCCGCAAACAATCCCTCCAGCGCCCACAGCGCGTGGATGCGCCCGAGCGGATCGCCGGTGCCCGCGATGAGTTTTGCGAGGGCCGGTGCGACGGAGCGATCACCGCGTTCGACGATCAGGCGTTGCGCGGTGTCGCGAATCCAGCCGTTGGGCGACGACAGCCGGCCGACGAGCGCGGCGGAGCTTTCACGCGAGAGGCGGGGGAAGGCCGCGGGCGGTTTTGTCGTCGAGGTGATCCGGTAGATGCGGCCGTAGTGGATTCCCTTGTCGAGGTTGCGGGCGAGGGTCTCGCGGCGGAGGTAGGGCGTCATGAACTGGCCGTGCTGCGCGATGCCGCGATACATGTCCACGAGCCAGAGCGCGCCATCGGGGCCGTTGTAAAGACTCGAGGGCCGGAAGCGTTCGTCGGTGGACGCGAGGAACTCGCGATCATCGTAGGCGAACTTGGACGAGAGCGTGAGATCGCGGTCGAAGACAAAGTTGCGCTTGAGCAAATTGAGCGCGGGGTCGCACACAAACGCGTTGCCCGTGAAATCGGCAGGAAAATTATCGCCGCGGTAGACGACCGGGCCGCACGACGAGGCGAACACATAGGCGCGTCCCGCCGCATCGAGGACATCGGCGGCGTAACCGCGGTTGATCGCGGTGTTCATCCGAATCGGGAACACGCGCTGATCGGTTGCCACGAAAAGACTGAGGCCGGCCGTGGCGGGGTGATGCGGGTTGCGGGCGAAATAGTTCGGCGGGGTGAAGTCGCCCATGAGTTGGCTGTTGTTCACGTTGTAAATCAGCCGGCCGTAGTTGTCCTGCGTCATGCCCCACTGACCGCGAAATTCCGTCGTCTGCCGGATCACGGTGCCGCCGACGATGCGATAGCGATACGGCGACTCGCCGTTGTAGATCCAGTTGTCCATCGCCGGAAACAGCGCGTTGGCGGCGTGCTCGACGTTGCCGCGGCCGTAGTCGGCGTCGATGAGTTCAATCTTGTCGGCCTTGCCGTCGCCATCGGTGTCGCGGGCGAAATAAAGCTGATAATCTGAGACGTAAAGCACGCCGCCGGCGACCGCCGCGACCGCCCGCGGCACGATCAGTTGATCGAGAAACACCGTGGCGCGATCGAAGCAGCCGTCGCCATCCGTGTCTTCCAGCCGCGTGATGCGGCCGAGGGGCTCGCGCTCGCCCGCGCGATCGATGTCGAGCATGAAGCTGCGCATCTCGACGACGTAGGCACGCCCGTCTTCGTCAAACGTGAGCGCGACGGGGTCCTCGATCATCGGCTCGCTCGCGGCGAGTTCGATCTTGAAACCCTCGGGCAACCGGATGGTGGCCATCGACTCGGCGGGCATGAGAGGAGGCGAGGGCGGCGGCGCGGGCAGGCCAGCCACGGCGTCGATCGACTCGCGACCGGTGGTGACACCGAGATTGGTGCGCGGAAGGATGGTGTTCAGGCCGCGGAGCAATTCGCTTGGCGTCAGCTCGCCGTTTCTGTCGCTGTCCCACGCTGTAAACCAGCTATCGATCGCCCGCTTCAGCTCCGTGCGCTCGAGCACCGCGTCGTGATTTTGATCGGCGGCGGTGAAGAGGCCGAGTGCGTTGGCGGCTCCAACGATGCTCGGTCCGTGCGCACCGCGGCGGCCGGCGCCCTGTAAGCCGACGGCTGGCAGAATGCCGTCGAATCTCTGGAGAAACTCCTCCCGTTGCACACGACCCGCGCGATCGGGATCGAGCGCGTCGAACCAGATATCGGCGAGCGCGGTGAATTCCGCGGCGGTGAGTTTTCGGTCGGCGTTTCTGTCCCCCTGCGCGATTATTTGGTCGGCGAGCGTGCGGCTCGGCGACAGGCCGCCACGCTCTGTGCCGGCGGGAGCGGCGGGGTCTGACGTTTGCGCGCCAGCGGAGGTGCAACCGAAAACGAGCAACAGAAAAACGGCAGAGGTGAGGAGCTTCATCGAAGCGGGGTGAGTCGGCGCATGTTTCCCGGCCGGCCGCGCGCGGCGCAAACTCAATCGAGCCGCAGCGCATGCCTGCGCGAGACGGCGGTGGCCTTTCTCCTTGTCCGTGATTTTTCTCGCGCTACTTTTCTGGCCATGCCCCTCCCCGCCGCTTCCCGCCCTGTGCGATGCTGTTTCCCGTCTGGTTTTTCCTGGGGCCGCCGCTCGTTGCTCCTCGCCGTGGCGGCCGCCGTGGCGCTGGGTTCGCTCGCAGCGCAACCGCAGCCGGCGCCGCAGGGTCGGCCCGTGCGCGTTTATCTGCGCGCCGGGCTGAAGACCCACGCGGCGGGCCAGCACGACTACCCGCAGTTCCTCGCGGATTGGAGCAAGATCCTGACGGAACGCGGCGCGGTGGTCGATGGCAGTCTCCATTTTCCAACGTCGCAGGAGCTCGCGAACATCGACGTCATGTTCACCTACAAGGGCGATGCGGGCTACATGACGGCGGAGGAGAAGGCCACGCTGGAGACATTTTTGAAACGCGGCGGCGGCTTGATCGCATTGCACGACACCATTTGCGCCGAGGATCCGGAATGGTTCGCGACGATCTACGGTGGCGCGAAAAAGCACGGGCAGACCAATTTCACGCTGGAGGCACCGGTCGCCTACACCATCACCGATCCCGCGCATCCGATCATGCAGGGCATGTCGGACTTCACCCTCACCGACGAATCGTTCTTCCTGATGACCTGGGCAAAATCACCCGCGATCAAGGTGCTCGCGACCGCGCCGCAGGCGGCGACGCCCAGCGCCAAAGGGCACGAAGGCGAAGTGGTCCCGCAAATCTGGACCTACGAGCGCACGATGTTTGGCGGGCAGCCGTTCCGGGCGTTCGTCTGGATGCAGGGCCACAACTACGTGAATCTCACCCACGCGCAGGTGCAGCCGATGCTCCTGCGCGCGATCGCGTGGGCCGCCCGCGCCCCGATCGACGCGCTGCTGACGGTGCGCGCCCCGCAGCGCGGGGGACGGGGTTTCATTCCCATCGGTGGCGCGCCGCTCAATGCCCCCGCATCGGCCGATGCGGCGCCCAAGAAATGAAGGGCCGGTCGGGGACGGAGACCGGATTTCGGCTGCCGATTGAGACGGAACGTTGCAATGCGACGGGTGGGCCGTGCGCTCCTCTAACCCGATAAACTGGCGGGTGATCTTGAATTCAACTGCAATGGTCCGGCTGAGCGGCGTCGTGCGGTTGCGCGTGGCTGGGTTTTGCGGGCTGAGTTGGGGGAGTGCGGCGAAAGAATCCGCTGCGCTTCAAAGCATCGCTTGCAAGCCGCGTCCTGCCTTGGTTTGCCTGCACGCTCATGCCGCTGCC
>JANNEY010000058.1:0-2538 GCA_031379235.1 Opitutaceae bacterium | reverse complement strand
GCGAGCCGACGCGATAAGTCACCATGAAGGTCAACACCGGGGCCGAGTGATCCTCGAGCAGGAGCACGTTGAGATCATTGGCGGCCAGCTTGTATTCGGCGATGTTGCCGACGGTCTTGACGTGCGTGAAACCGGCGGGCGCTGCGGCGCGCAAAGTTGCGGCGGAAGCGACGGCGAGAGCGAGAAAAGCCAGGATGGGGAACGAACGGAGGAATTTCATGCTGAGGAGAACTTGGCGCGCACCGTAGTGGTCCCGGCCGGTCCGCCAAGTGGATTGCGACGATTTGCCGTTAGAAATCGGTCTGGCCTCACCCGGCTGCGTTGCGCAAACGTGGCTGGATGAAAATTCGGCCCCTGGTTCGTGGCGTCGCATCGGCCCTTTGGATTGCGGTGCTTGGTTGCGGGACATTTGTGTGCGCACAGCCGCGCCCGATCGAACTGGAGGATTTGTTTCGGCTGAAGCGCGTCTCCGACCCGCAGATTTCGCCGGATGGCACGCGCGTCGCATATGTCGTGACCGACGTGCTCAAGGACGAGAATCGCACCAATGCCGACATCTGGGTCGCGATGGCCGATGGCTCCGGTGAGCCGCGCAAACTCACGGCCTCGCCGAAGCGGGATGCGCACCCGCGCTGGTCACCGGATGGGAAGTGGATCGCGTTTGAGTCTACCCGCGAGGGCGATTCGCAGGTTTACCTTTTGCCTGTGGCTGGTGGTGAGGCGCGGAAAATTACCTCGCTCTCGACGGGTGCGGCGCAGGCCGTGTGGTCGCCGGATGGGAAGGCGCTCGCGTTTGTCTCTGCGGTGTTTCCCGAATTTTCCGCCAAGCCCTTCAAGGAATCGGACAAGCTCAACGCGGAGAAACTGGCCGCGCGCGACAAGAGCAAGGTGAAGGCGCGGGTCATGAACCAACTGCTGTTCCGGCATTGGGATTCGTGGGTGGACGACAAGCGGCAGCATCTCTTCGTCGTGGCGATTGCGGCCGATGGCACGGCAGGCGAGCCGCGCGATGTGACGCCGGGCGAGAACGACGCGGTGCCGACGTCGAGCACGTTTAGTGCGGGCGACGAGTTCACGTTTTCGCCGGATGGAAAGGAGATCGTTTTCTCCGCACCGCCCGCCGTGCTGCGCGAGCAGGCGTGGAGCACAAATCACGATCTCTGGTCGGTCGATCTCGCGACGGGTGCGCGGAAAAACCTCACGGAAAAGAATCCGGCGGCGGACGGATTGCCGCGCTTCTCGCCCGACGGGAAGCTGCTTGCTTATCGCGCGCAGGCGCGCGCCGGTGCCGAGGCGGACAAGTGGGCGCTATGGATTTTCGACCGCGCGACGGGCCAGCACCGCAGCCTGACTGCCAACTGGGATCGTTCGGTGGATAGCTTCACGTGGGCACCCGACGGCCAGACGATTTTCGTCGAGGCGCAGGATAAAGGCTCGAAGCCGATCTGGCGCGTCGCGCTTAGCGGCGGCGATCCGGTCGCGGTGGTGACGGGCGGCGTAAATTCCGAGACGTCGCTCGCCGGCGACGGCCGCACGGTGGTATTTACGCGCGCCTCGTTCGTGCAGCCACCGGAGGTTGCACGCTGGCGCGTGGGCGAGTCGGCGCCCTCTGCGCTGACGAAAACCAATGTCGTCGCGGTCGCGGCGCTCGCGCTGCCCAAACCGGAGAGCGTGATCGTCATCGGTGCCGGCGGCACGCTGGTGCAGATGTTCATCCTGAAGCCGCCGGGCTTCGACGCCGCGAAAAAATATCCGCTCGTCTTCTGGGTGCACGGTGGACCGCAGAGTGCGTTTCTCGACTCGTGGTCGGCGCGTTGGAACCCGCAGGTCTGGGCCGCGCAGGGCTACGTGATTGCAATGCCCAATCCCCGCGGCTCGACCGGCTTCGGCCAAAAATTCACCGACGAAATTTCGCATGACTGGGGCGGCAAGGTCTTCGAGGATCTCATGGCCTGCCTCGCGCACCTCGAGAAGCAGAGTTACGTCGACACGACGCGCATGGCCGCGGCCGGCGCGAGCTACGGCGGCTACATGATGAACTGGTTTCAGGGTCATACGGACAAGTTCCGCACGCTCGTCACGCACTGCGGCGTCTATGATTTCGTGAGCATGTATGGGACGACGGAGGAGACGTGGTTCGACGAATGGGACCACGGGATTCCGTGGGAGAATCCGGATTTTGAAAAATGGTCGCCGCACAAACACGCGGCGAAATTCAAGACGCCGAACCTGATCATCCACAACGAACTCGATTTTCGCGTGCCCATCGGTCAGGGGCTGAGCCTCTTCACGACGCTGCAACGGAAAGGCGTTCCGTCGAAGCTGCTTTATTTTCCCGACGAGGGTCACTGGGTGCTCAAGCCGCAGAACAGCGAATTGTGGCACAAGACGATCTTCGAGTGGCTCGACGGGTATTTGAAGAAGTAGCGGAGAGCGGGGAAGGACGTTCCGTTGTAGGGCGGGGTGTCCCCACCCCCCCCGTTGAACCGTAGGGCCAAACCGGCGGGGGCGGGGGGCCCCCCCCCACAACAAAAAAGG
>JANNEY010000048.1:0-14072 GCA_031379235.1 Opitutaceae bacterium | reverse complement strand
ATCCCGCCATTTTTGCTCCTCCACGTCGTCGGCCATCCTGATACGACGGCCCAGGCCCAGCGCTTCGGCGCTGTGCTCAAAGCGGCTGGCGTGTCCGTCCGCCTCTTCGGCGCCAAGGACACCGATCACGTGAGGCTTAACGACAACCTCGGCGCCCCTGGTGATCCGGCGACAGCGGCGGTGGGGGAGTTTGTCGGAACGATTTTAAAATAGATCGGTTTCGCGGGGGCTTGCTGAAGGGCAACCGGCGGGTTGTATGTCAGCATGAAGTTGTTCTACGGATTGGGTGCACTCATTGCCGGTTGGGCCGCCGTAGGGTCGGCGAGTGGCCAGAATTGGCCGCAATATCGCGGGCCCGCGGCGAGCGGGTTTGATGACTCCGTTGCGCTTCCGACGAAGTGGGACGGCGAAAAAGGTGAAAACATCCGCTGGAGCACGCCGATCCCCGGCCTCTCGCACGCGGCGCCGATCGTTTGGGGCGACCGGGTTTATGTTGCGACGGCGGTCAGCGCAGCGGGCAAAGTCGATCTGAAGGTGGGGCTCTACGGTGACATCGCGGCGGCGAAGGACGATGCCTCGCAGCAGTGGCGTCTCCTCGCGCTCGACAAGGCCACCGGAAAAATCGTCTGGAACGTGCTCGGCCACGAGAGCGCGCCGAAGGTCGCGCGCCACACCAAGGCCACGCACTGCAATTCCACGCCGGCGACTGACGGCCAGCGCATCGTGGCGATTTTTGGCAGCGAGGGGCTCTTCTGTTTTGATGCGAAGGACGGAGCGCTCCTGTGGAAAAAAGACCTCGGGCCGATGGACTCCGGGTATTTTCAGATGCCCGCCTCGCAGTGGGGTTTCGCCAGCTCGCCGATCATCCACGAGGGAAAAGTCGTCGTGCAGTGCGACGTGCAGAAAGGCTCCTTCCTCGCCGTTTTCGATCTCACGACGGGCGCCGAGGTGTGGCGCACGGCGCGCACTGATGTGCCCACGTGGAGCACGCCCGCGATCGTCACCGGCGCCGGCCGCACGCAGATCGCGATCAACGGCTGGCACCACACGGGTGGCTACGATTTCGCGACCGGGAAGGAACTCTGGAAACTCGACGGCGGCGGCGACATCCCCACGCCCACGCCGCTCGCGCGCGGCGAACTGATTTACTTCACCAGCGGTCACGGCCGCAGTCGCCCGATGCGCGCGATCCGCGCCGACGCCACCGGTGACATCACCCCCGACAACGCCGACTGGAAACACCCAGCGATTGCCTGGAATCACGACCGCCTCGGCACCTACATGCAGACGCCGATTCTCGTCGGCCCGCATATCTACGGGTGCCTCGACAACTCCCTGCTCACGTGCTTCGACGCGCTGACCGGCGAGGTGCGTTACAGCCAGCGGCTCACGAGTGACGCCACGATGGGCTTTACGGCGTCGCCCGTGTCGGACGGCCGGCACCTTTATTTCACCAGCGAGATGGGCCTCGTCCATGTTGTGCCGGTCGGCGACAAATTCTCTGTCGTGGCGACGAACGCGCTCGGCGAGACCTGCCTTTCGACGCCGGCGATCTCCGACGGCGCGCTCTTCTTCCGCACACGGAACAAGCTGGTGGCGGTGGGCGCGAAGCGGTAGGGCGCGGGATGCTGATCTGCCGCGCGGACCGGGCCCGACCACTGGGCCCGCCCAGCGGGCGAAAAAGCGCCTTTTTCCCGCGTCATGGGCGCACCCTCGCGGACCTTGCCGCGTCTTGACATCACTCGCGGCTCACCGCCCCCTTGTCGTTTTCCCAAGCAATGATCCCTGCCACCCGTCCCCGTCTTGTCCCCCTTATCGCGCTCGCCGTTTCCCTGACGGCTGGAGCCTTAGCCGCCTCGGCGCCTGCGACCGTGATGTCGCCCTTCAAAGTTGGCGCTGAGGACATCCTTCAGGTGCAAAACTCCTCCACCTTGCTCAACTCCTACCTGCTGGAGCAGCACGGCGTCGGGCAGTTGCAGGATATCACGGGCATCGCGCCGAATCTCTCCATCAGTAACAGCGACTCGCGCGGCTTCGGTGACGTGATCGCGCTGCGCGGTCTCGCCAACACCATCTTCTTCAGCGCGCCGTCGGTCGCGCTGATGATCGATGATGTGCCCGCCGCCTCGGTCTCATCCTACACCAGTTCGCTGCTCAATATCTCGAGCTTTCTCGTGAAGGCCGGCCCGCAGAGCACGAACTACGGTCGCAATGCCGCCGCGGGGGTCATCGACATCAAGACCCGTGAGCCCGGCACCCGCCACAGCGGCCGCATCATGGCTGACTACGGTTCTTATAGTGCGTTCGCGGTGCAGGCCGCCTTTGACGGACCGCTCGCCGACAAGGTCGGCTACAGCCTGAGTCTCAGTTCGCTCAACCGCGAAGGCTACATCGACAACACCTTCCTCAAGCGCTCCGCCGACGACCGCAGCTCCTTCTCGGGCCGCGGTTACCTCTACTTCAACCCCGACGCCACGCTCCGCCTGCGCTTTGGCGGTTTCGTCGAAAAGGTGAACGACGACGCCACGCGCCTCAGTTCGCTCGTCAGCCGCGATCCGTTCAAGGTCGCCTCGGATCTCAACGGGGAGACGAGCCTCGAGCGGCACCAGTATTCGTTTCAGGCGCGGAAGAAGTTCTCCTTCGGCACCGTCACCGCCACGACTTCGTGGCAGAAATACGACCTCGATCCGTCGATCACCGACCTCGACCTCAATCCGATCCCGGCGGCGAGTTCGCGCGTGACGCAGGCCGAAAAGACGTGGACGCAGGAAGTGCGCTTCGAGTCGGAGCCCGGCTCCGACAAATCGCAACTGCGCGGCGGTCTCTTCTATTTCGATTCCACGATCGACAGCAATGCGGTGCGCTCCTTCGTCGTGCCGCCGAGCGCGTTCGTGCCGCCGAATTTCGTGCAGACGGAGCGCACGGTTTACGCGATTGGCCAGCGCAACATCGCGGCGTATGCGAACTTCGAGCAGCCGCTTTCGGACGCACTGACCTTCGAGGTTGGCGGCCGGCTGGAGCATTCGACCTCCGATCTCGATCGCAGGAAGGTCGCGACGAACAATTTCGGTTTCCCCTCCCCGCAGGACGCGCGTTTGCAGACCCACAAGCGCGAGGAGGATTTGTCCGCGTCCACCGGGTTGCGACTCGTGGCTTCCGAGGGGCTGAAGTTCCACGTGCGCACGTCGCTCGCGCACCGTCCGCCGGGCCACAGCGGCTTCACGGCGAATCCCGCGCTCGCGGCCTTCAAGTCCGAGCGCTCCTGGGCCAACGAGGCGGGTGTCACCTTTGGCACGCCGAAGGGGCGCTTCGGCGGCGGGCTCCTCGGATTTTGGAACAAGGTGAATGACTATCAATTCGAGCGCACGGTCCCCGGCTCGACCGACTACGTGGTGGTCAACGCGCTCGAGGTCCGCGCGCGCGGTTTCGAGGCCAAGCTCATGTGGCGCGCCACCGATCAGGTGTGGTGGGATTTCCAGGCGGGCTACAACGACACGACGTTCCGCAATCACAAGACCGCCACCGGCCTCAGCGCCAACGGCAAGCGCGTGCCCTTCGTGCCGGAATCGACGCTGCGCACGGGCGTGACGGTGGACTTCGGCAGCGGCTTTGCGGCCAACGCGAGCTACGGCCTCGTGGGCAAAACCTTCTACGACGAGCGCGCCACGGCGGCGACCGCGCAGAAGAGCTACGCCACCGTCAATGCCCAGCTGCGCTATCGCCAGGGCCAGTGGGCGACCACGCTCTACGCCCAGAATTTGGGCGACAAAAACTATTACCAGTTTATCAACCCGGAAATCTTCGCCGGCAGCCCCGGCGCGCCGCGTCGCTTCGGCGTGCAGGTGTCCTTCGAATATTGAGCGCACGCGGTTGCATTTCCTGCAGCTGCGCACAGATCACAGCAGGTAACTTCCCTTCCTTTGCATCCATGAGAACCTCCGCTCGTTTCCTCGCGCTTGTGGCGATTGTTGGTGTCGCGCTCTCGGGCGCATCCCTGCGCGCCGCCTCCGGTTGGCTCGGCTGGCGCGGGCCGGAGCAGAACGGTGTCTCCACCGCCAAGCAAAAGCTCGTCACCGATCTCACGCTCGGCGGGCCAAACGATCGCTGGACGTTCAAGGCCCACGGCGCGGGCACGCCGGTCATCGCCGACGGCCGCGTCTTCGCCATGTGCTACTATGGCGAGACCGGCGGCGACGTGATCGAGGCCATCGTGTGCCTCGACGTGAAGACCGGCGCGAAAATCTGGGAGCACCTGTTCAAGGATTTCCTGAGCGACACCGTTTACAACCGCTACGCGATCGGCGCGCCCTACGTGGACGCCGAGACGGGCAACGTCTACTGCGAGTCGGCCTGCGGCGTGATCACGGCGTTTACGCGCGACGGAAAACAGATCTGGCAGCGCTCGATGATGGAGGAGTTCGGCCGCCTCACGTTTCCCAACACCCGCACCGGCTCCCTCGTGACCGACGGCGACTTCCTCTACGCCAAAGCCATCACCGCCAACTGGGGCACCGACGGCCCGGCGAGCACGCGCTACTACGCGTTCGAGAAGCGCACCGGCGACCTCGTCTGGGCCAGCACCCCCGGGACCACGCCGCCCGTGGACAATCCGATGGGCGCGCCGGTCTTCGCCGATCTCGGCGGGCACCGCGTGTTCTACGCCGGCGCTGGCTGCGGCAATGTGGTCTGCGTCAACGCCCGCACCGGCGAGCCCGTGTGGCGCTTCAAGCTCTCCAACGGCGGCCTCAACTCCGACATGCTCCTCGCCGGCCCGGGCAAGCTTATCGCCATCCACGGCAAGGAGAATATCGACTCCTCCACGCAGGGCCGCCTCGTCGCGCTGAAAATTCCCACCGAGTATCCCACCGGCCCCAAGCCTGTAATCCTCGGCAAGGAGGCGGAGCTGTGGCGCAACGACGAGTTCAGCGCGTTCACCAGCTCGCCGCTGCTCGTCGATGGCCGCATCTACTCGACCGGCACGACCGGCCTCTTCCAGTGCGCCGACGCCGAGACGGGCAAGACCCTCTTCGCGGAGAAACTCGGCGCCGACCAGGTCCACGCTTCGCCCGCGTATGCCGACGGCCGCTTCTACGTGCCGATGCACGAATCGCGCATCTTCGTGATCGAGGTGAAGGGCGACAAGCCGACCATCATCTCGAACAATAAGATGGAAACTGGCGCGACCTGTCTCGGCTCACCGGCGTTCTACGGCGACTCGATTTTCTATTTCACGAAGGAAGGCCTGCACTGCTTCGGCCCGAAATCCTCCGCACCGATCATCCCGCCCGCCGTGCCCGCACCGAAACCCGCCGCACTCTCGACCGCGCCCATCACGGCGCTGCAGGTCGTGCCGGCGGAGTTCACGCTCTACGCCGGCGGCTCGCAGGCGTTCAAGGTCTGGGGCCTCGACGCCACCGGCCGCCGCGTGAAGGACGTGACTACCGAGGCCACCCTCGCGAAATTCATCCCGCCCACGGCGCTGGTGAAGGCCGAGGTCGATGGCGAGATCGTGGGCAACGTCGTCAAGACCGGCCCCGCCGCGAAGATTTCTGCCGGCTCGTTTCAGGCCAAGTGGAACAACCTCGCCGCGACTTCGCGCGGCCGCATCCTCGCCAGCTACGGCTACAAGGAAAACTTCGACGCGCTGCCCCTCGGCCAGAAAAACACCGAGGGCACCGACGTCGGCTTCCCGCCGTTGCCTTGGCTCGGCGCGCGCCTGAAGTGGCACGTGTTCGCGCAGGAAGGCGGCAAGGTTTTGGGCAACCGCCTCGATTCTTTGCTGTTCATGCGCACGATGAACTTCATCGGTGGCCCCGACATGAAGAACTACACCATCGAGGCCGACGTGATGACCGACGGCAACCGCCGCATTTTGTCCAACGTGGGCCTGGTCAACCAGCGCTACCTCTTCGTCATGGCCGCGAACAACCGTATCCTCGAGGTCACGAGCACCGCGGAGCGTTTCACCGCCTCGGTGCCCTTCGAGGCCGCCGCCAACACGTGGTATCACCTCAAGACCCGCGTCGATGCCGACAAGACCGGCGAGGGCGGCTTCGTTCGCGCCAAGCTCTGGCCGCGCGGCGAGCCCGAACCCGCGAAGTGGACGCTCGATGTTCACCAAGCCAAACTCCACACGCACGGCGCCCCGGCCGTCTACGCCTTCTCGCCGCAGAGCCAGAAACGCGTCTTCATCGATAACCTTTCCATCACCGCCAATGAATAAGCTCGAAATTTTCCTCTCCGGCGTAGCGGCGGGCCTCCGTGCCCGCCGTTCCGAAGCCTCCCAAACCGGCAGGCAGGGACGCCTGCCGCTACTCACGCTCCTCCTCGCTTCAGCTTTCACTTCAACTTCAACTTCGCTCGCCGCCGCGGCGAGCGACTGGCCCATGTGGGGCGGTTCGCCCTCCCGCAACATGGTCTCCTCGGGCAAAAACCTGCCCGAGCCCGAGGCGATTTCCCCCGGAAAATTTCTCCCCAAGTCCGAGACCATCGATCCCAAGACCACGAAGAACGTGCGCTGGGTTTCCAAGGTCGGCTCGCAGGCCTACGGCACGCCCGTCGTCGCCGGCGGCCGCGTGTTTGTCGGCACCAACAACGAGGCCCCGCGCGATCCCAATCAGCACGGCGACCGCGGCGTGCTCATGTGCTTCGACGAGAAGACCGGCGCCTTCCTCTGGCAGCTCGTCGTGCCGAAGCTCGGCTCCGGCAAGGTCAGCGACTGGGAATACGTCGGCATCTGCTCCTCGCCCGCCATCGAGGGCGACCGCGGCTACGTCGTCACCAACCGCGGCGAGGTCGTGTGTTTCGACGTGAAGGGCATGGCCGACGGCAACCAAGGCTTCGCCGACGAGGCGAAGTTCGGTGCTGTCGAGGGCAAGGCCATCGAGGTCACGCCGCAGACGGCCGACATCCTCTGGGTGAGCGATGTGCGCACCGAGCTCGGCATCTTCCCGCACAACATCTCGAGCTGCTCGCCCCTCATCGTCGGCGACCGTCTCTACATCGCCACTTCCAACGGCGTCGATTGGTCTCACCTCAACATCCCCGCGCCCTTCGCGCCCGCGCTTGCCGTCCTCGACAAGAAGGACGGGAAGGTCATCGGCGAGGAAGTCTCCGGCGTCTCCAAGCGCGTGCTCCACTGCAGTTGGAGTTCGCCGTCGTTCACCACCGTCAACGGCCAGGACATCCTCGTCTGGGGCGGCGGCGACGGCTGGTGCTACGGTTACGACCCGGTTCCGATCAAGGACAAGGACGGCACGCCCGTCCTCAAGGAACTTTTCCGCTACGACGCCAACCCGCCCGAGTATCGCAAGAAGGATGGCAAGGAGCTCAAATACGCGACCTTCGACGGCCCGAGCGAACTCATCTGCACCGTCGTCGTCCGTGACGGCCTCGCTTACATGTCCATCGGCCAGGATCCCGAGCACGGCGACGGCATCGGGATGTTCAGCGTCATCGACCTCTCGATGCGTGGCGACCTCACGGGCAAGGCCCTCTGGACGAACAAGGGCATCGGCCGCACCATCTGCACGCCGAGCGTCGTGGGCGATTTGGTTTTCCAGGCGGAATATAATGGCAACATCCACTGCTTCGAGGCCAAGACCGGCAAACAGCTCTGGGTTCACGCCACCAACAGCCGCATCTGGTCCTCAACGCTCGTCGCCGACGGCAAGGTTTACTGCGGCACCGAGGACGGCGAACTCGTCGTCCTCGCCGCCGCCCGCGAGAAGAAAGTCCTCGGCAAGATCGAGTTCTACTCCCCGATCTACGGCACCCCCGTCATCGCCAACGACACCCTCTACGTCGGCACGATCACGCATTTGTATGCGATTGGGAAGTGAGGGCATGGTCCCTGTCGGTATGCACCATCTTCGTAAGGTCGGGACGCTGTGGTTGGCGCTTTGGTTTGCAGTATTTTCAGGCACCGCTTTTGCGACGGCGCAAGTTGGCGACCGCCTTCGGATCGGAACCGTCGAGCACTATGTTTACGGTAGCGTCTTGTCGGAACCGATGATCAAGCGATATCAGGAATATCTGCTGACGAAAGGTGGGATTCCTTGGCGCTACTCCTCCAATCGGAGCGGGTATCGTGTTAATCTCGTGGTGAAGCAGAAGCGCCTGATTATCGAGGCTATTACTTTCGACAGTGAATCGGCTCAGAACCTGCGTGTTGATGAAGTGTTCGGAGTGAAAATACCCGCGGAAGGCCTTACCGCGGTATGGTTCGAAGGAAACCTCACAGAGAGTTTTGGTGAATGGAGGCGCGATATACTTCCCGTTTCCTCGCACGAGCGAGTTTTTGTCTTCAAACAAGGTGTTCTCATCGAAGTCATCGAGCGGAAGAACGAACGGTTCGAGAGCGGCCCGTTTTCAAACAAGAAAACAGAAAAATAATTTCCCATGAGCAGCAAACTCACTCCCCCCCAAGCCCAATCCGCCCTCGATGCCTGGACGCGCAAGATGATGGCGTGGCATTTTTCGCCCGCCACCGGCTGCGACTACTGGCTCAAGTGGGCCAAGGCCGCCGGCTGGGATCCGCGCAAGGAGATCAAGTGCTTCGCCGACATCGCGAAGAAATTCCCGCACTTCGACGACGACGTGCTGCGCACCGAGCAGCCTGAGCGTTTCGTGCCCAAGGCCTACGCCAAGCGCCCCTACAATGTCTTCGAGACCGGCGGCACCACCGGCATGCCCAAGCAGCGCGTCGGCTGGGACGACTACAAGACCGACTACGAGGAATACTCCGACCACTACGGCCCCAACTTTTTCCCCAAGGGCAACTGGCTCATGGTCGGCCCCACCGGCCCGCGCCGCCTGCGCCTCGCCGTCGAGCACCTCGCCAACTACCGCGGCGACTCCTGCTACTTCGTGGACCTCGACCCGCGCTTCGTGAAGCGCCTCATCGGCACCGGCGAAATGGCGATGGCCCGCAAATATCAGGAGCACGTCATCGACCAGGCCGCCACGATTCTGCGCCACCGCAAGATCACGAACATGTTCACCACGCCGCGCCTGCTCGAGAATCTCGCCGAGCGCATGTCGCTCGTGAAGGCCGGGCTCAAGGGCGTGTTCGTCGGCGGCACGACGATGACCCCCCAATACGTCCGCTTCGTCGTGGAGGAAGTGCTCGAGGGCAAAATCAATTTCGCCCCCACCTACGGCAACACCCTCATGGGCCTCGCGATTTCAAAAAAGCTCACGAAGGCCGACAACTACAGCCTCACCTATTACGCGCCGCAGCCGCGCGCCACGCTCCGCATCGTCAACCCCGACAAGCCCGAGGAGTTGGTGCCCTACAACGAGTATGGCCGCGTCGAACTGACGACGATGACGAAGGAGTTCTTCGTCCCGCGCTTCCTCGAGCGCGACGAAGCCATCCGCCGCAAGCCGTGCGATGAATTCCCGTGGGACGGCGTCGGCGACGTCCGCCCCTTTCAGTCCCTCACGAAGACGATCATCGAGGGCGTTTACTGAGCGACCATGCGCTTCGTGCTCAGCCGTCCCTCGCGCGTCGTTCGGAAAGCCCCAACGGGGCGACATTCGATAGCCCAGGGCAACGCCCTGGGAATCGTCCAACAAACAAACCAAAGCCCTAAAAGGGCGAAACCTTCGTCTACGAGTTGCGCCCCTTCAGGGCTTGGGTTGTTTCGCGGATTATTTTCCCAGGGTTGCACCCTGGGCTTTCAAATGGCGCCCCGTTGGGGCGCAACACCCGTCGCCACCATAGCTATCACATGAGTGCCATCCACATTCCCATCCTCCGCCTCGGCCAGTCCTACCGCAGCCTCGACACGATCCAGTTCAACGTCTCCGGCCAGCCGCTTGAAATCAGCGTCGCCAATTCCGGCCTGATCCGGCGCGACCTCCAACAACTCGCGAAATCCGGCGAAGCCCTGCGCGCGATTCCCTGCGAAACCCTCGTCGGCTACATGGAGAAAGCCGCCGAGCTCTACCTTCACGGTAACCTCCCGTGGGGCGACGGCGACCTGCTCCAGAGCCCGCAAGACTACGCGGTCGCACTCTCCCAACTCACCGGCCTCCCGCACAGCCTCGCCCGCTCCAACATGGGCAAAGTCCACGCCGCGATGTCCAACATCCGCGCGGTCATCTCTGGTCTCACCCGCGGCATGCCGCTCGAGCTCTTCGACCGCGGCTTCGTTCGCCAAAATGGCCTCGACGTGAATTTCTTCGCCGAGACCACCAGTCTCGGCGTGCTGCTCCCGAGCAATTCCCCCGGCGTAAATTCCCTCTGGCTGCCGGCCCTCGTGATGAAAATTCCCGTCGTGCTCAAACCCGGCCGCGAAGACCCGCTCACGCCCTTCCGTCTCATCCAAGCGATGATCGCCGCCGGTTTCCCGCGCGAAGCCTTTGGTTTTTATCCGACCACCCACGACGGTGGCGACACCCTGCTCTTTGGCACCGGCCGCGCCATCGCGTTCGGCAGCGACGCGACGCTGAAAAAATACGCGCCCTACCGCCACATTAACGTCCACGGTTCCGGTCGCAGCAAAATCGTCATCGGCGACGACTTCGTCGAGGAATGGCCGAAACACCTCGACGTCATCGTCAACTCGATCGCCGCGAACGGCGGACGCAGTTGCATCAACTGCTCTTCCGTCCTGATCGGCAAAAACCGCGACGCCCTCGCCGATGCGCTTGCGCGCAGACTCGCTGCCATCGAACCGCTCCCGCGCGATCACCCCGACGCCACTCTCTGCAGCTTCGCCAATCCGAAATCCGCGAAGGCCATCGACGAGCGTCTCGAGGAACTCCTCCAGACCCCCGGCGCCGTCGATCTCACCGCGAAATATCGGAACGGCCCTCGTCTCGTCGAAATGCACGGCCAGACCTTCCTGCGCCCGACCTTGATTGTCTGCGACGACCTCAATCACCCGCTCGCCAACACCGAATATGGTTTCCCGTTCGCGAGCGTGCTCGAAGTTCCGCAGGCGAAAATGATCGCGCAGATTGGCGAGTCCCTCGTCGTCTCGGCCTTCACCCGAGACCAAGCGTGGAGCATCGATCTCATGACGAGCACGAACATTGAGCGCCTGAACCTCGGGCCGTATTCCACGATGCGCGTGCAATGGGAGCAGCCCCACGAGGGCAACCTCTTCGAATTTCTCTACCGCCGCCGTGCGTTGCAAGGGGACTTGGTGGCCGTCTGAGTTTTCCTCCCGGAATTGATGGCCGCAAAAAGTCACAAAGGGCCGTGTCCTGCCGGCGGGGATCGCCCGTGCGCCCATAGGCGCCTTGCGAGCTTCAATCGCCCTCCGCTTTCCTGCGCCTTTTTGTGGCCAACTGAAGTAGGGCGGGTCTGTGACCCGCCCTCAGCCCCAACGGGGCGGTATTCGATAGCCCAGGGCAACGCCCTGGGTTTTCATTCCGAAGCAAAACGAGCCCTGAAAGGGCGAAACTCATTGGACGCATCCCATCGCGCCCCTTCAGGGCTTGCCGATTTTCGTTCTGGTTTCCCGGGGCGTTGCCCCGGGCTATCGACTCTCGCCCCGTTGGGGCTGGCGTGCGGCTAGCTTGAGTTCATCGCGTCCCATGCCCGCTTCCTTCGCCTCCCGCCCGTCGCCCAAGATTGTCTTCGGCCCTGGCACGCTCGGCGAATTGCCCGCGCTCGTGCGCGAGGCCGGCGGCACCGCGGTGTTTCTCGTCACCGATCGCGGCCTCATCCGCGCCGGCCACGCCGCGCGCGCCACGGCGCTCCTCACCGCCGCCGGGATTCCGGTCACGCTCTACGATCACGCGCACGAAAACCCCTCCGAGGCTGACGCCGCGACCTGCGCCGCCGCCGCGCGTGCCGCGAAGTTCGACTGCTTCGTCGCCCTCGGCGGCGGCAGCAGCATGGACACCGCGAAGGCCGCAAACTTCCTCCTCACCAACGGTGGTGCGATGCGCGACTATCACGGCTACGGCAAGGCGACGAAGCCGCTGCTCCCACTCATCGCGATTCCCACGACCGCCGGCACCGGCAGCGAATGCCAGTCCTACGCCCTCGTCAGCCGTGACGACACGCATGAGAAAATGGCCTGCGGCGATCCCAAGGCCCTCGCTCGCGTCGCGATTCTCGATCCCGCGCTCACCGCCACGCAGCCCCGCTCCGTCGCGATCCTGACGGGCCTCGATGCGCTCGCTCATGCGCTCGAGTCCGCCGTCACCTCGAAGCGCAACGCCGTCTCCGCCGTGTATGCCGAGGCTGCGTTTCGCCATCTCGCGTCCGCCCTCGACCGCGTGATCGCTGGCAGCGCCACGCTCGACAACCGTGGCGCGATGCAGCTCGGCGCCGCGCTTGCCGGCCTCGCGATCGAAAACTCCATGCTTGGCGCCGCGCACGCCACCGCCAACCCGCTTACCGCCCGCCACGGCATCGTGCACGGCCACGCGGTCGCGCTCATGCTGCCGGCCGTGCTGCGTTTCAATTCCGCCGAGCCGGCCGCCGCCGCCATCTACGCGCAATTCGGCGGCTTGATCCCCGTAGGGCCTGAGCTTGCTCAGGCCGCGCCGTCGCGCGACGGACATGATAACCCCGACGGCACGCCGGCAAGCGGCGGCCCTACATCGGCTGACCACCTGATCGCCTGGGTCGCCGATCTCGTCGCCGCTAGCCGCCTGCCCGCCTTCGACGCGCGAGCCGTGGACATTGCCGCGCTCGCCGACGACGCCACGCGTCAATGGACCGGCAAGTTCAACCCGCGGCCGTTGCAAGCCGCCGACTTCGAGGCACTCTACCGCCATGCGTTCGGAACCTGATGCCTCAAGGTGGAGCGCGTTGCCCCCAACGCGCTTTCAGGAGCCGCGCCGTGGCCCAAGCGCGTTGAGGGCAACACGCTCCACCGTGCTTGTCCTCGCTGCGCTCGCGCTTACCGCCTGCGGCGACCGCTCCGCCTCCGACTCCGCCAAAAAGTCCGCCGCCAAACCCGCCGCGCCCGCCCTCGAGACTTCTTGGCCCATGACCCGCGGCGGCCCCGCCCTCAGTGGCGCCATCGCCGCTCCGCTCCCGCGCGCTCCCACGACCGTGTGGACTTTCGCCGCCAACGGCTCCGTGCAAGCCGAGGCCGCGATCGCCGGCGGCCGCGTTTACGTCGGCACCACCAAGGGCACGTTGCACGCGCTCGCCGCCGACACTGGCCAAGAGCTGTGGCGTTTCGAGACGAAGGACGCGCTGATGGCCGCGCCCGCCGTCGCCGCCGGAAAAGTTTTCCTCTCCTCCAACGACGGCAAACTCTACGCCCTCGATGCCGCCACCGGCGCGCCCGCGTGGCAGTTTGCGAGCGAGGATAAGATCGGCTCCGGCGCAATTACTATCAAGGCCCCCGCGGGTTCCACTGCGCCCGGCACCGATTGGATTCTCGTCAACGGCTACGATGGCACCGCTCGTGCCCTTGACGCCGCCGACGGCAAACTCATCTGGAGCTATAAGGCCGAGGAACCCATCAACGGCTCGCCCGCCGTTGTGGACGGACGCTGGCTCGTTTTCGGCGGCTGCGACGCACAGCTCCACGTCGTCAACCTCGCCGATGGCACGCTCGTGCGCAAAATCGCCACCAGCGCGCAGATTCCCGCATCCATCGCCACGCACGGCACGATGGCCTTCTGTGGCAACTACGCGAACGAGGCTGTCGCCTTCGACGTCGCCGGCGGCAAGGTCGCGTGGACCTATCAGGACAAGTCGCTCCCGTTCATGAGCGCGCCCGCCGTTAACGAGCGCCTTGTGCTGATCGGCTCCCGCGATAAGCAGCTTCACGCGATTGATCGCACGACGGGGCAGGGCGTGTGGACCTTCAAGACCGGTGGCCGCGTCGAGGGTTCGCCCATCGTATTTTCCGACGGCGTGGTCTTCGGCTCGACCGACGGCCGCCTCTACGCCGCAAACCTCGTCGACGGCGCCGAACTCTGGCAGGTCGATCTCGGCGAAGCGCTCGTCGCCTCACCCGCCTTCGGCGCCGGAAAAATCATCCTCGGCGGCGACAAGGGCACGGTCTTTGCGCTACGCGCTGGCAAGTGATTCGAATCTGCCGGGCCAATCATCCGCGCCCAACGTCAAGCAGCGCACAGCAACCGAT
>JANNEY010000031.1:0-6717 GCA_031379235.1 Opitutaceae bacterium | reverse complement strand
CGGCCAGCTTGGCGACGAGCGGGAGGTCATCACGACCGTAGCTGTCTGTGTCGTGGAAGTTCCTGGCCTCGTCCATGTAGGTCCGGGCGAAGGTCACGTTGAAGAACTTCTTCTGGTCGGCTTCGTTCTCCCACACGGCGGCTTTGATGCGGCCGAGGCGGAAGGTTTTCACCGGAAGCTTGGCGCTGGTGGTGGGCTTGGCAGGCGAGGCGGGTTGAGCGGTCTTGGAGGGCATATAGTTCCTTTTTTGATTTTGAGGAGCGGGATTGCTGTCTCGCCCCAAGGCGGGGGTGCCGGCCGGGACGAGGGGACGGTTGGGGGGATTCCTTTCAAGGAGGACCCGAACGCTTCCCGTCCGCGCAGCGGCGGCGCGGTTGGAGGGGCCGCCAGAGACAGAAATAACGATCCCGGAAAAAAGGACGTGCCGCCATGGCGGCGTTGCCCGGAAGAACGCGGACCGCTCGCAGCCATGACCGCATGCAGCGCTGCCGGGGTGCTCCATGCCGCCCCCGGATTAGAGCGTGGGAGAGTGATGCCGTAGAAATTCCGCAACGGGCTCGCCCGGTCCGGGGCGACGACATTTCACGACACTGCCGGCGGTGATGACTCACGCCGACGAGGGCCAGCCACACGCTCAGCGCGATTCGCGGCGCTGAAGTCCGCAGTGACCTTGCCTGCCGGTCGGCCGGTTCCGGACGCCTTGGGTCCGCAGACACCGCTCGGTTTTTCGGGAGTCGCATGACTCCACGGTGATGGATCGGTAGGCTTCGACCGATGCTCAGGGCCTACCGAATGCGGTGTAGGAATCGCCCCGCGATTTCGGCAGGGCCGCTAGATAGAGAATGACGGGGGTGGCACAGAGAACGTATTATCAAGGTAAAGAACCAGGGACCGTGCGCAGTTCATCCGTGCGTTGGACGCCACTTTCGGATCGACGCTTTCCAGACCGAACCGCGGACCAAGTGCCGTCCATCCGAACCCTCGCAATCGCTGATTCGCGTTTTCTGATGTCGATGTTCATTTCAGATTTCCTATAAACAGCGTATAGAAGGGAAAAGCACCGCCTCCTCCCACGAATCATGCCCCACAATCCAGACGTCGGCGTCTCTGGCGGCGTTGTGGACCTACGTCCCACAACCGGGAGTGGTGCGCGCAGTGACAACGAAGCTTACGAACTGGCGCGGTCGGGGCAGGTTTTGGCGATGCGGGCTTTGGACTTGGGTGAAAAAGGTGCGAGTGCCCGGCTCGTCGGCGAAGAGTCCGCGGCGGAGCGTTTTTTTCAAGATGCGGTCGCGGTCGCCTTACAGGCTTTGCATGAACCCTCAGCTAGGCCTCTTGACCTACAGCTCCGGGCGGCGCAGTGGGCCTTGGCCTGCGGCGATGCGGTCACAGCGCGCCACTTGTTGGCCGAACGTTCCGTGGAGGCGGGTGAGGGCATGGCCGAGAGCTGGGCGCAAATCTCCGATACCGATGCATGGCTTGATGCGTGGTTGATCGCGACGGTGCGGCGCTCGCCGCCGGATGAACTCGCGCTGAATGCGCTGGTGCGGCGCTATTGGAAGCCGCTTTTCAGCCGCTGCCGCATGCTAACATCGAATCGAGAGTCGGCGGACGATCTTGCCCAAGATACGTGGTGCCGCGTTTTGCGCGGGCGTGACCGCTTGAAGCCGGGCGGAAATTTCCGGGCTTATCTCCTGATGATCGCCACGAACCTTTGGCGTGACTCGAAGCGATCGGACCTGCGGGCCGGTTCCTTGGCGGATGGCCGGGTTTCCTCGCTCGATCGTGAGATAACCTTGGGCGACGGACCGGCGGTGACTTTGGCGGAGATCCTGCCCGACTTGACGCAGTTGGAGGCGGCGGAGCGCGCCAGCTTGAAACACGACCTCGATCAAGCGCTGGAACGGTTGGAGACCCTGTGGCGGGACGTGTTGATCGCGCGGTTTCTCGACGGCGAGTCGTGCGCGGAGATCGGACATCGCTACGGACGCACCGAGCAGACCGCGAGCGGCTGGGTCCGGCGCGCCCTTTCGGAGATGAAATGTTGCATGGAAGATTTGCGCCGTAATGCGCACTGAGGCGGAAATTATGAAAACGGAACCCACAATCGAACAACTGCTCCGTTGGCGCGCGGCACATGCCGAGGCCGAGGCGCCGCCCGCACCCCGCGCGGCGCTGTTGCTGGAACTCGCCCGACCCTGGTGGCAGCGCTGCCCGGAGAAATTTGCCGTGCTGGTCGCCGGGTTCGACGAGATTCAAGCCCGCTTTGGGCACGCGATGGAAACGGACGCGGGCCGGGGCGGCAGTTTTCCGGTGCCGGCGGTGATCTCCCGCACCAACGTCGAGACAAGCCTGCTCGCGGACATCCTGTTTTTGCACTTTCGTGGACGCACGCTGCGGCTCCGTTTCCAACTGCAACCCATGCCCGAACTGCCCGAACCGAACCTCGACGTGACCTTCGTGGCGACCGACAGCCCGCGGGCAATGTTTTCCGCGCCGGCATCGCTCTCCCCCGGCGGCGATTATCGGCTCGAAATCGAACTGTCCATCGAAGTCGCCCAGGCGTGGGCTCATCTGCGCGTAACGGACCGCATGCCGTTCCGATTCGTTTTGCGACCGGCGGACGAGGCCTGAGACCCTCGGTTGCCGAGGATTTTCCGATGCGTTTCGTCTGGTTCTTAAATTTTTGGGGCTGGAGCCGGGAATCCCACCGCGCAGGCCTGCTCCTGCGTCATCCACTCGAAGGCATCGGCGGCAACTGGCACGAATGGTTCAACAGCGAGGCCACGGCGGTCGAGCGCGCAGAAATCGCGACCGTGGGAAGCAGCGAGGACTTTCAGCGGCAGTTCTGGGAATGGCTGGGCCGGGTCTGGATTCCGGAGGCGGTGCATAACGACAATCGGCTGGCGCTGGTCTTCGTCGGCGAGGAATTCGCGCGCGTCGCGCCGTTCGACGGCTGGACGGCGTTCGCGCGCCACCGCAGGCCTTTCCCGGCCGGAGTGCTCGCGGC
Source organism: Opitutaceae bacterium (assembly GCA_031379235.1). GTDB lineage: Bacteria > Verrucomicrobiota > Verrucomicrobiia > Opitutales > Opitutaceae > ER46. The sequence goes on along the minus strand of JANNEY010000031.1, from coordinate 3,707 downwards.
GGTGGTATTGGGTGGCGAGAGCGAAGGCACGGCGGAGGATGTGCGGCCCGTGGACGCGATTTTGCTCCCGATGGAACGGCCCGTGGCCGGACGAGCAATCGTCGCCGACGGATTTCGGGCCGAGACATCCGAACTCAACGGCGCGCGCGAATCCGCCCTGCAATTGCTGCGCGGTCGTGCCGGCTGGCGCCTCCTCATGCACTGGGTGGCCACGGGACGCCGGCCCTATCCGGCTTGGCTGAACGCCGTGCTCAACGGCGGCTGGCTGGTGGTGGGCGCGTTGATCGCGTGGCTGTGGCTCGGCCCCGATCCCGGCGAGCGCCTCCGCGCGATGGGCGCCGTGTTGCTTGGCCTCTGGGGCGGGCTCGTGCTGGTGGCAATCGCAGTGACGGGCGTGCAAGTTTTCAGTGCGCGACGCGCGGGACGGGGCGGGGCGGAGCATCTGGCGCGCGATCAGATTCGGTTGCGTCTGCCGGGGCGGTTTACGCTCAAGGGCGGCTCGGCTGGCCTGCCCTTTGCGCTGGGGATTCTCCACGCCGTCTCCCGCGCCTATCCGGGCAGCCTGGGGCAGTCGTGGGTGTGGCGGCAATTCTCCGACGGATTGGAAAAAACGGACGCGGCGTGGGCCGCAACGGGGATGACGACCGCCTCGGGTCAGGTCCAGCCAGTCGAATTACCCGCGAAGCTGCGCGCGTGCCTGCGTGACGGAAAAATTTCCAATCTAATCACACCGGTGCAACGGGAGTCCGGTCGAGGTGCGGTCGAGCGCCTGACGACTGAGATGGCGGAGCGGTTGCAGGGCGAGCAGGCGACTTTGCCGGATAAATCAGACTCGCCGCGCCGGCCGCTGCGCATCCATCGCTGCCGTCATGTGGCCGACGCCGTGCTCGCCGTGGCCCGACTGCCGAACGCGGCGCAAATTGGGGCCAACCTCCTCGCACTCGTGCTCAGCGGCGTGATGGTGTGGGCGCTCCCTGACCTCGGTTGCATCGTTTTTCCGCCATCGGCTCCCGTGGTCGTGGCGCCTTCGTCGCCGTCGCCGTATTTTCTGTGGGTGAGTCTCGACACCCGACGCCCCGATTTTTTCCAAGTCGTGCTCGACTCGCCGGTGTGGGCGAACCGGCGTGCCGACATAGCGCCGCGGAAGAGTCAACCCGCCTCGGTGCGCGCGGAGATCCGGCTGGTGCGCTTGAGCGAGGCGTCGGTCCGCAACCTTGAGGAGGGCGAGGTCTGGATCGAACGCCGTCCGTGTTTTCTCACACGCCGGTTCGAGCCGGGCGAGATTGTCGGGCGCTACACCATGAACTATCTCAACCGCCTTCGTCATGAATAAGCTCACCCCTCTCCCTGTCGTCCGATCCGCGACCTTCGGTTCTGAGCGGCGCTTCGGCCTAGCGGCGCTCCTCGCCCTCGGCGCTGCACTGTCCGTCGCGATGCTCGCGGGATGCGGCGACCGGGCCGGGGCGGGTGCGGTCACGCTGTATGCGCGCCCCGTGTCTGCCCGCGATCCGCGTTTGCTCGAAATTCAGGCGCAGGTCGCCGGTTCGTTGGACGGGGTGCACTACAAATGGTTCGCGGTCGCTGGAGAGTGCAACCCGCAGGAAACGACCGCGCCGGTTACGCGGTTTCGTTTTGCGACTGCGGCGAAGGATGACCAGATCACGGTCGATGTGCTGCGCCACGGCAAACGGATTGGTCGCAGCTCGCTTGACGTCCGCATGGCGGCCGTGGCCGCGCCCGCGGTTCCATTGAACCTGAAGATCGAAATGATCGAGACTCCGTTCGCTGCGAAAGGCGGTCCCGACACGCGGGCCAGTATCGCCGGACGGATCGTCGGCGAGCCGCCGCCCGACAGCCGAGTGGTGATCTACGCGCGCGACGACGGCGTCTGGTTTATACAACCGACGACGAATGCGAAGCATAGTATCGCCAGTGACGGTAGCTGGTCCTCCTGGACGCACTCCGGGACGGCCTACGCGATTTTGGTCGTGCCGTCCGATTTCATGCCGTTGCGGACCCTCGACAGCATTCCCGCTTTGCGCGGCGACATCTTTGCGCGGGCAGTGATCGACGGTCGCCCAAAGTAAAACTGCCACTGGCGCGGGCGCGGGGAAGCAAACTGCAAAGAAAATTCACGAACCGGGGGCGTGCCTTTTCAAATCTGGCCGCGGCGGCGTATGAGAAGGTGTGACGGAAATGTCTGGGTCATGTGCCCCGACCGTCGCTCAACCCACCAAACTCGCACCACCATGTCGCACTTCCGGAAGCTCTACACCGCGCAGGACAGCGTTCTCGTCTTTATCGACCATCAGCCGCAGATGACGTTCGGCGTGGCCAACATCGACCGCGCCAGCCTCATCAACAACGTCACGCTCCTTGCCAAGGTTGCGAAGGAGTTCGGTGTGCCGACAATCCTCACCGCCGTCGAAACCGAATCATTCAGCGGCTATATCTGGCCGCAGCTCCTCGACGTTTTTCCCGGACAGAGAATCGTCGAACGCAGCTCGATGAACGCGTGGGACGACGCCGGTTTTCGCAAGGCCATCGAGGCTACGGGGAAAAAGAACATTATCCTCACGGGACTGTGGACAGAGGTGTGCGTGGCGTGGCCCGCCGTTGAGATGTTGGGCGCCGGATACAATATCTACGTCGTCGAAGATTGCTGCGGTGCGACGTCCCCCGCCGCGCAGGAAGCGGGACTCTCCCGCATGGTGCAGGCTGGCGCGGTCCGCCTCACGACCATCGGCGCTTTGCTTGAGTGGCAACGCGACTGGGCGCGCCGCGAGCACTACGACGCGCTCATGGGCCTGCTTAAGCAACATGCCGGCGCATACGGCAGCGGCGTCGAATACGCCTACACGATGGTCCACAAGGCGCCGCAGTCCGCCAAGGTCCCGCAGGTCGTCGCCGCGAAAGCGCACTAGGGTTCGGGTGCGCGTCGGAACCTTCCGCGCCATGTCCATTCATATTGCCATCACCCGCCGCGTCCGGCCGGGTTGCGAGGCGGAGTTTCAGGAGGCGCTGCGCGAGTTCTTGCGGGCGTCGTTCGCGCACTCCGCGGTGCTCGGCGCCAATCTGCTGGTGCCTGCGCCTGGCTCGGCGTCCCGGGAGTTCGGCATCCTGCGCACGTTTGCCAGCGAGGAGGAGCGGGACGCGTTCTATGGGTCCCGCCTCTTTCTCGAATGGGACAAACGCGCCGCGCGCCTCACCGAAGGCGCGCCGATCTATCGTCAACTGCATGGCCTCGAAGCGTGGTTCCGCGCGCCAGGTTCGCCACCGCCTCGCTGGAAAATGGCCGTGCTCACCTTTGCCGGCGTCTATCCTCTCACGTCGCTCCTGCCCAGCCTGCTCGGCGGCCTCCTCACCCCGCTCCATCCGTTGCTCATCAACGTCGTGACGACTGCGATGATCGTCGGGACGCTCACGTGGGTGATCATGCCGCTGCTCACGCGCGGGCTGCGGCCTTGGCTCCATGCCGGGAAAACACCAAACATGCCATGACTCCTTCCGCCACACCCGAGCTGATTTTTCATCACGGCCGCATCGCCACTCAAGACGAGCGCCGCTCATTCGCCGAGGCGGTCGCGATCAAAGACGGGCACTTCGTTGCCGTCGGCACCGATCGCGAAATGCTCGCGCTCGCGGGCGCCACCACGCGTGTCGTCAACCTCAACGGCCGCTCCACGCTCCAGCTCTCCGGCACCGGC
>JANNEY010000422.1:0-9322 GCA_031379235.1 Opitutaceae bacterium | reverse complement strand
CCTAGGCCTCGTCCTGATTGGCGGAGTGCTGCCGTGGTTATTTTCGACGGTGGTGAGTTGGGGTGGGCCGGAGACGCTCTGGACGCGCACCCTCTTCGTTTTACTCGCGGGCGTGCTGCTGGCGCTGCCCGCACTGCCCTTTGAGTGGTGGGAGCAATTTCGCCTCGAGCAAAAGCACGGCTTCAACAAAAGCACGCCCGGCCTCTGGGTGACCGATAAAATCAAGGGCACGCTCCTGATGTTTGCCATCGGGTTTCCACTTTTCTGGGCGCTGCTTTGGGTGGTGCAGTGGACGGGGCCTTCGTGGTGGCTTTGGGCCTTTGGACTGATGTTCGGCTTTCAGCTGCTGATGATGATCCTCTATCCGAAACTGATTCTGCCGCTCTTTAACAAACTCACGGCTCTCCCCGAGGGCGATTTGCGCACGCGGCTGCTCGAGCTCGGCGACCGCACGGGCTTTCAAGCGAAGACGATTGAAGTAATCGATGGCTCGAAACGTTCCGGCCACTCCAACGCCTACTTCACGGGCTTCGGGCGCTTCCGGCGCATTGTGCTCTTCGACACGCTCATCGCGCAGCTCACGGCGGAGGAGCTCGAGGCCGTGCTTGCGCACGAAATCGGCCACTATCGCCGCGGCCATATTCCCAAAATGATCGCGATGTCGGCGGCGATGATGCTCGGCGGCTTCGCCGTGATCGCCTGGCTGGCGCGGAGCAACTGGTTCAACGCCGCCTTTGGCTTTCCCACGGGCGAGATCGCACCCTCGTTTTTGCTGTTCGGATTATTGAGCGGCGCGGTGACGTTTTGGTTTTCCCCGCTGAGCAATCTGCTCTCGCGGAAGCACGAGTATGAGGCCGATGCTTTCGCCCGCGATGCGATGGGTGGGGCGACGGCGATGGTGGGCGCGCTGCGGAAGCTGGCCCAAAAGAACCTCAGTAACCTGACGCCCCACCCGTGGTTCAGCGGCTTCTACTATTCGCATCCGACGCTCGTGGAGCGCGAGGCGGCGCTGCGGAAGGCTTAAAGCAAAGACGTGACGATGAGCAAACCGAGGCTATTTTCCTTGCTCGGAACTTTGCTGCTTTGCGTCTTCGCGTTTCCTGGGAAATCAGCCCGCGCCGAGACGCTCACGCTCGCGACCTACAATATTGAGAACTACGGCCCGGCCAACCGCATGACCGAGGCGGGCTACCGGAAGGATTATCCTAAACCCGAGGCGGAAAAGCGCGCCCTGCGCACGGCGATTCTTGGGCTCGGCGCGGAGGTGCTCGTGCTGCAGGAGATGGGGCCGCGGCCTTACCTCGACGAATTGCGGCGTGATTTGAAATCGGAGGGTTGCGAATACCCGTTCGCCGAGCTGGCGGCCGCCTCCGATGCTGACCGGCATCTCGCCATTCTGTCCAAGCGACCGCTGCGCGCCGTGACGACCCACACCGATTTGTCGTTCACGTATTTTAAGGGAAAGGAAACGGTGAAACGCGGTTTGCTGGAGGCGACGGTCGCCACGGCCGCGGGTGACGTGACGATTTTCGTCGTGCACCTGAAGAGCCGGTTCACGGATCGGCCGGACGATCCGACGTCGGCGGTGCGGCGGGCAGCCGAGGCGACCGCGGTGCGTGATCGGGTGCTGCAACGGTTCCCGACGCCGGCGGAGGCGCGGTTTGTCATTCTGGGCGATTGCAACGACAGTCGCACGAGCAAGGCCGTCGGCTTCCTCCAAAAACGCGGCAAGACCGAGATCGCGAAACTGCTGCCGGCGGCGGATTCGCGCGGCGAGCTTTGGACGCATGCCTATCGTCGCGAGGAAAGCTACTCGCGCGTCGATCAGATTTTTGTTTCGCCGGGTTTGCTCCCGCTCGTGGCCGACGGCTCGGCGCGCATCTATGACGGCGAGGGTGTGCGCGACGGCAGCGATCACCGCCCGGTGATCGTGACGTTGGTGTTCGAACCGAAAAAATAGCTACCGCCGCGAAACCGCGAAATCGCGGTCGTGCCGTTGTTGTGGAGCGCAGTGCGTTCATCCCACCGAGATGGTGCGGACGTGGCGCAAAAAATAAAAAAGCGGGGTGAGGGCACCCCGCTGACGAATCATCTGCGCGCTCCAACGGCGCTCCGCTTTAGCGGGCGGTGACCGCCACGGGGACGTTCATTTCGCCGGAGCCAAAGCCCTTGAGGAAGAGGCTGCCGTTGCCGGCCTTACCGCCCTCGACGGAAATGGTCACGGCGTTTTGCCCTGCGGGCACCAGCACTTCGGGCATGATCACGCTCTCGGGCACGTCAGTCGTGATGTCGAGGAGCGTGCCGCCGGCGGGCGCGGGATTGGCGAGGGTGAAGGTCAGCGTCTGGCGTTCGCCCGTGCGCAGGGTTAGCGCTGCGGGTGAAACTCCCACCGTGCTCGGATCAACGCGGAAGGTGCCGACAGGTGAATCACCGGTGATACCAGTGAGATTGACCTGATAGTTGCGGCCCGGCTCGAGGGCGGGAACGAAAAAGCTGATCGCGTTGGGCGATTCGAACACGGTGCGGGCGGAGGTGCCGCTGAGGTTGATGGCGTCCTGCGGCGTGAAGCCACGGCCAACGACGCTGATGCGGGCGCCCACCGGGCCGCGGTTGACTTCCAATTTCAAGACCTTCCGGCCGATGATCTGGACTTGCTCCACTTGCGTGTAGGTTTCCTGCGGCGTCTGCGTCGCGTTGCCCTCGACGTTGTAGTTGACGAGGAAGTAGTAGGCCAGACGGTCGCGGCCGGCGGGCAGTTGATACTCGAAATCATAAATCCCCTCGCCAAGGGAGCTTTTCTTCATCCCGTAGTTCTGGCCATCGACGACGATCCGGGGCGCGATACCGGAGACCGTGGTTGAGCGTGGCGTGACGCGCAGGCTAAAGGTGTAGATGTGCGACGGATTTGCGTCCATCGACTTCGGGGTCAGGTCCGTAAGCGTGACCGTTTCGCACCCGGAAAACAGGGCGACGGCCAGCAAGGCGGAGAGCCAGACAGTGATTTTTCTCGCGGGAGAAATTCGGTTGGTGTGCATTGGATGCTAGAGTGAAAACCAGACGGATAAAAAAGGTTAGTAATGAGCGGCGAACCGGCAGAGCAAGCTAAAGCTGAGGCCCCGGCACCGCTCGGCGTGTATGTGCACGTTCCGTTCTGTGCCTCGACCTGCGACTTCTGCGCGTTCTACCAGCAGCAGCCGACCGCCAATGACGTGGATCGGTTCCTCGCGGGCATTGAAAACGAAGCTGCGCTCGTGCCGTGGTCGCGGCCGGTGACGACGGTGTTCTGGGGCGGTGGGACGCCCGGCCTGCTTGCTCCCCGCGATCTCGCGCGGCTGGCGGAGACGGTGCGGGCCCGATGCGGCGGCACGCCAGCGGAGTGGACGGTCGAACTCGCGCCGGCATCGGTGACGGACGCCCGGCTAAAAGCCCTGCGCGAAGCGGGGGTGACGCGCGTGTCGATGGGCGTGCAGAGTTTTCAGCCGGCGCTGCTCGACGCGCTGGGCCGGCAGCACACGCGCGAACAAGTCTTCACGGCGTATGAGCGGGTGCGCGCGGCGGGATTTCCCAGCGTGAATCTCGACCTGATGTTTGCGTTACCCGGCCAGACCGCGGAGGAGTGGGCGGGTGATGTGCGCGAAGCCGTCGCGCTCGCCCCGGATCATCTCTCCACTTATTGCCTGACCTTTGAGGAGGACACGAAGCTCTGGGTAAAACTCTCGCAGGGTCGCGTGAAACTCGACGTCAACCACGAGGCCGATCTTTATGAGGCGACTTGGGCACAACTCGCCGCGGCGGGCTACGCGCAATACGAAGTCTCGAATTTCGCCCGACCCGGCCACGCCTGCCGCCACAATCTCAACACTTGGCACATGCACGAGTGGGTTGGGCTCGGGCCGTCCGCGGCGTCGCAGCAAGCCGGCTGGCGTGGCGGTAATATCGCCGACTTGGAAAAATGGCTCGCCCACGTCGCGCGCGGCGAGCGCGTGACCGAGGATCGGGTGCGGCTCACGTCGGCGCTGCTCGCGGAAGACGCCTTGATTTTCGGCCTGCGCATGAACGCCGGCGTAAACTTGGCGCCATGGCGCGCCCGCGCGCCGGAGGCCCCGTGGCCCGTGGTCGAGGACACGCTTGCGACCCTCGCCGCCGTCGAACTGCTGGTGCGTCAGGGCGATCTCGTGCAACTCACGAATCGCGGCCGTTTGGTTGCCGATTCGGTCGGAACGGAAATAATGACGGCGTTTGAGCCGCTGTTCGAAACTGCATGAGAAACGCATCCTTGGTTGGCTTTGGACGGGTCACGGTCGCGGTGGGTTTGCTTGTCGCGCGGCTTGCCCACGCCGCGGAGCACCCACTGGTTTTGCAGACCGATTTCGGTCTCAAGGACGGCGCCGTGGCCGCGATGCGCGGGGTCGCCGCCGGCGTGAGCCCGCGTCTCGTGCTTCACGATCTCTCGCATGAAAACACGCCGTTCGACGTCTGGGAGGCGGCCTATCGGCTGAAGCAGGCCGCACCGTTCTGGCCGGAGGGCACCGTCTTTGTTTCGGTCATCGATCCGGGGGTAGGGACCGAGCGAAAGTCCATCGTGCTCAAGACCCGCTCGGGGCATTTTTTTGTCGGTCCCGACAACGGCACGTGGACGCTGATCGCGGAGGATCTCGGGGTCGCCAGTGTGCGCGCGATTGATGTGACGCGGCACCGGCGGCGCGGCTCCGAGCTTTCTTATACGTTTCATGGTCGCGACATCTTCGCTTTCGTCGGCGCGCGGCTCGCCGCGGAGGCGGTGGCGTTTGAGGACGTGGGGCCGTTGCTCCCGCCGCGCGTCGAGATGATCGCTTACGAGAAGCCGCGCCGTGAGCGTGACGCGCTCGTCGGGATGATCCCGTTTCTCGATTTCCGCTACGGCAATGTCTGGACGAACCTCGATCAGGCGCTCTTTGCGCAGTTCATGCCGAAGGTCGGCGAGCGGTTTCGCGTGACGATTGCGCGCGGCGGCAAGCGCGTCTTTGCCGGTGACCTGCCGTATGCGCGCACTTTTGGTGACGTGCCGGCCGGCGCGCCACTGCTTTACTTAAACAGTCTGCTCAACGTATCATTCGCGCTCAACGTGGGCGACTTCGCAAAAAAACATGGCATTGGCAGCGGCGCAGAATGGACCGTCCGCGTGGAGCGCGCGAAGCCATGAACCGCGGGCGGAATCTCTGCCTGCTGTTGATCGCACTGGGCGCGGTGCTCGGCGGTTGCCACTCAAGGCCGGCCGCGCGGGGTCCGGCGCCGAGCGAGGTGCGTTTTTATTTGGAGGCGGGGAGCGGCGACGGCACGCCTATCACGCTGCCGAAAAGCGGGGTGCGTCTCGCGGTGAACCCCAAGCCCGTCGTGACGGAGGGCGACATCGTGAACGTCGAACTCGTGAAAGTGGATCTCGGGTTGTGCCTGCTGTTTCAGCTCACGCCGGCGGGGGTGCGTGATTTTTACCGCTTGTCGGTCAGTCACCAAGGCCGTCGCATCGCGCTGGTGGTGGACGGGGTGGCGCTCGGCGCACGGACCATCGACGGAGCGGTCACCAACGGTGTGATCTTTGTGTTCGTTGAGCTGCCCGACGAGGAATTGCCGGCGCTGGTGGACAAGTTGAAAAAAAGTTCGGTGGCGATGCAGCGCGAGATTGCGCGCAAGGGATGAAAGCGGGGGCGGTATTTTTATTTTGGGCTGTGGTGGCCGTGCTGACGACGGCCTGGGCTGCTCCCTCAGCTCCGGCCGTCGGTCCGCCGCCCGAGCGTCTTCAACTCGTGTGGCCGACGCCGAACCCCGCGTGGGCCGACGGCAAACCGCCCGCGCAATGGTTGCAACACGCCGGCTCCGGCGATCCGGAATCGGGTGGCTTTGGCGGCGTGCGCAGCAGTGGCACGCATTTTCACGAGGGCATCGACATCCGTGCCTTGGCGCGAGACCGGCGCGGCGACCCGCTTGACAGTGTGTTTGCCGCGATGGCCGGCGTGGTCCGACACGTGAGCGCGGCCGCCGGCGACAGCAGCTACGGTCGCTACATCGTGATCGAGCACACGGCCCAGTCGCCCGCGGTTTACACGCTCTACGCGCATCTCGCAAAAATCGCGTCCGGTCTGCGGGCCGGCGACGCCGTCACGGCGGGCCAGACGATCGGCACGATGGGACACAGCTCCGGTGGCTACATGATTCCGGCGGACCGCTCGCACCTGCATTTCGAAATTGGCGTCGCGGTGACGCGGAATTTTCAGGCGTGGTATGAACGCCGGCGCTTCGGCAGCCGCAACAGCCACGACATGTGGAACGGCATGAACCTCCTCGGCGTCGACCCGCTGGCGTTTTTCAACGAATGGCGCGCCGGCCGGGTTGCGACCCCCCAGGATTTTTTTGCGCGGCTGGAGCCGGCCGTGCGCCTGCGCATCGCCACGATTCGGACGCCGGATTTCGTGACGCGCTATCCCTCGCTATTGACGAAACCGGTGTCCCTCGGCGTCGTGGCCGGCTGGGATATCACCTTTAACTGGACCGGCATTCCATTTTCATGGACGCCGCTTTCCGCCATGGAAGTCGCCGGCATCCCGCTCGATCAACCGCGCATCCTCGAGGTCAACGCTCCGCTGCTTAAACGCGAGCGAAGCAAAAGCCTCGCCGTCGCCCGCGGCAGTTCGTGGTCCACAGGCAAGGACCTCGACATCGTGTTGCAGCAGTTATTTGGGATTAAGTGAAGAGCGCTTGCCGGCTTCTTCGAGCAACGCGCGAATGGGCGCTTTTCGTCTTTGATTCGAGCGATAAAGAAAGAATACGACGATCCCCGCCCAAGCGCCACGCGCGCGAACATAGCAGATGGGTTTAAGGCACTCTACATGCTCAACTCTGCGGCTTGAGCTGCAGCAGCAGCGCGCGGAATTCCGGGTGCACCTTCAACGCTTCGAGATCCGGGTCCTGCTGCATCCAATCAAAATCACGATAACCCAGCTCGACGGCCTGATGCAGCTCGCGGAGCGCGTCGCCCTTGCGCTTCGAGAGCGCGAGACTGCACGCGAGGTTGTAGCGGGCGGTGGCGTTGGCCGGTTGGAGCCGCACCAATTTGCGATCCATGCGGAGGCCATCGGCGATGCGACCCTGGCGCGTGTAGTGGCCGCCGAGGATTTCGACGACAATGGCGTAGCCGGGCTCGCGGCGCAGCACGGACTCGTAAAATACAATCTCGAACTCGATGTCGCGGCTCTTGTCCGTGGACATGGTGGGAGCAGTGGAATGGGTCAGCCGCGGCGCGAGCAAGTGCCGGTCTGGCGGTAGGCGTTGCACTGCGCACTGACTTGCAGGCGCTGGGTCACGGGCGTGAGGCCGAGCTTCGAGGAGACCGTGCTGCCATACCACGACATGAAGGGCGCGCTGATCTCGAAAATCTTGTCGCAGTCGAGGCACACCACCTGCGCGATCTGCGTGCCGTCACCGTCGCGGTTGGGGCGGTAAAATTTTTCGCCCGAGCCGATGTCCACTTCGCGCAACAACGCGCTCCCGGTCATGATCGGCAGCGTGCGATAAACGGTGGCGCGCGACACGGAGTCGTCGATGGCGCGGGCGTAATCGAGGAGTTGGTCGGCGGTGAAGTGTTCCGTTTGCGCGAAGGTCGCCTCAAAGATGGCGAGTCGTTGGCTGGTCGCGCGCAGACCTTTCTTCGTCAGAAAGGATCGGAATTTTTCACGCGCGGCATCGATGCTCACCCGGCGACTGTTCGCGCGGCGTGCGGTCGCTGTCAACGGGATCGTTGGTGGGTTGGGGCCACGAGGTGGCGCGAAATTCTTGCGCCGCCTTGGTTTCAATTTGCGCCGCCGCCGGCTCGCCGTCGTGATCACCTGCGATGATCGTCGGCGTCCATCCGCTCGCGGGGTTTGACAAGGTGCTGCACTACCGGGTGCCGGAGCACCTGCGTGCGGCCGTGGCGGTCGGGTCGCTCGTGCGGATTCCGGTGGTGAACACGCTCAAGCTCGGGATCGTCGGGGAAATTGGCGCGCCGCGGGATTTTCCGCTGGAGCGGCTGAAGAGCATCGCGCAGGCGGTCTATCCGTTTCCGGCGCTGCCGCCGGATTTGCTCGGACTCGCGCGCTGGATGGCGGGCTACTACGCGTGCGGGCTCGACAGCATCATTGAGACGATGATTCCTGCCGCGGTGCGCCGCGGGGCCGCGCTCAAGCAGGAGAAACTGCTCGCGATTGCGCGCAAACCTGAGGCCGATGAACTCGCCGCGCTGGAGAAGCGCGCGCCGGCGCAGGCGAAACTCTACCGGTTGCTCGAACAGCAATTCCGCCCGCAGCCGAAGGCGCTCGTGCTCAGCCGGCTCAACCAGACCGCCGCGGTCGTCGCGGCGCTGGTCAAGCGCGGCTTGATTCGGGAGGAGTCACGCCGGATCGAGCGCATCGCCTATGCCGACGATCACTCCGCGGGCGAACTCGTCGCGGCGCTGCCGCACGCGCTGAACGCCGAGCAGCAAATCGCGGTCGATGCGATGTCCGCGCGACTGGCCGGGGATAAATTTGGCGTCGCGCTGCTGCACGGCATCACGGGCTCGGGCAAAACGGAGGTTTATCTGCGCGCCATCGACACGGCGTTGCAGGCGGGAGGAGGCGTCGTGTTTCTTGTGCCCGAAGTAGCGCTCACGCCGCAGACGGTGGCCCGGTTGCGCTCGCGCCTCGAAGCGATCGCGGAGGGGCAGCGCTGCGTGGTCTGGCACAGTCACCTCAGCGAGGGCGAGCGGCTCGACGGCTGGCTCGCGCTCGCGACGGGCGAAGCGCGAGTGGTGGTGGGCGCGCGCTCGGCGATTTTTGCGCCGGTGCAGAATTTGAAGCTCATCGTCGTCGATGAGGAGCACGAGCCGGCCTATAAGCAGGACGAGACCCCGCGTTATCACGGACGCGACGTGGCCGTGATGCGGGCGAAGCTCGCGGGGGCGCAATGCCTGCTCGGTTCGGCGACGCCCTCGCTGGAGAGTTTCACCAACGTCGAGTCCGGCAAATACCAGCTGCTCCAACTCACGCAGCGCGTCGATGCGCGCAAACTGCCGTTCATCGACATTGTGGATCTGCGCATCGAGGCGGCGAAGCAGCGCGGGCTGCCGGCCCTCTCGGGCAAACTCGTGCGGGCGATGCAGGACCGCTTGGCGAAACGCGAGCAGACGATCCTATTTATCAATCGTCGCGGCTACTCGTCGTCGATGTTGTGCCGCTCGTGCGGCCACGTGGAGGAGTGCACGCATTGCAGCATCGCGCTGACCTATCACCGCACCGACGAGACGCTCCGCTGCCATCTTTGCGGCGATCAG
>JANNEY010000667.1:0-12167 GCA_031379235.1 Opitutaceae bacterium | reverse complement strand
GGGGGGGGGCGCGCGGCGGGGCGGGGCGCCCGGCCGGCGCGCTCTGGCGCTTCGCAACCCGCCCGGGGGGCCTCCCCCCCCGCCGCTACGCGAACCATCGCGTGCCAGCGCGCTCCTACCCCATCGCGTCCGCCACCCGATGAACGCCGCCATGCCCACTACCCCTGCCGCGATCTCCGCCGAGCCCATCGAAAAGGGCAACTCGCTCTGGCACGACGCTTGGCTAAGGCTGCGCAAAAACCAGCTCGCGGTCTTTGGGATATGGACGCTCGTGCTCGTCACCGTTGCCTGTGTGTTCGGACCGCTGCTCTCGCCCTACGGCTACGAGCAGCAGACGCTGGAGAACACCTTCTCGCCACCGACGTTTCAGCACTGGCTCGGCACCGACCAACTCGGCCGCGACCTGCTGGTGCGTCTGCTTTACGGCGGCCGCGTCTCCCTCGGCGTCGGGCTCTGCGCGACGTTTGTCGCGCTCGGCATCGGCGTTACCTACGGTGCGGTCTCGGGATTTTTCGGTGGCAAGCTCGACTCGTTCATGATGCGCGCGGTCGATATCATCTATTCGCTGCCCTTCACGATTTTCGTCATTCTGCTCATGGTGTTTTTCGGACGGAACATCGTGCTCCTCTTCGTCGCCATCGGCGCGGTCGAGTGGCTCACGATGGCGCGCATCGTCCGCAGCCAGGTGATGTCCGTGAAGAAAATGGAATTCATCGAGGCAGCCCGCTCGCTCGGCTTCAGCCACGGCCGGATCATCTTCCGCCACATTTTGCCCAACATCCTCGGCCCGATCATCGTCTACACCACGCTCACGATTCCCGCCGTGATGCTGCTGGAGGCGTTCCTGAGTTTCCTCGGTCTCGGCGTGCAACCGCCGATGAGCTCGTGGGGCGTGCTGATCAAAGATGGCGCGGAAAAAATGGAGGAGTATCCGTGGCTGCTGGTTTTCCCCGGCGGGCTTTTCTCCCTCACCCTCTTCTCGCTCAACTTCCTCGGCGACGGCCTCCGCGACGCGTTGGATGTGCGCTCGTCGAAGGATTGAGTTGGCAGGAACCACCGCGGCCTGTTTCCAATCGCCGTCCCGCCCAGCCCTGATGCGCCGCCTCCGCCCCTACTTCCGCTACCTCCGCGCCAACCGTGGACCCTTGCTCGCCGCGATTTTTTTCGGGGTGATCTACGGCGCGTCGAGCGGCCTCGGCCTGCCCGCGATGATCAAGTATGTCTTCCCGCCGATCTTCGGCGATGAAGGCACGCGTTTCGCGCGCTCCACCGTGCTTTTGATCGTCGGCGCGATCCCCCTGGTGTTTTCTCTCCGCGCGCTCAGCGGTTACCTCAACGGCTACTTTATCCAGCTCGCAGGCGTGCGCGTGCTCGAGGCGATCCGTCTCGAATATTTCGGAAAAATTCAGCTCTTGCCGCTCTCGTTCGTGCAAAACCGCAAATCCGGCGATCTGCTTTCGCGCGGTCTCGCCGACACGACGCAGCTCCAGACCGCGCTCATCGTGCTCGCCAACGACGGCATGAAGCAGCCCATCACTTTGCTCGGCGCCCTCGGCTTTCTGGTGTGGCAGGCCTTTGCCACCGATGGCGTGCTGCTCGTCCTCCTGTGCCTCGCCACGGTCCCGCTCGCCATTCTCCCGATCCGCTACGTCGGCCGAAAAGTCCTCAAGCGCGCCGAGGAATTGCAGCGCCAGCTCGGCGATCTCACGGCGCATTTTTCGGAGAACCTCTCGGCCACGCGCGAAGTGCGCGCGTTCAGCTTGGAGGAACGCGAACGGGCGCGTTTCGCGCAGGCCACGGGTCGGCTCGTCACCGCGCAGATGAAGATCGCCAAGTATGCCCAGGCGCTCACGCCCACCATCGAGGTGCTCTCCTCCTGCGGCGTGGCCGCCACGCTTTATTTCGCTTACGGCACGGGCGTGAAGCTCGAGACCTTTGTCGCGGTCATCCTCGCGCTCTACATGTGCTACGAGCCGATCAAGAAACTCGGCACGCTCAACACCGAGCTGAAGCGTGGCGTGGTCTCGCTCGACCGCCTCGAAACAGTCCTCAACGAACCCATCACGATCACCGATCCGGCTCAGCCCGCGGCGGTCGGCCGGCTCCGCGGCGCGATCGCGTTTGAGGGCGTCACCTTCGCCTACAAGACCGCCGAACCTGTGCTCCGCGACGTCAACATCGCCCTCCCCGCCGGCACCGTCTGCGCGCTCGTTGGGCCGACCGGCGCGGGCAAGAGCACGTTCGCCAACCTCGTGCCGCGCTTCTACGAAACCGCCGCGGGCCGCGTCACGATCGACGGCATCGATGTGCGGGCCATGCGGCTCGCCGATCTGCGGCGTAACATCGCGGTCGTCTCGCAGGATCCCGTGCTCTTCCACGACACCCTCCTCGCCAATCTTCTGATCGGCCGCGCCGACGCCACGCGCGCCGAGGTCGAGCAGGCCGCGCGCGATGCTTTCGTCCATGACTTCATCGTGTCGCTCCCGCAGGGCTACGAGACGATTGTGAGCGAGCGCGGCGCCTCGCTCTCGGGCGGCCAGCGCCAGCGTGTCGCCCTCGCGCGCGCCTTCCTCCGCAACGCCCCCATCCTGATTCTGGACGAAGCGACCAGCGCGTTGGATAGTGACAGCGAGGCGGCCATCCAGCTCGCGCTGAAAAAACTCGTCGTGGGCAAGACCGTCCTGATCATCGCGCACCGCTTCTCTACGATCCGCGACGCGACGAAGATCCTCGTCTTCGACCGCGGCGCCATCGTCGCCAGCGGCACGCACGCCCAGCTTCACGCTGGCAACGCGCTCTACAAATCGCTCTACGACCGGCAGAGTTCCCATGCCTGAACCGGGAGCTGAGTCGCCCCGCCTTCTCGTCATCCGCCGTCGCTATCTCGGCGACATTGTCCTACTCGGCAGCGTGGTCCGCAATCTGCGCCTCCACTGGCCCGCGGCCCACATCACCTTCCTCACCGAGGCGGCCTACGCTGGCGTCGTGCCGCTCAACCCCGAGGTCGACGCAGCCCTGACGTTCCCGGGGCGCGCGACCGGGTGGCTCAGTTTTGTGCGCCAGCTACGGCGCGGGCATTTCACGCACGTGCTCGACTTCGACAACACGGAAAAAACTGCGCTCGTCACGCGACTCACGGGGGCCGCGGTGCGCGTGACCTTCGATCGCGAGCTGATC
Organism: Opitutaceae bacterium; assembly: GCA_031379235.1. GTDB lineage: Bacteria > Verrucomicrobiota > Verrucomicrobiia > Opitutales > Opitutaceae > ER46. The sequence continues at coordinate 8,990 of JANNEY010000667.1, read as the reverse complement.
GCCCAACGCAACGGCCGGCTCTACACCCACACGGCCAAAGTCACGAACGCGTTCTACGACTCACATCCCATCACCGACACCTACCTCGCCCTGCCCGCCGCCATCGGCGTGCCGATCGTGTCGCGCGAAATCCACCTCGTCCCGCGCCCGGCGGATGTCGCCACCGCGGTGAAGCTCACCGGCGGGCCGAGAGCGAAAAACGGCCACCGCGCCGGGAAAGTTCTCCTCCACCCTGGCTCGCGCAGCGCGCACCGGATCTGGCCCGCGGCGCATTTCGCCGCCGTCTGCGATCGCCTGCAGGACGAACTCGGCGCGCAGGTCTTTCTCACCGCCGGCCCCGCGGAGCAGCCCCTGGTCGAGGAAATCTGCCGCGCCGCACAATCCCATCTCGTCACGGTGCCACCGTCGCCCCACGTGGGCGCCTTCGCCGCGCTCGCGGCCCAGTTCGACGTCTTCCTTTGCCACGACAGCGGGCCGATGCACATCGCCGCGGGCGTTGGGACACCCGTGGTCGCACTCTTTGGTTCACAAAACGCCACCATCTGGCGGCCCATTGGCGCGCGCCATACCGTGCTGCAAACCGCCCTGCCCTGCGCGTGTTTCCCCGCCGGCGCGCTACCGTCCGCGTGCGTGAAGGGCGACTCTTACCGCAGCTACTGCGTGCGCCAGCTCACCGAGGCCGAGGTCTTCGCCGCCGTGTCGGCCCGGCTAGGCTGATTCCTTTTTTGCCTCAGGTGGCGCCGGTGGCGGACTGATTTTTCCGCCAAAGCAGCCGCCAAGGCAGGAAATACGCCGCGTAAACGACCGCGTAGACCACGAAGGATTCCAGTTTCAGGAAGTGCGCCCCCGCGAAAAAAAAGATCAGCACGTGCATCCGAATCACGTTTTTGTAGGGCGCCACGAGCGAGGCGGGCAGCGGACGCGCTTTGCGCCGGGCGCTGGCCTCCGGGGTCACAGCCGCGTCGGCCGGCTCAGGCGCCGGATGAGTGAACGCGGCCCGCGTGAAGGCGGTGCGCTCCGCCACAAACGCCAGCGGCAGCCAAACCCAGTAGCGCGACCAAACTTCGGCGTAGGTCGCCCACCCGGGAAACCCGCCGCCCGGTTCGACCGGGAAAAACACGGCGAGGAAAACCGAGTGGCCGAAATGAAATCCACCAAAGTGGAAGGTGAAAAAACCGAGGAAAAAAAGTCCCGCGATCACCAGGAGGGCAATTCCGGCCGCGCTGCGCGTGCCACCCTGCGCCACCAGCGCCCGATCCTGCCAGACGGCGGGGAGGTTGCAGAAAAACGGACCCGCCAGAATCCAGAGGATCATCGCGTAACCGACGACAAAGCTAGAAAGCCAGAGGCTCCACACCAGATCGCCGGTCTTCCAACCCTGGCGCCACGCAAGCGCCAAGCCCGCGCCAAACGCCAGCAAATCGGTCGTCACCGACCACGCCCCGCCCTTGCCGTCTTGCGCCAGCGCCGGGCTCACGTCACTTCGCGCGTTGGATCAACTCCACCTCGTAGCCTTCGGGCGCATCAATGAAAGCGATCATCGATCCGCTGCCAGTCAGCGTGGGACCGTCACTGAGCTGGTAGCCCTTTTTTTCGATCCGGCGCGTGAACTCCGCGAGGTCTGCCACCTCGAACGCGAGGTGCATCAGGTCCGGCTGCACTTGCACACTTGGGCTGTTGGGCAGTTGGCAAATTTCGATCTCCTCGTCGCTGTTGGGCGTCGCGAGAAACACAATCTGCGCGCCGCGGGGCGAGACACTACGGCGCGCGACCTTCAGCTCGAGCGCCTGCTCGTAGAATTTCACGGTGCGCTCGATGTCGTTCACGCGCATCCGGGTGTGAAGAAGTTTCGTGACCATGGCGCAGGTTGTAGGCGCGCCCGCGCCCGTGCAAGCTGCGCGCACGATGAAACTCCCCCGCCCTCTGCGGCTCGTGTTCCCGTTGCTGATCTTCACGACCCTCGCCTTCGCCGGCGAGAATCCGCCGCGCATCCTGCTCGCCGGCGATTCGACCATGGCCGACAAGCCACTCGATCTCCCGGAGCGCGGCTGGGGCATGGCGCTCGGCGCCTTTTTCAAGGACGGCGTCACGGTGCAAAACCACGCCATGAACGGCCGCAGCACCCGCAGCTTCATTGACGAGGGGCGCTGGCAAAAGCTCCTCGACGCAACGCGCCCCGGCGACGTAACGATCATCCAGTTTGGCCACAACGACGAGAAGGTTGAAGATCCCAAGCGTGGCACCGATCCCGCGACGACGTTTCGGGACAACCTGCGGCGTTTCGTGCGCGAAACACGCGACACGGGCGCCACGCCCATCCTCGCCACCCCCGTCGCCAGGCGAAAATTTGATCGTGAGGGCAAGCTGGTTGAGACCCACGGCGCCTACCCCGCCGCGGTCCGCGCCGTAGCCATAGAAGAAAATGTCGCGCTCCTCGATCTCACGACGGCGACAAACCAGTGGCTACAAGCTGCGGGCGACGAGCCGTCAAAAAAATTCTTCATGTGGATCGAGCCGGGGAAATTCGAAAAAATTTCCGCCGGAAGAAAGGACGACACGCACTTTGTCGACGCCGGCGCGAAACAAGTCGCGGCGCTGGCCGCCGGGCAGATCCGTGAACAGAAGCTCTCCCTCGCGCCTTGGCTTAAGTAACTAATCTCCCACTGGCAGACGTCGCCCCACCGGGCTGTTCATGAACAGATTTCGTCTCGGAGTTTTGCCCCAGTGTCGGAAAGGCGACATTCACGTCGGCTTTTCTTACAGAAAGTTCGCGGGCAGCTCGTTCTGTAGCGCCCCGTCATTTGAATCTTTCTGACGCATCGAATTGGGCATCAATATACAAACGAGCTGTCGCTGGCGGTGTCGCGCGCTTGGCTCACCACTCGCTATCCATTAAATCAACAGTAGTCTTCAAACCGTAGTCCCCCAAAACCGCAGAATCCATATCGCCCGTGAAGCATCTAAAAATTCTTGCCCTCTGCGCCCTCACTTCGGTGTCACTACCCGCCGCCATTGTGACTTTTGATTTCGAAAGCTCATCCATCTCCTCAGGTCTGACGACCTTGTCGGTGAGCAGCGGCGGCGTCACCGCAACCATCACCCGCGTGGGCGGAAGCATTTTCGGCATTTCCGATATCAGCGGTTCGACGCCGGCATTCGGCAGCCGCTCGCTGGATCCGTTCGGCGCTGTGGGTGGCGGTGCTTTCGTCGTCGATTTCAGTGCTCTTCTCTCAAGCATTTCGGTGGCCATGGGGGATTTTGCTCCCTCGGACATCGATACCCTTACCATCAGTGCCTACTCCGGGGTGGGTGGATCGGGCACATTGCTGGGAACGAGTTCTGTCGTCTTGGCCAACAGTCCGACCGGTTTCAACTTTGCGACGGTCTCTACGGGCGGGGCTTCCATTATGTCGATCGTCATGAATGGGGGATCATCGAGTTTCCCAAATTCGGTTTACTACGATTTCCTCACCGTCGATACCGGCACTCCTGGAGTTCCCGACGCGGGTTCCACCGCCGGCCTTCTGTTCTTGGCCGTCGCCGGATTGGCTGCGCTCCGTCGTAAGCTCTAATCGTCCCGCTTTCCAACAATCCTGTTTCCCAGGGCAGGGCGAAAGCCCTGCCTTTTTTGTGCCGCGATTTATCACTCGGCAACGGACTAGCCCAAGTGAAACACCTCGCGTAACCCGCGGGCGACCGGGCTGTGGTCCGCGTTACTCGGCATCACGTCACCCATGTGCTTCCACCAGCGCTGGCAGACTTCCGTCTGCGCGATCGCGGCCCAGCGGGCTTCGTCCTCGATTTCGGCGTAGGCGAAGAGCTGGCGCGTTTCTTCGTGGAGGAAGATGGAATAGTTGTGCACCCCATGGGCCTTGAGCACCGCTTCTAGCTCGGGCCAAATCGGGCGGTGCCGGCGTTCGTATTCGCCCTCATGGCTAGGATGCACCGACATGACGAACGCCTTGCGGATCATTGCGGCTTCAAGATGAACGACTCCGCCTTTTTGACCGGCTCGGGCCCGGCCGGCGCGACCGGGTCGGCATCGCGCTCGAAGGCCGACGCGATCAGGCGAAAGCGATCTTGCTCGGCGGGCTCCTTCGCGATTTTCACGCCCCGCTCGGCGAGCGCCTTGGCCTCGGCGGGAAACCCGCGCTTCGCCGCCAGCAGGGTGGCCTGCATGAGCAACGCGGTGTCACGGGGAAAGAGTTTCACGCCCTCGACGACGACGGCCAGATGCTCCGCCTGCGGCGGCGCCGCCGAAAGCGACCATGTTTCGGCGATGAGGGAATAGACGCCGGCAAGCGGCGGCGGCTGGCTGCGGGCCGTGAACAACGGCGTGAGCACGTGACTCATTTGATCAGGATCCAGCCCAGTTTCGGAGGCTTTGAGCTTGGTGCGAGCCTCGACGAGACGGAGCCGAGCAAGCTCAAGGTAAGCGCGAGCCCGCTCGACCTTTCCGCCGGCCGCGGCTTCGAGGAATTTCCGCGCGCGCGCGTCGTCGCCCGCGAGAACTTCATCCAGCCCCAGCGCAGCGAGGAGCCGAGCGTCACGCTCACCTCGGACATAGGGCGCAATGAGCGTGTTGTGCGCATCGACGCCGTGCCCACCGAGGCGGAGCACCTCGCCCTTGATCCGGCCCACGTCGGCATCCGGCGCGGCACGAAGCGCTACCGCTGGGGGTTCGGGCAGCGACTGGCCCTTCTTGGCCCGAAACTCGATTTTCTTGCTCGCCGTGAAATCGATGTAGCCGCGCAGCTCCGTCGCAAACTGCTTGTAGGTTTTCTTAAAGCATTCCTTGAACAATTCCTCCGTGGGCTCCTGTTCGGCGAGTTTGTAAACGTAGGTGATGAACGGTCGCTGGTTTTTTTGCCCGATACCGTAGAGGCAGTAATGCACAAACGCATAACACTGCGCCGACCAGAACGCCGACCGATTGCGCGGGCCCTGCGCCGCAAGCATTTCGCCGAACGGCATGATGGCGCGCTGGTGCAGCATGCGGTTGAAATCACCGACCTTCTCCGCGCCGAAGCCATCGCCGATTTGGGCAAAGGTAATCGTCTTCTTGTCGAACTCGGTCGCGGCGAAGAGTTGCACCAGGCCCTCTTCGAACCAGGGCGGCGCTTTATCGCCGACCTGCCGGCGAATCAGAAAGCGAAAATACGCCGCGTAAAACGCGCGGTAGGGATCGGCCTCAAGCCGTGTGTCGCCGCCGACGTCGAGTTCGTTGAGAGCAAAATCGATCACGATCGCGGAACGCTCTGGCGATTTGAAAAAGAGGCTGTTGGTGCCGTAACGCTCGTCGGAAAGCTCCGTGGGCAGGAATTCATCGAAGCCCTTGCCGCGCCCCCCACACAAAATGAGCAACGTCGGCACGGGGGTCTGACCGCGCAACAACCCTGGCATGATCTCCGTAATCACACTCTGGAGGAGGAGGAAGTCGCGCACGAAGCGCTTCGACTCGCGCTCCGAGATGCGCGAGAGAATTTCGAAACCGGGAATCTCGGCGTAGAGCCATTTCTCCGGCGGCGGCAGGAGCCGGCTGTCCGTGACCTCGAACTTCGGCAGCTCGATAATGATGCCGGCCGGCGCCTTCGACTCGGCCGCGCGCAGACACGGCGCAGCGCAGAGGAATGCAAAAATTCCCGTCACTCGGAGCGCAACGAAGAATTGGCGGCGATTTCCGCCCGCGGGGCTCATACAGGATATTTTACTTCTTTCAGAGTGACAACGCATGGGAAACGCAGGCGGCAGCTGGTCATTTCTTCTTTGGTGCCGGCAGCGCCTTCGTGTCGGGCGGCGGTTCGGCCGACGGCGGGGCGGGTGGCAGCGCCGCCTTCAAATCGGCAAAGCGTTTTTTCCCGGAGGGATCGGCGGTGTATTTGATCCCGTGGTCGGCCAGAGCGTGCGCCGCCTGGAGTTCGTTCACGTCGGCCGCGAAACTGGCCGCGACGTAGATGAGTTTCATCCGCGTCGGGAAAAGCTGCGCCCCGTCGATCAACACCATCACGTCGTCGCGCTTGGGCTTGGCCTCGCTGCGCATCCAAGTGTCGGCCACGAGTTCATAGAGGGCGGGCAGATGCGGCGGGCTGCGGCGGACGGCGACCAGCGGCTCGATAATTGCGGCGGTCTGCGCCGCGGAGAGCGCTCCACCAGCCCCCGCCGGTTTCGCGTTGGCGTCAGCGTAGCGGAGGCGGGCGAGTTCGAGGCCGGCGTCGGGGCGCTTGGTCTTCGCCGCAAAAGCCGCCTCGAGGAATTTCCGCCCGCGCTCTGGTTCCTCGTGCGCGCGTTCGTAGAGGCCGAGGGCGGCAAGGAGATCGGCTTCGCGTTCGCCGCGTTGGTAGGGCGCGATCAGTTCGGCACGCGCCAGTTTGTCGTGGCCGGCGAGAACGAGCGTTTCGCCTTTGATTCGCCCGATTTCGGATTGCGTGGCCTCGCGCAGCTCAAGCGGCTTCGGCGGGATGACGAGGTCTTCCTTGCCCGTCGCCTTGAATATTTTCGCCTCATAGACGGTGAAATCGCAGTAGCTGCGAATCTCCATGAGCATGTCTTTGTAGCTCATTTCCCTGAAAGTCTCCTGCCCGTCCTTCCCCTTGCCCTTCGAGAAGCGGAAACATTCCTTGAACATCGCCTCCGTCACCGGTTCGCGCGCGGAGCGCTGGAGGAAAGCCATGAACTGCTTCTGGTATTTTCCCTTGTAGCCGTAGAGGCACAGGTGGACGAACGCGTAGGCCTGCTTGCCCCAGCGGTTGTTTCCGAGGGTATTCGTCGCCTCGGGCGAATCATGCGCGACCTCGAAAAATTTTTGCAGTGGCAGCAATGCCCGGCGGCGGAGGGCCGCGGGGAAATCCCGATCTTCGGCGGGCGCGCCGGCGAGCGTGGCAGCATCGCCGTCCTCGCCGCCCGCGGCGGCGTTGAGTTCGTTGATCTGGGCAATCATGCCGGCAGCGGCGGAGACGGTGTTCGGATCCTCAAGCTTCGCGAACTCGATGTAGCGCTTGTCGACCTGCATCCGCATGATGATTTGGGACAGCCCCTCCTCGAACCACGCCGGCAGGCGCGGTTCATTGTTGCTCAGCAGATAGCGGACATATTCGCGGTAGAGCTGTTTGTCATGCTCGACGGAGATGGTGCTGTTGTCCGTGCCGGCGTCGCTGTTGCCGAGATCGAGGACGTTGAGCGTCGTCGATTCCAGATCGATCACGATGGCGGTCTGCGTGGCTTTTTTCAGGAAGAGGCTGGCGAACGCCGTATCAACGGAGATCTTTCCCCCGGGGATGAATTTGTCGAACTTCGCGCCCTTGCCACAGATGATGAGCGCAGTCGGCTGCGAGATCCGCTGCGGCATCGGCCAGATGAGGGAGAGCGCCTGGCGAAACATGTCGAAGTCGCGCAACAGACGCTGCGTGCCCTTGACCGAAGCGTTACTCAGCACCTCGAAGCCGGGCATCGTGCCGTAGCGCCACTGCTCCGGCGGGGCCAGTTCGCGCGAGTCCGTCACAACGAACTTCGGCAGCTCGACGATAACGCCATCGGCCGCCGGTTTTTCCTGCGCGGCCCGTCCCAGACCGGCAAGAAGGAAGGTAAAGGCAATAGCGACGAAAGCCGGTTTCATGATGCGATGAGACGAGCGTCCGCGGTCAAAGTTGCCGAGACTAAAAATCCCGAGGCGGAGCGTGCCCAGACTGTAGGCGGGGGGCACCACCCGGTGCGCGTCGTAAGCGCGCGTTCACGTCGCCGCGGATTTCAAGACCATCAAAAACAATCCCACGATCGCGGCCGACAACGCACAGCAAACGATGAAACCAATGGTGTCTACCCGGTCCCAGCGGCAAAACTCCCACGCCGAACGCGGAAACAGCTTCGTGTGATCAAAGCGCGCCGGCTGACGCAGCGTTTCCGCCAAGGCCGCCGCCTCAAGTTCCGGCGTCTCACCAACCGGTGTCTTCATCCGCCCGTAGAACTGTGCGACCCGCACGGGATCGGAGGCACGCGTGAGCAGGCTCGCAACGATAAGGACGACAAACGGAAACAGCCCATCGAAGAAAAATTGGAGTGTGACGCGCTGGGTCTTCGACAACACCGCCACGTCAACGCCTGCCTTGCCCAGCAGCCAGCACTCGACGTTGAAGCGGTTCAACCCGCCCGCCGCCACCAACGGGCTCGCCGGATCGTCGGGGCGCACGCGCACGACCTTGCTAAAATACACCGGCACCGGTGAGCCCCCCGTCACCGCCGCCACCTGCGTGAGATCCGCATTCGCCCGAAGCGCCGGCACCTGCGACGCCGTCCAAGGCACGACCAGCACCACGAGCGAGGTGAGCACGACACAGCACCAGACCGCCGGCGCAGTCAGCCGCCGCCAGAAAAACGTCAGCAACACCGCGGCGCCAAACGGCAGATTCACCGTCAGCACGAGATTCACGATCGAGAAGAAGTCGCGCATCAACCACGCCGAAACGGTGCCGAGCACGAGCACCGCGACGATGGTGCAACGCGCGTAGAAGACGCCCTGGGCCTGTGAGATGTCCGGCCAAATCTGGCGATAGACGTTGCGCACAAAGAGCGAGGAAATCGCCAGCGCCTTGGCCGCCAGAGTCGACATCGTGCCCGCCAGCACGCCCGCCAGCATCAAGCCGATGAGCCCCGGGCTGAGCAGCACGTTGGACATCCGCCCCCACGCCGCGTCCGGATCCGAGAGCCCGCCCGGCCCAAACAGCGCCACCGCGATCAGTCCCGCGACCGACCACATGATAATCATGAGCCGCTTCAAGTAAGTGCCCGAGACCCCCGTGCGCGCCGCAAACTCGTTTTTCGCCGAGCCGCAGATGCCCATGTTATGGCTGAGCCCGGCGTTTTGCACGATGCTCACGAGCAGAATGGCCGCCAGCGCCACGACGGAAAACTGATCCGTGCCGCTCGCGCCCAGCAGATCGAACATGCGCGCCGGCACTTTTTTGGCGAGTTCGCCCCAGCCCCCGATGGCGTGCAGG
>JANNEY010000666.1:0-13652 GCA_031379235.1 Opitutaceae bacterium | reverse complement strand
CCAAGATATTGCCCAAGCATCGAGGATAAATTCGTGAGGTTCGCCGACAAGCCGCGGCATCTGCTTTTCTTAGAGCCGGAGGGCCGAACAACTAACGAATTCTATGTCAACGGTCTGTCGACAAGCCTGCCATTCGACATTCAAATCCGAATGGTCCAAAGCATTCCAGGTCTCGAAAAAGCTACGTTGCTGCGCCCAGCTTACGCCGTGGAATATGATTTCGCTCCACCTACACAGCTTCACGAGTCGCTCGAATCCAAGATCGTTCAAGGGCTTTTCTTTGCCGGCCAAATTAACGGCACGTCAGGCTACGAAGAAGCGGCAGCACAAGGCTTAATCGCAGGTGTGAACGCGGTGAACAAGGTGCGAGAGCGAAGTCCTCTCGTATTGCGCCGGCACGAAGGATATATAGGTGTTCTAATTGATGACCTTGTAACAAAGGGCACCGATGAGCCTTATCGTATGTTTACAAGTCGAGCCGAGCATCGGCTCCTTTTCAACCACGCTAGTGCAGAATTGCGGCTAGAACATCACGCGCGCAACCATCAACTACTTCCAAACATTAGGTTGGATCGAATTTCAGCGAAGCGTCGACGCATCCAATCGTGGGTAACGAAGTTCGAAACCACTCGATCCCATGACGGAGGGCTTTGGGCTCAAGCAGTTAGGCGCGACCGCGCCACCAAAACAATGCCAGAGGGGTTTCAGATGGAGTCAACTGCGGTGCAAAACGAGGTTATTTATCAAGTTGGCTACCAAGGCTATTTGGCTCGAGAAGCCCGCCAAGTAGAAAAACTATCACAGCTGGAAAACATTAATATCCCCAAGAATTTCAACTTCTTATCTATCAGTGGCTTAAAATCAGAGAGTGCTCAAAAACTAAACCGTCTTCAACCACATACCCTTGCTCAGGCACTTCGCGTCAGCGGCGTAAGTCCCTCAGACATCAGCCTTTTGCTAGTCACAATCGAAGCGGCTCGTCGCTCAAACTCGACAGCCAACGGAACCAGCACAGACCCATGACCAACAATCCACCTAGCTCTGCCTACCTGGCACTGCAGGAGGTCCGCCGATATGAGCTTAGCGCCCTGATTCTCCGCGCCTTGTCTGGCCCAAGGCCGTTTGTATTGGAGGTCGGATGTGGCCATGGCCATTACTTGACAGCATACGCCGAAGCGAATCCCGAGAAAACATGCATCGGCGTCGATCGCGTCGGGGAACGAATCGCGCGAGCGCAACGAAAGCGCGAGCGCGCAAAACTAGCCAACCTCCACTTCATTCGAGCCGAGATCGGTCAATTTTTTCAGACCCTACCCGCCGAATTTCTCTATTCGGAACTCTTTATTCTTTTCCCCGATCCTTGGCCAAAGATGCGCCATCACAAGCACCGGATCCTACAGCCAACTTTTCTCACTTTGGCTGCTAACCATGCGACAACAGACTGCCGACTCTGCTTCAGAACCGACTTCGAACCGTATTTCAACGAGGCTTCAGCTGTCGTAGATCAGCACGAGCGCTGGCGTCGGGTCGAAGAGCCGTGGCCGTTCGAATACGAAACAGTCTTCCAGCATCGCGCCACGAGCCACCAATCACTTATTGCTCGGCTGCGGCCATAAGCTGCGCGACGAAAATTCCTTCGATGGCTTATTTCGCCCATCGCTTTTGGTGCCACACAATTTCAGGGGTTGACGGAGGGTGGGGTGGGGGCCTTTGTTCTGCGCTCCTTCTCTTTCAATCGCCTCGCGCACGCATGCTCCGCGTTCAACAACTCGTCCAAGTCATTTTCGCCTTCGCCCTCAGCTCTCCGCTGTTTGCCGCAGGTGACGAAGGCGTGGCACCCAGTGCCGCTCGCTTCGATGTCGGCGGTTTCTCCGTAACGAGCAGCATGGTGACGGGTTGGATCATCTCGGCATTGCTCGTCCTCTTCGTGTTGTGGCTAGTCGGCAAGCCGTCGGTTGTTCCCTCCAAGGGTCAAGCTGTGATCGAGTCACTCATCGAGGCTCTCCGCGATATTTTCGAACCCATCATCGGCAAACGCGCTTTTCCGACCGCCTTCCCAATCCTCATCACTTTTTTCATCTTCATCCTTTTTCATAATTGGATGGGGCTAATCCCCGGCGTTGGCACCGTGGGATGGGGACATGACGTAGACGGCCACTTTCACCTGAGCCGGCCCTTAATTCGCCCGTTCAATTCGGACTTCAACGGCACGATTGCGCTCGCTGCCGTCTCCTTTGGCGCGTGGTTAATCATCGTTCTCAAATTCGCCGGACCCGCAATCATCGTCAAAGATCTCTTCGGTAACAAAGCTGAAAAGTCGGAAACACCCGGCTGGCTGTATCCCGTTCTCTCTTTGGTTTTTTTGGTCGTCGGACTCATCGAAGTCTTCTCGATCGCCATTCGACCCTTCACGCTTTCGGTTCGTCTCTTCGGTAACGTCTTCGGCGGAGAAAACCTTTTGCACGGCACTGGTTTCTTTTTCGTATTCTATTTCATGGAGCTACTCGTCGGCCTCATTCAGGCCCTAGTCTTCACGCTTCTGACCTCTGTCTACATCGGCCTTCTGGTAAATCACGGCGACGACCACGCGCATGATGATAAGCACGGCGACAACAATCCGACCCACCACTGACAATTTCCCGTCGGGAGCGTGCCCAGAGTGCGCACGACGGAACTCCAACCAAAAACACATACATCCATGATCACCACCATCGCTGAAATCCAAGGCAATATCACGAGCGCCTTCGGTCTCCTCGGCGCCGCCATCGGCGTCGGACTCATCGGCCTCAAGGCCGCCGAGGCTGTCGGCCGCAATCCCGGCGCTTCGGGCAAAGTTCTCGTCCAAGCCATCATCGGCATGGCCCTCGCGGAAGGCCTCGGCATTCTCGCGCTGTTCCTCGGCAAGTAATCGTTTCCCTTTGGCTGCGCGACCGGCTCGCGCGGCCAACCCTTTCCAAAAACTTACGCCATGACGTTGCCACTCTTCCTAGCCGCTGCCGTGGAACACGCCGCGCCGTCCGGTCCAATCGAGGACCTGCGGCAGACGTTCGAGCACTTTGGCGTCGAGCCGAAATTCGTCGTTTTTCAGCTCATCAGTTTCCTCATCGTCATCGTCGTTCTCTACAAGTTCGGCATCAAGCCCGTCACGGCGACGATGGAAGAACGCAACGCCAAGATCGCCTCCGGCATCAGGCACGCGGAAGAGATGCAAACCAAACTCACCGCGGCCGCGCAGGAAAGCTCCGCCATTGTGAAAAAGGCGAACCTCGAAGCCTCGCGCATCGTCGAAGACGCCCGCAAGACCGCGAAGGACTTTCTCGACCGTCAAACGCAGGAAGCCGCCGCGAAATCGAACGACCTGCTCACGAAGGCGCAGCAGGCCATCGAGCTCGAGCACAAGAAAATGCTCGCCGCCGCTCGCACCGAAATTGCCCGCCTCGTGGTCACGACGACCGAGCGGGTCCTTGCCAAGAAACTCACCGACGCCGATCGCGCCGCCTACAACGAGGCTGCCGGCCGGGAGCTCACCAACGTCTGAAGAGGCGTTCCTCGTTTCCCTACAGACTAAGTCCCGCGATGGCTTCCGGAAAAAAACAGATTCAACTCCTCGCCCGCCAGTTTTTCAAACTGAGCGTTGTCGATGGTGCTTTGTCCGCGGACCGCGTATCCGGAGTTCTTGCTTACGTTGAAAAACACCGGCCCGCGCATTCCATCGCCGTGCTCAAAGTTTACGCCCGTCTTGTCGCCGCCGAAGTTGCACGCGGTCGCGCCGTCGTGGAGCACGCCGGTTCGGTCCATGATTCCGTCCTCGCAACCATCGCCGCCGCGATGACGAAGAAATACTCCCGCCCGATCGCCAGTGTCGCCAAGCGCAACGATGCGCTTCTCGCCGGCCTGCGCGTCCGTGTTGGAGACGATGTTTACGAGTCTTCTGTTTCCGGTCAGCTCGCGAACCTCGCGGCCGCTGTCTAATCCCTTTCCAAACCCTCCGCATTCCAGTCTCTCTTTTCCGCGATGAGCACCGTCCTCGACCAAATCGAACAGCAGATCGCCAAGCTCTCCAGCAAGGCCGTCAAGAAGAACACCGGCAATATCCGCACGGTCGCCGACGGCGTCGCCAAAATCGATGGCCTTTCCGAGGTGATGTATAACGAGATGGTGCAATTCCCCGGTGGTGCCATCGGTATCGCACTCAACCTTGAAGAAGACGAAGTCGGCTGCGTCGTGCTCGGTGACGTCTCGAAACTCAAGGAGGGCGACGAAGTCCAGACCACCGGCAAGCTCCTTTCCGTGCCCGTAGGCAAGGCGCTCCTAGGTCGCGCAGTCGATGCGCTCGGCAATCCCGTTGATGGCAAGGGTCCGATCGCCGCCCAGGAATTTTATCCCGTCGAAAAAATCGCGCCTGGCATCATCGTCCGCAAATCCGTCTCCCAACCGCTCTTCACCGGCATCATGGCGATCGATTCCATGATCCCTATCGGTCGGGGTCAGCGCGAACTCATCATCGGTGACCGCGGCACCGGCAAGACCACCATCGCGATCGATACGATCATCAATCAGGCGAAGATCAACAAAGTCGGGCTCGCAAGCGGCGATCCGAAATTCCGTCCGGTTTATTCCATCTACGTCGCCGTCGGCCAGAAGAACTCCAATATCGTCCGCACGATCGCCGCGTTGGAAGGTGCCGGCGCGCTGGAGTTCACCATCATCGTCGCGGCTCCCGCCGCCGACAATCCCGCCAATCAATACATCGCCCCTTTCTCTGGCGCCGCGATGGGCGAGTGGTTCATGGAAAATGGCCTCGATGCCCTCATCGTCTACGACGATCTTTCGAAACACGCCGTCGCTTACCGCCAAATTTCGCTGATTCTGAAACGTCCCTCCGGCCGTGAGGCATATCCCGGTGACGTATTCTATCTACACTCACGCCTCCTAGAACGTTCCGCCCGCCTCGACGGCAAAGGCTCGCTCACCGCGCTCCCGATCATCGAGACCCAGGCCGGCGACGTGTCGGCCTACATACCGACGAACGTCATCTCGATCACCGACGGTCAGATCTTCCTTGAAACAGATCTTTTCAACCAAGGTATCCGTCCCGCCGTGTCGGTCGGTCTGTCCGTCTCGCGCGTGGGTTCCGCCGCGCAAATCAAGGCCACGAAACAAGTCGGCGGCAAACTGAAGGGCGAACTCGCGCAGTTCCGTGAGCTCGCCGCCTTCGCCCAGTTCGGTTCTGATCTTGATGCCAAGACCAAGGCCCAGCTGGAACGTGGCGCGCGCATCGTCGAGCTGTTCAAACAGCCCGCGTTGAGCCCTGTGCCAATCGAACTGCAGGTCGCCATTCTCTTCGCGATGCAGAAGGGCCTCTTCGACGCCATCGACACCCGTAAGGTCGTCGCCGCTGCGCAGTCGATGAAGGAATTCTTCGCGACGCGCAAAGATGCGCTGCTCACCGAAATCCGCACGAAGGCCGCCCTCGACAAGGATATCGAGGCAAAACTCCAGGCCGCGTGTGACGAGTGGAAGGGCAGTTTCTCCGCCTGAGTTTTCTGCCTCTCCGCCCTTCCGCGTTTCCGCGATAATTTTCCTCTCTTCCTGTGGCTTCCACCCGCGACATCCGCCGACGCATCAAGTCGGTTAAGAACACCCGCCAGATCACCAAGGCGATGGAGCTGGTCGCGGCTTCGAAGATGAAGAAGGCGCAGCAGGCTGCGCTCGCCGGCCGGCCCTACGCCGAGTTGATGGCCCGGATGCTCGCGGCCCTCTCGGATCGAGTCGAAGAAGCTCACCATCCCTTCTTGATCCGACGCGAGGTAAAGACGCGCGGCATCATTCTCGTCACCTCCGACAAAGGCTTGGCCGGTCCACTCAACGCCAATCTCTTCAAGGTCGTCACGGAGATTAAGACTCCGGCGAAATACGTCGCCGTCGGCCGCAAGGGCGCGCAATTCATCGCGCGCACTCACCGTCAGCTACTCGCGGATTTCAGCGTCACGGACCGTGTGGCGTTTGCCGAAGTGAAGGTCGTCTCCGAGTTCATGGTGAAACAGTTCCTCGATGGCGTCGTCGACACTGTGGAAATTCTCTGGCCGCGCTTCCGCAATACCCTTGTCCAAGTTCCGACGTTACTCCCGCTGCTCCCGCTCTCCAGCGTGAAAGACGTGATTGCCGATCTGAAATCTGATGCGGGCACTGGTGCCACCACCAGTTTGAACCCGAGTGAACAGCAGATGATTTTCGAGCCGGACGCCGAAACCGTGCTGAACTCGCTCCTGCCGCTTTACGTGAATCGCGAGATTCACCAGCAAGTGCTCGACGCCAAGGCCTCCGAGCACAGCGCCCGCATGGTCGCGATGAAGACCGCGAAAGACAACGCCACGAAACTCCTCGGCGACCTCACTCTCGAATACAACAAGGCCCGCCAGGCGGCGATCACACAGGAGATCCTCGAGATCGCCGCCGCGCAGTTCACGGCCTAGTCCACTTCTATTTTCACGCTCCGACCCTCGACCCTTTCAAAAATGAACACCGGCAAAATCGTTCAAGTCATCGGCCCCGTCGTTGACGTTCAGTTCGGCGAAAATTCCATCCCGCCGATTTATCAGGCGCTGACTGTCGACTTCACCGCCGCGGGCGCGAAGCAAAGCCTGACCCTTGAGATCCAACAGCATCTCGGCGGCGGCGTGGCCCGCACGATTGCGATGTCTTCCTCTGAAGGTCTCGTGCGCGGCATGTCTGTTTCTGATACCGGCGCGCCCATCTCTGTGCCGGTTGGCGCCGGCGTGCTCGGCCGCATCTTCGACGTCACGGGCAACCCGGTTGACGGCAAGGGCCCGGTCAACTTCGACAAGAAGTATCCGATCCACCGTGCGGCTCCTGCGCTCGTCGATCAGGACACCAAGGCCAACATTCTCGAAACGGGCATCAAAGTCATCGATCTCATCGCGCCGTTCACGAAGGGTGGTAAAGTCGGAGCGTTCGGCGGTGCTGGCGTCGGTAAGACCGTCGTCATCATGGAACTCATCAACAATATCGCCAAGACGCACGGCGGTTACTCGGTGTTTGCCGGGGTGGGTGAGCGCTCCCGCGAGGGCAACGATCTTTACCACTAAATGTCCGAGGCCGGCGTCATCGATCAAAAGGATCTTTCGAAGTCGAAGGTTGCGCTCGTCTACGGCCAGATGAACGAGCCGCCAGGCGCGCGTATGCGCGTGGCGCTCTCCGCGCTCGCCATGACGGAATATTTCCGTGACGAAAAAAATCAGGACGTGCTCCTCTTCGTCGATAATATTTTCCGTTTCTCGCAGGCCGGTTCCGAAGTGTCCGCGCTTCTGGGCCGCTCACCGTCGGCCGTCGGTTATCAGCCCACGCTCGCCAACGAAATGGGCCAGCTCCAAGAGCGCATCACTTCGACGAAGAAGGGTTCCATCACCTCCTTCCAAGCCGTCTATGTGCCCGCGGACGATCTCACCGACCCGGCACCCGCGAACACGTTTGCTCACTTGGACTCGACGATCGTGTTGGAGCGCTCCATCGCCGAACTCGGCATTTATCCTGCCGTCGATCCACTCTCGTCCGTCTCAAAGGCCCTTCAGGCCGATATCGTCGGCGAAGAACACTACAAGGTCGCCCGCGAAGTGCAGCGTGTGCTCCAGCGCTACAAAGATCTTCAAGACATCATCGCGATTCTCGGTCTCGACGAGCTATCCCCCGAGGACAAGCAGACCGTTTATCGGGCGCGTAAGATCCAGCGTTTCCTTTCGCAGCCGTTTAATGTCGCCGAAGTGTTCACTGGTTCGCCCGGCAAGATTGTTCCCGTCAAGGAGACGATCCGCGGCTTCAAGATGATTCTCGACGGCCAACTTGATGACGTCGCCGAGGGTGACTTCTACATGAAGGGTGGCATCGATGAGGTGCTCGCCGCTTCCAAGAAGGCCTGATCGCTATGCCCCTCACTCTGGAAATCGTCACGCCCGACGCTCGCGTCTATTCCGACACGATCGACACCGTCGTTATTCCGACGGTGGACGGCGAGGTCGGTATTCTGCCCGGTCACATCCCGTTGCTCGCGCAGGTCGAGCATGGGGAATTGCGCGTCACCAAAGGGACCACGTCTCAACTCCTCGCCGTCAGCGGTGGCTTCGTCGAAGTCGAGGGTGACCGCGTTCACATTTTGGCTGAGCACGCGATCACCGAGGAAAAGATCGACGAGAAGGTGGTGGAAGAGGCGCTCAACCGCGCGCAAAAGGAGCTCGAAGCCGCTAAACATCTCGACCCACAGCAATACGAGCACCTGCAAAGCCTCGTCCGCTACTCGGGCGTGCAACTCGCCGTCAAACGCCGCCGACGCTAAGTTCTTCATTCTATCCAAGGCTCGTCTGGCTTTGCTGCCAACGGGCCTTTTTCTTGCACCCTTACTGAAACCGAGTCTCAATTACGCCGTCTCTCCGCTCTAGATGCCCGCCACGCCGCTAAATCCTCCCATACCGCTTTGCCAGCTCCCCGCTGGTGAAATTGGATGTGTGCGGGAACTCACGGGCGATGCGAACTTCTGCCAGCGCGTGCGCGAAATGGGATTCGGCGAATCAGCCTACGTGACCAAGATCAGTGGCCGCGGCCCCTTCATCTGCCAAATCAACGGCACCCGCATCGCTCTGAGCCACGCCGCTGCGATGGGCATTATGGTCGAGCAAATCGGCGGCCGTTAACCAACGGCTGTTCGTTGCCATGAAGCTCTCCGAACTCGCCGTCGGCGCCTCGGCTGTCGTCCGCGAATTTCCTAAAGCGGGCGCCGCGTTCTTGCGCCTCCGAGAAATGGGTCTCGTCACCGGCACTCGTGTCACCCTCGTGCGCACCGCGCCACTCGGCGATCCTCTAGAACTAAAAGTGCGCGGATATCACCTCACTATGCGCAAGGCGGAAGCCGCCGAAATTCTTGTCGAACCGGCCGCGTAGCGATGAATCTTCCTGCGCACATCACCGCCAGCACCGGCGCCGCACCCGCGCGCACCCCGGTTTACGCCCTCGTTGGCAATCCAAACTGCGGTAAGAGCACGCTCTTCAATGCTCTCACCGGCCTGAAACAAAAGGTCGGCAATTATCCGGGCGTCACCGTCGAAAAAAAAATCGGCACCGCCTACTCGCAACACGGTCAGCCCATCACGGTGATCGATTTACCGGGTGCGTATTCGCTTGCGGCGCGTTCGCCCGACGAAGCCGTCACGCGCGATGTGCTCCTCGGACGACGCGCCGATACACCGCAGCCCGATCGGATTCTCTGCATTGTCGATGCGACGAACCTCGAGCGAAATCTCTATCTCGTTCATCAGATTCTCGATCTCGGCCGACCAGTGATCCTCGTTCTCAATATGATGGACGTCGCCGTGCGCGCCGGCCTCCGCGTGCGGGCCACGCAACTGGAGCAGGACCTCGGTATCCCGGTGATTCCGTGCGAAGCAATCAACGGCAAGGGTGTGATCGATCTGAAGCTCGCGATGAGCCGCGCCGAATTGCCGCTCTCCCGCCACGCTTGGGCGATCCCCGCGCCCATCGCGCCTGCGGTCGCCGAATTGCAGGCCTCGCTCATCGCCAATGATCGCAAGGCGCCGCTCATCGCGCGCGCCGAGGCGCTCCTGCTTCTCACCGATCAGGATTCGGTGCGCGTCGCCGGCTCGGCGCCGCTCGGCGCGCGCACGACGGAAATTCTCCGCAGCTGGCAACGCCGTTGGGAAGGGGAGGGGACCGACTGGGCCGGCACGCTCGTCAACTCCCGCTACGCAGTGATTGGAAACATTTGCGCGCGGGTCGTCACTCCCGCGGATCACACCGGACCGACACCCTCGGATAAGATCGACGCCATCGCCACGCATCCTCTCTGGGGCTGGCTCACGCTTGGCGCCGTGATGACTGTGCTGTTTCTGAGCATCTTCACGCTCGCAGAGTATCCGATGAACTTCATCGACGGGCGGGTCGCCGCGCTTTCCAACGCCGTGAAGTCCGCGCTGCCCAGCGGCGATCTCCGGGATCTCATCACCGACGGAGCAATTGCCGGCGTGGGTGGCGTGATTGTTTTTCTCCCGCAGATTCTGATCTTATTCTTCTTCATCGGTCTGCTTGAAAGCACGGGTTACATGGCACGCGCGGCGTTCATCATGGATCGGCTGATGAGTCGCGTCGGCCTCAACGGGAAAAGTTTTATCCCGCTGCTGAGTTCCTACGCGTGTGCGATTCCTGGCATCATGGCCACGCGCACCATCGAGGATCCGAAAGATCGGCTCGTCACCATTCTCGTCGCCCCGCTGATGAGCTGCTCGGCGCGTCTGCCGGTCTATCTGCTGATGATCGCCGCGCTTGTGCCGGGTGATCGCGTGCCCGTGCTGACGAAAGTCGGCATTATGGTTTTCATGTATGCCCTCGGCACGTTCGGCGCGTTTGGTTTTGCCTGGCTCTTCAAGCGCACGCTCCTCAAGGGCGCACCGCCCGTGATGATCATGGAACTGCCGCCGTATCGGCTGCCGGGGTTGAAAGACGTCGCGCAGCACATGCTTGAGCGCGGGTGGCTTTTCCTCCGCCGCGCCGGCACCGTGATTCTCGGCATCAGCATCGTGCTCTGGTTTCTCGCGGCCTATCCCAAGGCTCCGGCTGGCGCCACGCCGACGCAGCAGCTCGCCCAAAGTTTTGCGGGTCGCGCCGGCCACGCGCTCGAACCCGTGATCGCCCCGCTCGGCTTCGATTGGCAGATCGGCATCGGACTCATCAGTTCGTTTGCGGCGCGCGAGGTTTTTGTGTCCACGATGGGCGTCGTCTTCAACGCCGAGACCAAAGACGACGACACCACGCCGCTGCGCCAGGCCATGCTCGCCGCGAAATGGCCCGACGGCCGCCCGCTCTTCACGCCGCTGGTCTGCTTCACGCTGATGATTTTCTACGTGTTCGCGATGCAGTGCATGAGCACCATCGCCGTCGTGAAACGTGAAACCAATGGCTGGAAATGGCCTATTTTCCAAACGCTCTACATGACTGGCACCGCGTGGATTCTCTCCTTCCTTGTTTTTCAAGGCGGCCGCGCACTCGGCCTTTGATCGGTGCCGCCTCACTCCATGTCATCCAAATTCCAGTCCATCGCCGCCCTCGCCGTCGTTGCGCTCGCCGTCATCTGGCTGATCGTGCGCGCGGTGCGGCTGCGCCAGAAACCCGGCTGTGGCGGCGGTTGCGGCTGCCCGACAGAGAAGTTGAAACGTTGACGCCCGCACCATCCGCGCGCTGTTTGTTCATCCTCTCCCCATGGAAGTTCTCATCCGCGATTCTGCCGAGATCGGTTGCCTGCTCGGTGCCAAAATCATCGCCAGCGTCGTCCGCGAAAAACCGCACGCCGTGCTGGGCCTCGCTACCGGCCGCACGCCACTGCGGCTCTATCAGGAACTCATCCGTCTGCATCGAAACGAGGGCCTCGATTTTAGCCGCGTCACCACGTTCAACCTCGACGAATACGTCGGGCTGCCCGCCGATCACCCGCAGTCGTATTGGTATTTCATGCAGGAAAATCTTTTCCGGCACATCAATATCGACGTCACGCGCACGCACGTGCCCAACGGCACCGCGGCCAACCTCCACGCCGAGTGCCGCTCCTATGAGGATCGCATCGTCGCCGCCGGTGGCATCGACATCCAGCTGCTCGGCCTCGGCCGCAACGGCCACATCGGATTCAACGAGCCCACCGGCTCACTGCGTTCGCGCACGTGGATCAAAATTCTTTCTGAACAGACACTAAAGGATAACAGCGAGGTCTTCGGCTCGCTCGAAGCGATGCCCAAGCACGCCATCACGATGGGCGTGGGCACGATTTTGGATTCGCGCCGCTGCCTGCTGCTTGCCTTCGGCCCCGCCAAAGTCCGCGCCGTCGAGCACATGGTCGAGGGCCCGCTCGCGGCAATCTGCCCCGGTTCGGCCCTGCAACAGCACCCGCGCGCGACCGTCATCCTCGACGAGAATTCCGCCGCCGGCCTCCGCTACGCCGACCACTACCGCTGGATCGACAAGCACAAGTTCGAGTGGCAGCGGCCGAAGTGAATCACGCAGTCGCGTTCGCCACGACCGATCGTTTCCCAATCGGCAGCACGCCCACGGCCGCAATCACACAGAGCACACCCGCGCCGACAAAGGCCGCCGTGTAGCTTCCAGATTCCGTTCGCAGCGCACCGGCCGTGTAGGTCGCAAAAGCCGCGCCCACTTGGTGCGCCGCCGCCACCCAGCCGAAGACGATGCTCGCCTTCTCGCGCCCGAACACCTCGCCCGTGAGCCGCACCGTCGGCGGCACCGTTGCGATCCAGTCGAGCCCATAGAAAACCGCAAACACGCCCAGCCCCGCCGCCGCTCCGAGCAGAGCCTGCGGCAGGAAAATCAGCGAAAGCCCGCGCAAGCCGTAGTAACCAAAGAGCAAATAACGGCAGTTGAACCGATCACTCAGCCAGCCGCTCGCGGTCGTGCCCACGAGATCGAAGAGTCCCATCATCGCAAGCAGCCCGGCCGCGCGCACCTCGGGAATCCCGCAGTCAAACGCCGCCGAAATCAAATGCGTGCCGATCAGCCCGTTCGTGCTCGCGCCGCAGACAAAAAACGAGCCCGCGAGCAGCCAGAAGTCCCGCACGCGCACCGCTTCGACGAGCACATCGATCGCGCGCCTCGCCGGGTTACCAGTATTCGCCACCGGCTTTACCGCATCGGGCGCGCCGCTTTCACCATACGGCCGCACGCCCGCATCCCGCGGATCATCGCGCATGAATAACCAAATCACCGGCATCGCCGCTGCCGTCGCGGCCATCACGATCCACGGTGCTGCGCGCCAGCCGCCGGCCGACACCGCCGAGGCGAGCCACGGGAGAAATACAAGTTGTCCCGTCGCCGTGCTCGCCGTGAGCACGCCCATCACGAGGCCGCGCCGCGCCGTGAACCACTTATTCGCCACCGCCGCGCCCAGCACCGTCGCCGCCATCCCCGAGCCCGCGCCGACGACCCCGCCCCACAACACGACAAACTGCCAATACTGCGTCGCCAGGGTCGACAGCCCGTAGCCCGCGCTGAGCAGCGCCATCGCCGCCGTCATCGCCCGTCGGAGCCCGAACCGCTGATACAGCGCTGCCGCAAACGGCCCAATTAGTCCGTAGAGAAAAATATTTATCCCCACGATCGACGACACCTTCGCCCGGCTCCACTGGAACTCGTTTCCAAATGGTAGCATCAGAACCCCCGGCGTCGCCCGTGCCCCCGCCGCCACCAGCAGCGTGAGAAACGTCACCCCCGCCACGATCCATGCGTAGTGCAGGCGGGGGGATTGAGAGGACTTGCTGGCATTCATCAAAGAAAGCTGACGCTGTCCACCGTCATGATCGCCGCAAGCCGGAGCCGATCTCAGCCCGGTGTTTTTCGACTCGGCACACTCCGTCACCACGTGGACTCAGGGCTCTTTCTCGATCTATCCAAGCACAGCTCAAGAAATCGAGGATCGGTATAGCGGGGCCATGTTTCCTTTTCTCGAAATCGTGTTCTTTGCCCGGCCAAACTAACCCATCAAACAGAGCGCCAGGCCCAAAGCGGCTGGCCGAACCGTTCCGATGTAGGGCGGGGTCGCCGAACCCCGCCGCATTTGGAACGACGAT
>JANNEY010000664.1:0-4528 GCA_031379235.1 Opitutaceae bacterium | reverse complement strand
GCCCCATTTTTCTCCGTTGTCCGACGGCACTCCATTGGTTCGCGCCGATAAACGCGGCGCTCGCCTCATTCGTTGGCGTTTTTCTTCGCTTTATTTTTCCCCTTGGCCTTGCCGGTGCCACTCTCTGCCGGACTGTCGCCGGGCGCCGGTTTCACGTGGGCGCGCTGGGCCCAGGCTTCCCACTGGGCCGCGAGTCCGGCGGCGCGGGCCGGCTGGCTTTTCGCGAGGTCGTGCAGCTCGGTGCGGTCGGTCTTGAGGTCGTAGAGTTCCCACGCGCCCTCGCGGTGAAAGCGCACGAGCTTCCAATCGCCAACGCGGACGGCGGCGTTGCCCTCGTGCTCCCAGAAAATGGCCTCGCGGCTAATCGGTTGATTCGTAAACGCCGGCACAAGGCTGCGACCTTCCAGCGGAGAAATGGTGTGGCCGGCAAACTGCGTCGGATATTTTGCCGCGCCGACGTCGACCAGCGTCGCCATGACGTCGATGAGGTGGCCGGGCTGGGTGCGCCATTCCCCGCGCGCGGGGATGCCGGCCGGCCAGTGGGCGATGAGCGGAGAGGCGATCCCGCCTTCGTGGTTGAAATGCTTGTAGCGGCGGAAAGGCGTATTTTCGAGATTGGCCCAGGACTCACCGGCATACCACGCCGAGGTGGCGGCCGTGGGATCGCCGTTGTTGCGGCCATCAGGGCCGCTCTCGGCGTTGCCGCCGTTGTCGCTCATGAAAAACAGGAGCGTGTTGTCGAGCGCACCGCGCTCGCGGAGTCCCTCGACGAGGCGGCCCACGGCGAGATCCATGTGGTAGACGCACGCAGCGTAGACGGCCATAAGGTGGTCGAAGCGATCCTGCTCAGCCGGCGTGAGCGCGTCCCACGCTTTCACGGTGTCGGCCCGGGGCGCCAACGACCACGCGGCGTCGATCAGACCCATGGCTTTTTGCCGGGCGTAGCGTTCGGCGCGAAGTATATCCCAGCCGGCTTTGTAACGGCCGCGAAACTTGGCGATGTCCTCGGCGGGGGCTTGGAGCGGAAAGTGCGGAGCGTTGTGCGCGAGGTAGAGGAAGAATGGCTTTTTCTCGGCCCGAGCTTCGTCGATGAACTTCAGGCCGAAATCGGTCCAGACGTCGGTCGTATACCAGTTTTTCCCAAGGCGTGGATCGTCTTCGGCGAGTGCTTCGCCGTTGAGGAAAAGTTTCGAACGCTCGTGGCCCGGCTGGTAAAATCCGCCAGCGGCCGCATTGAGCGAGCGATCGAAGCCGCGTTTCCACGGGACGACGCCGGCCGCCTGGCCGACGTGCCACTTGCCCGTCATCGCGGTAAAATAGCCAGCGGGTTTCAGGACCTCGGCGATGGTCACACAGGAATCATTAAGGCGACCGCGGTAGCCGGGGAACGCGGCGCCGTCGTCGTTCACCATGGCCCCGACGCCAGTCTGGTGCGAGTAGAGTCCGGTGAGGAGCGCGGCGCGAGTGGGGCAACAGCGGCCTGTGTTGTAGAACTGGGTGAAGCGCAGGCCCCCGGCGGCAAGGCGGTCGAGATTGGGCGTGGGGATTTCGCTCCCGTAGCAACCGATGTCGGAAAAGCCCATGTCATCGACGAGGATGACGATGAGGTTGGGCCGGGCGGGGGTCGCCGGTGCAGCGGCGCAGAGAGAATAGCCAAGCGTAAGCGCAACCAGCGCGGTTTGAACCAGGCGGCAAAAGTGCATAGGGAAGAGTTCAGAGAGCACAAATGTTACCTCGGGGTCCACCCTTGGTTGGAACTGAGGGCTGCGACGTGACGTTCGCGTATCCGGCACCTACGGAAAGAAGAACAACTTGACGTAGAGATACGCGATGCATTCCCCGAGAACCGCCCGCACGCCTTCGCTGTAGCGCCACCATTTCACGGCATCATAATCGGCGTTGGGCACCGCAATGATGCCGACCTTCACTTTCGGACCGAGTGCCATTTGGAAGAGTAACTGCGTGCGCCGCGCATGGACGTCGACCGTCACGACATTCACAGCCGTCAACGGCATCTTGTTTTCCTCGAACCACCGGCGCAGGGCCACGGCCGAACCGTAGGTGCGGTCACGAGCTGAAATTCGGGAGGGCACCATCTGGACTTTTTCCGCGGGCACTCCGGCCTGCTTGAGGCGCCCGGCCCCGACGCTGGCCGCGGTGCTGTAGTCATTGACGTAGCCCCCCATGCCTTCGACGGGACCGCCGGTCGAAAGGACACTTTCGTAGCCGCCAAAACTAAATTCATCGGCCGCGAAACGAATCGCGTGGGCATTGACCCAGCCCTCAACCACCAAAAATCGGGATTCGACCCGATTCGTGACCGCAAAAAACGGATAGACGCGAAAAAAAAGCCCAGTCGCCAGTAGCGCCAGCATCGCCAGCAAAAGCGCAGACCCACGCCACGAAAGGCCCCACCGCTCACGGCGGGTCACCATCCCAAAAAACTTCTGACGCAGTGCGCTCGACGGCATTCCCATGCCGACACGCCACCGCACCGACGCGGCGGAGGCAATCCTCAGCTCACGATCCGGAAAATTTCCTGCTCCCCTTTACCCTTAATCGCAATTCGTCCCAGCGAGTGACCATTGAAAAACAGAGCGATGATCCGCCACGTATCAGCGTTGACGCAGACCGAGCCCGCAGGTGCGGCCTGCTCCATCCGGGCGGCCGTGTTCACGGAATCGCCCCAAACATCGTATTGATATTTTTTCCGACCGACGACCCCGGCCACCACTGGCCCGACGTGGACCCCCACCCTCACTTGCCAGTAAGGCGGACAGGCCTTCGCGGCCGCAATCAACTCCAGCCCGCACGCGACGCAATTCCGCGCGGAGGCATCCGACGGTGTCAGCAGGCTGGCCGTGGCCATAAACGCGTCGCCAATGGTTTTGATTTTTTCCAATCCATGCCGACCTGCGATGTCTTCGAACGCCTCCACCAGCGTCTGGAGATACGCTAAAATTTCCTCCGGTGGATGTCGGTCTGAAAACGCCGTGAAGCCAACGACGTCGCAAAAAAGCACCCCCACATTTTCAAGGCGCCGCGGAACAACCGTCTGCGTCAGCTTCAATTCCGCAGCCACACTCCTAGGCAAAATGATGTGCAGCAAATCGTCGGTGCGCTGTTTCTCCGCTTCGATTTGCCGGAGGTAGGGCGCCTCGCGGTCACGGAGCCGTTTTTTATCGAGGCTGGCGTTAATCCGCGCCTGCAGCAGGACCGGGTCGAACGGCT
The DNA here is from genome assembly GCA_031379235.1 of Opitutaceae bacterium. Lineage (GTDB taxonomy): Bacteria > Verrucomicrobiota > Verrucomicrobiia > Opitutales > Opitutaceae > ER46. The sequence goes on along the minus strand of JANNEY010000664.1, from coordinate 1,297 downwards.
TGCGAAGATGATCCTCCGCGCCCATTTGGATGCAGCGGACGACGCTCTCCGACTCGTCCGACGCCGAGAGCACGATCACCGGCAGGAAGCGCAGCACCGGATCCGCCTTCAATTGCGCCAGCACCTGATGGCCGTTCATCACCGGCATCTGAATATCCAACAGGATAAGATCGAACGTGCTTGCCCGGATTTTCTCCAGAGCTTGGCAACCGTCCTCTGCCACGGTCACGCGATGGCCCAGTCGCTCCAGCCGGCGGGTCAACATTTCGCGGTTCGCTTCATTATCGTCGACGACCAACACCGCCCCGGGTTCGACCGGCAGAAGAATATCGCCCGAGGAACTGTTCGCCTGTGGGCGCTCGGCCGGCGCCTCACGGCGGATAAATACCGTCGCGCTTTCCCGCACCGGAGCCGCGGGCGCGACCGCCGGCAGAAATTTGGTGAAGACCAAATCCAGTAATTGCCGCGCGGCGTAGTGAATCTTCTGAAAGTCCGCGCTGGCGGCGTGCTGGCCCAAATCGCTCGCCACCTCTTGCAGCATCTCGGCATAGCCGATGATTTGGTTGAGCGGTGTGCGCACCTCGTGGTGGAGCACGGCCTCATCCATGCCGCCCTTGGCGTTCCTCGTCACATCGAAGAGGTCGTCGATGACGACCAGGAGCCGACGGCCAGCGCCATGAATCCGCTGCAAGTCGGCGACGAAGACGGCGTGCCCCTTATCCCAGTTTACTGTGCGGCCGCACGGTGTTGTATTTGATGCGGTAGTCTTCGATGACGACGCGGGCCTCGGTGAGCGTCCAAAGTTGCTCCCGATTGAGGCACTCGTCGCGGAAGCGCCCGTGGAACGATTCGACGAACCCATTCTGCCACGGACTCGCCGGCTCGATGTAGATCGTTTTAATTTTTTCCGCTGCGAGCCACGCCTGGAGCTGCTTGGCGATAAACTCCGAGCCGTTGTCCGAGCGGATGAACTCGGGCGCGCCGTATTGGGCGATGGCGCCTTTGACGAGCGCGATCACGTCGGCTGACTTGAGTGCCCGATCGGCGCGCAGCACATGGCACTCGCGAGTGTGCTCATCGAGCACCGTTAGCATCCGCAAAGCTCCGCCGCGCATGGTTGCGTCCGCGATGAAGTCCCACGTCCACACATGGCCGCGGTGCGTGGCTTTGGGGGGGCAGTCCCGTCGAATGGCCACGGCGCGCCAGCCGCCGTTTCGCGGGCGGCACGCGCAGTCCTTCCACTCGGCGGAGTCGTTGCACCTGGCGCTTACCCACGCGCCAGCCTTCTTGCCGCAAT
>JANNEY010000419.1:0-21785 GCA_031379235.1 Opitutaceae bacterium | reverse complement strand
GGTGGCAGGATCGAGCGCGGCGAGCCAGAACGCGGTCCACGCGAGCACGACCTCGCGGTCGCCAAGGCGGACGAGGCGCGGCGCAGAGTAGGAGGCCTGACCATCGAGCGCGCGCCAGCGTTCACGGCCGGTCTTCACGTCGAGCGCGACGACACACGCGTCGGGCGGACCGCCGGCTTGGAAAATCACGAGGTCGCCGATCACGAGCGGCGCGCCGGTGACACCCCACGTGTTGATCCTGGCCCCAAACTCAGCCGCGAGATCGCGCGCCCAGATTACCTTGCCGGTGGCGGCGTCGAGGCAGTGAGCGTGGCCCATCGCGCCGTAGGCGAAGGCGCGTCCGTCCACTACGGTGACGGACGCGCGGGGGCCGAGCGCATAGTCGAAGTCGCGATAGACGCAGGCATAGGCGTGCGTCCAGAGCGGTTTGCCGGTCCGCCGATCGAAGCAGCGCACGCGCTCCTGCTGCTCCGGCGCGTTGACGCGATCAGTGAGGTAAACGCGATCGCCGGCGACGGTCGGGCCGCTGTAGCCGGGGCCAACGGCGGCGGTCCAGACGGGTTGCAATTGCGGACTCGCGAATTTCTCCACGATGCCTGTCTCGCGCCAGACGCCATCACGCTGTGGCCCGCGCCACTGCGGCCAATCGTCGGCGTAGGTCGGAACCGCCGCGATCACGAGAAGAGAGAGCGGAACGAAGGTGCGAAACCAGCGAGGGAAGGTAGTCATGGCGACAAAGACGAATCGGTTTGCGTTTTGGGACCGGCAAAAAAGCGACGCAAGCCCTGAGGGCGGTCGTAAGCCGGACCGAAGCAGTAGGAAACCACAGACGAACACAGAGAGCGGCACAGAGGCAGAGGGGAGGCGCCGCAGCCGCCGAGCAATTCTCCCGCACGGTGGGATGTGGACGATACCGCCCGCGTTGCGCCAGGAACCCACTCCGACCATCCGTGGTTCCACGGAATTGTTCCGGCTGAGAACCTCGCGCCAAGCCGAGTTCCGCCCGCGGAGTAGCCGAAATCTCACAATTCTGGCTACGCGGGAAGTTTTTTGAGTGACCTTGAGCCGCGCACCTTTCCGGGAGTTTCATCCGTCTTCCGGTTTCAATCGCGTTTCCCCTATGAAAATATTCCGGCTCACCCCCGACGGCTCAAGTCCGCTCCCGGCACCGTCGCTCCCGTTTGCGCTGACCTTCGGGTGCCTCAGCTTCGGTGCTGTCAGCACGTTGGCGTATGGCATTTGGGCGTTTCGCTTGGTGCCGAGCCCGACCGGGCTCTACGTGACGACGACGCTGGTTTATCTCGGGCTCGGTGGATTGGCGCTGAGCCGTTTGGTGGCCGTGCCGGGCGCCTGGCGCCGTTTCCCCTTCTGTTTTGCGACGGTGTTCCTCGCCTACGCCGTGCTGTGGTGTGGGTTTTGGTTTGGGCTGCGGGGAAAATATCAGGCCGACCTATTCGGGGCCATGGCGGGACTGGCGGCGATGACCTGGCTCCTGCACCGCGCCTTCGGTCAGCTCCGGGGATTTCTCGTCGCTTTCATCGTTTTATTCGCGCTGCACAGCGCCGGCTATTATGTCGGCGAACAGCTCTACGCGGCGGTGCGTGGGGCGAACGGCCGTCTCCTGTGGGGAGCGGCGCACGGGCTCGGATTTGGCGCGGGACTCGGCTTTGTCCTCCAACGTTGTCAGGTGGCAACCCTGCGTCGTGCGGTCAACGGGTAGGGGCGCATCCGGACCCATCGTTAGAACGTAGCTTGCTTCGCCCTTTCCTCACTTCAAATTCACCCATTATGCCGGCTCCGCGTGATTCCCACTCCTACGACGCGATTATTGTTGGGGCCGGCCCGGCCGGAGCCTCGGCCGGTGCGATCCTCGGCGAATATGGCCATCGCGTGCTGATCCTCGAGCGGGAAAAATTCCCGCGCTACCATATTGGTGAATCCCTGATCCCGTTTACGTTTCAGCCGCTGGAGCGGCTCGGCATGATTCCGAAGATGAAGGGATCGCACTTTGTGAAGAAATACAGCGTGCGGTTTGTCCAGCCTGAGGGTGGGCGTTCGCAACCGTTCTATTTCTTCACTCGCTACGACAAAGACACCGTTGCGCAATCCTGGCAGGTGCTGCGCTCGGAGTTTGATCAGATGATGCTGGAGAACGCGCGGGAGAAGGGCGTCGAAGTGCGCGAGGAGACGACCGTCACACGGCTGCTGATGGAAGGCGACCGCGTCGTCGGGGTCGAAGCGAAAGACAAAGCGGGCCGTGGCCACGAGGTGCGTGCACCGATCACGCTCGATTGCACGGGCAAGGATGCGTTTGCGTCCAATCGGAATGGCTGGCGGTTGCCCGATCCGTATCTGAAGAAAATCGCGGTATGGACTTACTACAAAGACTCCAAGCGCGCCGAGGGCCTCGATGAGGGCGAGACGACGGTGGCATTCATTCCTAACAAAGGCTGGTTTTGGCACATCCCGCAGCATGACGGCATGGTCAGCGTCGGAGTCGTGGCGGAAGGCAAATACCTCACCCGGGGCGGCGTAAAGGATCCCAAGGAGATTTTTCAGCGGGAGATTGGCGAGAATCTGTGGATCAAGGATCGTCTTTCCGTGGGCGCCTCCACGGGGGAATATTGGGTGACGAGCGAGTATTCGCGGCACTCCCGCTATTGTGCGGCGCCCGGGCTGGCACTGGTCGGCGATGCCCTGGCCTTCCTCGATCCGGTATTTAGCAGTGGGGTGATGTTGGCGCTGAAGAGTGGCGTCATGGTGGCCGAGACCGTGCATGAGGGCTTGCTCGCCGGGGATCTTTCGCCGGCGCGATTCGCCGACTATGGCGCCGCGATTCGCACCGGCGTCGAGAACATGCGCAAGCTGGTCTACGCGTTCTACAATCCGAACTTTTCGTTTAAGCAGGTGATCGAGCGCTATCCGGAAGCCGCGGGCCAGATCACGGATTGTCTCTCGGGTGACGTGGGCAAAGATTTTTCTCAGCTGTGGGCGCAGTTCCGCGAGTTCGTGCCGCTGCCGGATGACTTGCCGTATGGCGAGCCGCTGGTCTCAGCCGAGGTCGCGGCGAAATAGGGCGCGCGGTAGGGCGGGCTCCAGTCCGCCTTATATCCGGGTTGCCGGTTCAGAGTGGTGAAGGGCGGGCTGAAGCCCGCCCTGCCGTCGGCACGGTCACGCGCCACGCGGCGAGTCCGAGCAGCGCGACCAGTCCCGCCAGCCCATAAAATACCGCGGCATAGGAGCCAGTGATGGCGTGACACTGTGCGAGCAGCAGCGGGCCGACGGCGGAGGCCAAGACGGTCATCATCTGCGCCGTGCCGACGATCCGACCGAGGTGCGCGCGACCAAACGCCTGCGCCCAAAAGCTAAAAAAAATCACGATTACGAAACCGCCGGCGAGTCCCATCACGGCCGAAAAGGCGTCGACTTGCGCGATCGTGCGGAGCGAGGGCAAGATCGCGAGCGCGAGGGCGAGCAGCGTCATCGCGAGCGCCATCAGGCGATTCATACTCCAGCGCGAGGCAAGCCACCCGCCGAGGAAATTTCCCACGAGCGAAACCAGCGCTACGATCACGAGCGAGCGATGGTAGATGTCGGCCGCGAACCCGCGCTCCGCGAGAATCGATTCGTTGAAGAGGCCCACGCCCGAAGCGACGAGGTTGTAGGTGGAGCTCGCGAGCGCGAAGATCCAAAACGCCGGCGTGCGCAGCGCCTCCGCGAGCGTGCAGCCGGTGGTCTCGTCCGCGGCGGCGGGCCGCGGATCATTTTCGGCGGCGAGGCCGCACTCCTCGGGGGTGCGGCGCGCGAGCCACCAGCCGAGCAGTGCCAGGCCCGGCAGCAGGCACCAGCCGATGCCCGCCCACGCGGTGCGCCAGCCCTCGTGCGCCACGACACTTCCCACGACAGGAAACGCGATCATGAAGCCCATGCTCAGCGTGATCGAGTAAGTGCCCATCGCAGCGGGCAGGCGGCGGCGGAACCACTGGCCGACCATCGCAAGGCTCACCACTGAAAGCGCGCTCTGCCCGAGCCCACGCGAGAGCACGAGCAGCACAAACATGGCGGTGACTCCGGTCGTCACACTCATCGCGAGCACGACCGCGCCGAGCAGCGCGGCGACCGCCGCGAGCACCATGCGGCTGCCAACCCGATCCTGCAGGCGGCCTACGCCGATGCAGCACAGCGAGCCGAGCAGCGTGGCCCACAGATTCATCTGGGCGAACGTGACGCGGTCCAGCTGCAGATCCTTCATCAGCGACTCAGTGATGAGCCCGAGGCCCTGCGTGCGGCCCGGCAGCGTGCCGACCATCGCGAGTGCCGCGAGCCCGACGATGACCCAGCCGTAATAGAAGCGCGCGCGGCCCAGCAGCGCAGGGAGCTTGGAGGGAAGGGCGGCCGGGAGCGTCATGGCGAGGAAGCGCGGATCTCGTGGCAGAAAATCGTATCGTGGTAGCGGAGGTAAAGCCGGCCTTCGTGGATCACGGGATGCGCCCATGCGTCGCGCGTGCGCTCAGAAGTGCCGCCGACGCGGAAGCGCCCATGCACCTCGAACTGCGTGGCTGTGGGCTCGAGCAGCAGCATCCAGCCGTCCTCGGCGAGGGTGTGGAGGCGGCCGTCGGCAAACAGTGGCGCGCCCTTCGCAAACGCCTCGGTCTCGTAGAGCGTGGTGCCGTCGCGCGCATCGATCACGGCCCAGCCGCCGCGGCGCGGGTAGGTCGAGCCGTAGAGGCGGCCGCCGACATGCACGACGCCGCCTTGGCAGGTGTCGAGCGCGTTGGTCCACGCCTCGGCCACGCCCACGGGATCGCCGGGGCGGACGGGCGGGACGAGGCGATAGAGCTGGCCGGGCACACCGTGCGGCGCGGCCATGAAGACCCCGTCGCCCACGAGCACGGGCGACATCGCGAGCACACCGTAGGTCGTGGGGCGCGGGCGCGTCCACTGGAGTTTTCCCGTGTCGGCATCGGCGCAGTAGAGCGTGTGCGTGCCGCAGCCGATCAGCAGCCGCCTCCCTGCAAACTGCACGATAATCGGTGCGACGTAGGAGGCAGTCTCGCTCGTGCCGACGTTTTTCCCCGAGGGCACCGGATCGCTTTTCCAGAGGAGGTCGCCGGTGATCTTGTCGAAGGCGACCACGAGCGCGTCGCGTCCGCCCGCGGTCGAATAGACGGCGCGTTCGTCCACGAGCAGGCATTCGCTGAAACCCCAGGTGATGTTCTCGGCGCGAAACCGTTTCATCAGCTCGACGGCCCAGAGTTCTTTGCCGGTCGTGGCGTCGAGGCACGCGAGGCGGCCGTGGGCGTTCTGGTGGTAGAGGCGGCCGGCGCTGAAAGTGACGGACGCGCGCGCGCCTTGGTATTGGTTGAGCCAAGCGTCGCCGTTGCGCGCGGACCAGAGCGGCTTGCCCTCGAGCGAGTAGGCGAGGATGCGGACCTCTTCGCCGAAATCGCCGGTCACGTAGAGCCGCCCGCCGCCAATGATCGTGGAGGAGAAACCGCGGCCGGCGCCCGTGGCCGACCAGAGGAGCGGCGGACCTTCGGCGGGCCACGTTTGCCGCAGGCCGCGCTCATCACTGATGCCGTCACGGCGTGGCCCGCGGAATTGCGGCCAACCCGGCTCGGGCGACGGGATGAGGTGCGCAGCGGCGGCGAGCGCGGAGGAAAAAGCGGCGGTGAAAAAAAACAGGAGGAAGACCGCGAGCCCGGTAGCCCGCTTCGGGCGAAGCGGGATTGGCGCAGGCGAGTCGTGCCGTCCGTCCCGCTTCTCCCGAGGCGGGCGTCCGGACCTTCCGCCGATCCCGCGCGGCCTGCCGTTCATTTCTCGCCGATGCACCAGAGATGTTCCTGCCGTGGTTCACCCTTTTTCGCGCTGCGCAAATAAATCCGCCCGCCGGCGATCGCGGGGCTGGCGAACGATTCGTCGCCGAGTTGGTTTTGCGCGAGCAGGGTGAATTTCTGCGGCGTCGCCTCGAAGACCGAGGTCATGCCGCGCTGGCTCGTCGCGTAGATGCGCGCGCCGAGCATCACGGGCGAGCCGTAGAAATCGCGGTCGACCTTTTCGCGCCAGAGTTCCTCGCCGGTGTCGGACTTCCAGCAGACGGCGTGGCCGGCGTCGAGGACGGCGAAGACGTGGCCCTCGCGCACGAGCATCGAGGGCACGTAGACCTTGGTGCTGTTTTGCCACGCGATCTTGCCGGAGCCGTCGGCCTCGATGGCGGCGACGTGGTTGCGCGGGTAGCCGCCACTCAGGAAAATCCGCTGGCCGTCCGTCGCGGCCGTCACGACGGTCTCCTCGGTCGAGCCCTCGAGCTCCCAAAGTTTTTTTCCCGTCACCGGATCGAAGCTTGCGACGAGGTTGCAGCCGCCGAGGACGGCCTGGGTGCGGCCGGCGACGCGAACGATGGCTGGCGATGGGTAGTTGGCGATTTTCGGTCGCGGGTGCTGCCAGAGAATTTTCCCCGTCCCGCGATCGAGGCCGGCAAACGTGCCGCCGGCGCGGCTGTCGGCGGCGACGAGCACGACGGACTCGTGCACGACGGGTGAGGCGCCGAAACCCTGATGCACCGCGTAGTCTGCCACGCGTGTCTGCCAGAGAATTTTTCCGGCGCGGTCGAGCGCGGTGGTGTGAATCGCCTTCGCGTGCAGGAAATTGATCAGCAGGCGCTCACCGTCCCACACGGCAGTCGAGGACGCCGGGGAGGAAATCTTGTGGTGGCCCGACTCCAGCGGACCCCGATGCACGACTGTTTCCCACAGCGGCTTGCCCGTCGCGCGATCGAAAGCGAGGACGAGTTGCTCCTCGGTCGCGGTGTCCGCCGTCGTGAGGTAGACGCGATCCCCGGCGACAGTGGGCGAGCTGTGCCCGCGGCCGCGGACGGGCGCGCGCCAGACGACATTTTCTGTTTCGCTCCATTTCACCGGGGCGGTCTGGCCGGGCGCGGCATGACCGTCGCCGGTCGGCCCGCGCCACGCGGGCCAGTCGGCGCTGGCGCCGAAACAAGACCAAGCAAGAACAGTTGAGAGGAAGACGAGCGCAAGGTTGCGGGTAGGTTGCATGGGGAAGGGGAGCCAGCACTCCGGCCGAACTCGCCGTGGTGGGCAAGCGCAACGACAAGCGCCGCTGCGGGAGTGCGGACGGAATTGGCTTTGACCACACCCTGCGGTCCGCGTGATCTGCGTGCTGTGTCGGAACCCCGCCATCCCGCCCTCGCTCCCCTCATGAGAACGTTTCCTCGCCTTTTGTTTGTCTCGGCGCTCGCCGCGACCGCGCTCGCCTCCGTTTCCCGCGCCCAGGAATGGACCCGCTTCCGCGGACCCAACGGCACCGGCCTTAGCACTGCGAAAGGCGTGCCGGTTTCGTGGACGGAGGGAGATTTCCTCTGGCGCGTGCCCATCGCGGGCGCGAGTCACTCGCAGCCCGTGATCTGGGGCGATAAACTTTTTCTCCTTACCGCGCTCGATAACGGCAAAGAACGCGTGCTCCTCTGCGTCGATAAGCGCAACGGCAAGGAACTCTGGCGCCAAAGCTACATCCTGCCGACGCACAAGCCCGGCAGCCGCAATTCCGGCTACGCCAATACGTCCGCGGTCGTGGACGTCCAGCGCGTCATCGCGTGCTTCGTCGGCGAGACGGCGCAGTGGGTGCGCGCCTACGATCACGGCGGCAAGGAACTGTGGAGCCGCGACCTCGGGCCGTTTGCCTCGCAGCACGGGCACGGCGCGTCGCCGATGATTTTTGAGAACACTGTCATCGTCGCCAACGATCAGGACGGCGAGTCGTTCGTGGTCGCGCTCGACGTGAAGACCGGCGCCGAGGTGTGGCGCACCGCACGCAATCCGGGCAAGAACACCAATGTCGCCGCCGCCTACTGCACGCCCTTCGTCCACCGTGGGGCCAACGGCCAGACCGAGCTGCTGTTCACCAGCCAGTCGCACGGGGTCTCAAGCCTCAATGCCAAGACCGGCGCGCTGAATTGGGAGGCCCCTGTCTACGACAAGCGCATGGTCCATTCACCAATCGTCGTCGGTGATCTGGCGATCGGGAGCTGCGGCTCCGGCGCGGGCACGGGCAATTATCTTTCCGCGATCAAGCTGGGCGGCAGCGGCAACGTCGCCAAGACCCACGTCGCCTACACGCTCCGCCGCGCCACGCCCTACGTGCCGACGCCGGTCGCGCAAGGCGACCGCCTCTACCTGATCAGCGACGGCGGCATCGCGAGCGCAATCGAGGCCTCCACCGGGAAGGAAATCTGGTCCGAGCGCCTGCCGGGCGCGGAGTTCTTCAGCTCGCCCGTGCTCATCGCCGGAAAAATCTACGTGCCGTCCACGAAGGGCGAGATGTTCGTGCTCGCGACCGGAGACAAATTTGAAGTGCTGGCGCGCAATCCGCTGGGCGAGGGCACGCACAGCACGCCTTGCATCGACGGCGGCCGCATTTACGTGAAGACCTTCACGCACCTCGTGTGCGTCGGCGCGAAATGAGGCGCACGATAATTTCTGTCGTCCTGCGCGGAAGAGCCGGGAAGCTTGTGAGGGCAGGGTTGCGTGAGAGCGCAGGGATGCGTGGGATCATCAGGGGAGTTTCGTCCCGCCTCTCACGAGGCGGGCTACCGCTGATCGTTGCGCTCCTCATGATCGCCCCACTCCGCGCCGACGACTGGCCGATGCTCGGCGGTCGACCCGACCGCAACAACGTCGCGCGCGAGTCCGGCCTGCCCACCGAGTGGAACGGCGGCGAAAAAAAGGCGCCGCTCAAGAACATCAAGTGGACCGCGCGCCTCGGGAAGGTGACGTTCTCCGCGCCCGTGATCGCGGGCGGGCGCGTCTTCGTCGGCACCGACAACGACTCCACCGATCCCACGCTGTTCCGCGCCGTGCTGCTGTGTTTCGCCGAGGCCGACGGCAAACTTCTCTGGTCGGCCTCGCATGAGAAACTGAAAAATCCCGGCGAGGATGACGGTTCCATCGGCCTCACCTCGACACCCTGCGTGGCGGGCGACCGCATTTTCTACGTGAGCAACCGAGGCGAGCTCGTCTGCCGCGCCGTGCAGGACGGCAAAGAAATGTGGTCACTCGACATGCGCGCGACGCTCGGCGTTATGCCAAACCAGGCCTCGTCGTCGTCGCCTCTCGTGGTCGACGGCCGCGTGTTTGTCGTCACCGGCCAGGCGGCCGACTACAAGACCGGCAAGGTGAAGAATCCCGCCGCGCCGAGCTTCCTCGCGGTTGACGCCACGACGGGGAAAGTCCTCTGGCAGGATGCCTCGCCCGGCGCGCGCATCATGACGGGCCAGTGGGGCTCGCCCGGCTACGGGGTTGTTGACGGTGTGGCACAGGTGGCGTTCCCCGGCGGCGATGGCTGGCTCTACGTGTTTGAGCCGGCAACGGGGAAGCTCCTCTGGAAATTCAACGGTAAGGCCCACGAGAAGTCCGCCGCTGGCGGCGAGCCCGCGACCACGTTTCAGTTTCTGGCCGCGCCGGTTTTCGTCGCCGGCCGCGTCTACGCCGCAGTCGGCGAGCCCGAAGCCGGCACCGGACCCGGGGCGCTGCGCTGTATCGACGCCAACAAACGCGGCGACGTGACTGCGACGGCCGAACTCTGGCGGGCCGACGGCGACAATTTCAACGACAGCATCTCGATGCCTGTGGTGCACGGCGGTCTCGTGTTTGCGACCGACACGCCCGGCTACGTGAACTGCTTCGACGCCGCGACCGGCGCGCGTCTCTGGCAGCACGACCTCAAGTCCAATATCTGGGGCTCGCCCCTCGTCGCCGACGGCAAGGTCTACGTGCAAAACGCTGAGGGCGCGGTCGTCATCTTCGCCGCAGGCCGGGAGAAAAAAATCCTCGCGACCAACAGCACACTCCCCGAGGTGCAACACGGCACCCCCGTCTTCGCCAACGGCGTCCTCTACATCGCCGGCCAGAAGCAGCTCTACGCGATCGCGGCGGGGAAGTGATGGCGCGAGCTGTGCCGCGATTGCGCTTTGGCGTGCTTACGCCGGCATGATGAGCGGCAAGGGCTCACGTCCAAACCGCCGATAAACGGGAAAATCGCGCGCGTCCAAAGTTATGATCCGTGCCTTGGGGAATTTCTCCGAGAGCACGACGAGAGAGCCGTCACAGATGTCCATACGTTCGTATTTGGCCATGAGCGCGACCAGACGCGTGATATTTTCACTGACACTTGGGATCGGACGTAAGTGTCCACTTTCAACGTGCATGAGAAGCAAGCGCACGGCTGGCGTGTTGACGCCGAGGTTATGGCAAACTTCAGCGAGAACCAATTCACTGGTCCACAACGGACCAGTAAGAATTTCCAACGTTCGCTTCGCCCAATTGTGCCACTGATCGCGCCGGTTCAGCAGCGCGATGAGCGGTCCGGCATCAATGAGATACTCGGGGGCCAAATCCTTCACGGCTGGAAAGGTCGGGAGCGCCCTCCATGATGCCGCTCAAGCGTTTCACCGCGTCGGCAAAACTCGGCAGACGGTTGCGCGTGCCGCGCGCTCTGCGCTTCGCCTTGACGGGCGAGCGGAGCGGCTGGCGGGTCTTGAGCTTCATGGCGAAACGGGTGTCAGCCGCAGAAAGTGAAGTCAAGGGCTGCGGTCATTTCACGGTAAGCACCGCATACGTCCGCTTGCCCTTTCGCAGGAGGAGATATTTTCCGAAGAGCAAATCACTCGTCGTCGCAGCGCGGGTGATGTCGGCGACCTTTACGTTATTCACGTAGATCCCGCCGCCTTCGATGTCCTTTCGGGCTTGGCCGCGCGACGGCGCGAGGCCGGCGTGGACGAGAAGGTCGATGAGCGTTGTGCCCGGGGCGGCGAGTTTCGCGGACTCAAGATCCTTGGTCGGGACTTCGCCGACGACGTCGCGGAAAATTTCCTCGGTCACGCCGTCAAGTGAACCGCCGAAGAGAATGTCGCTTGCCTTCACGGCGGCGGTGAGGGCCTCGGCGCCGTGGACGAGGGTGGTGACTTCCCGGGCGAGCGCCTTGTGCGCTTCGCGCGCGCCGGGGTTGGCGGCGTGCTTCGCTTCGAGTTCTTCGATGGCGGGCCGCGGCAGGAACGTGAATTTGCGGAGGTATTCGGAGACCTTGGCGTCCTCGGTGTTCACGAAGAACTGGTAGAAGCGGTAGGGGCTCGTCTTTTTCGGGTCCAGCCAGACGGCGCCGCCCTCGGTTTTGCCGAATTTCGAGCCGTCGGCCTTGGTGATGAGCGGAAACGTCCAACCCCAAGCCGGCACGCCGAGCTTTTTGCGGATGAGATCGGTGCCGGCGGTGATGTTGCCCCACTGCTCCGTGCCGCCGATTTGGAGCTCGCAGTTCAGCTTCTGCCGCAAGTGACAGAAATCGTTTGCTTGAAGCAGTTGGTAGCTGAACTCGGTGAAGCTGATTCCAGCCTCGCTGCCCAGGCGCGACTTCACGCTGTCCTTGGCGATCATGCTGCTGAGGGAAAAGTGCTTTCCCACGTCGCGGAGAAAATCGAGCACCCCGATGGGGGCGGTCCAGTCGGCATTGTTCACGATCCGCGCGGGATTGCCGGGGGCATTGAAATCGAGGAGCCGCTCGAGCTGGGCCTTGATGCAGGTGAAATTGTGGGCGAGTTGCTCGCGTGTGAGGAGGTTGCGCTCGGCGGATTTTCCGCCGGGATCGCCGATCATGCCGGTCGCGCCGCCGGCGAGGGTGATCGGGTGATGGCCCGCGAGTTGAAAGCGGCGGAGGGTGAGTTGCGGCACGAGGTGCCCGACGTGGAGGGAGTCGCCCGTCGGATCGAAGCCACAATACAACGCCAGCGGCCCTTCACTCAGGCGCTTGGCGAGCGCGTCGAGGTCGGTGCAGTCGGCCAGCAGGCCGCGCCAACGGAGGTCTTCGATCAGGTTCATACGGAGGGCGCGCAGTAAACGCGCCGGGGCGGCCGCCGCGCAAGAGCGTTTCTGGCGATGGCTCCACCGCGCCGGGGACGCTGCGAAAGACCCCGAAGACACGCAATGAAGACGCGTGCAGGCGGGGCCACGGGGGCATGGCCACGTCATGGGTGATTTTTTCATGCCACCGGCGTTTCATCGGCTTGGTTCCGACTTTCGTGGTTTTGGTGTATTTCGTGGTGCCGCGGTCCGGATCGTTACGACCGCTAATAGCGCCCGGCTCGAAAATAGAAACCGCGCTGCTACCCGGAAAAACCATTTGCGGCGTGCGCGGCGGCGGCTCAACGTCGACCCTCTTTCCCGGCGAAGGTCGCGCGGGATTGTTTCGACCAAACTCATCCCTCAACTCCTTCCTCTCATGCCGATCGCCGTTGGTTCCAAAGCCCCAGATTTCACCCTCAAGACCAAGACCGCCGACGGTCCCAAGGACGTCAAGCTGAGCGACAATTTCGGCAAGACGCAGACCGTGCTGCTGTTTTTCCCGGCGGCCTTTTCCGGCGTCTGCACGACGGAGCTCTGCGACGTCACCGGCGGCTTGGGCGACTATGAGAAACTCGGTGCCAGCGTGTTCGGCATCAGCGTCGACAGCCCACTGGCCCAAGAGGCGTGGGCGAAGCAGCACAAGATCGGCCTGACGCTGGTCAGCGATTGGAACAAGACCGTCACCCAGGCGTATGGGGTGCTCTTCTCTGGTTTCATGGGCATCTATGACAGCGCGGCGCGGGCGGCGTTCGTGATCGGCAAGGATGGAGTCGTGAAATACGCCGAGCAGACGCCCACGCTCAAGGACCTGCCGAATTTCGCGGCGGTGAAAGCCGCGCTGGCGAAATAATAATTTGCTGGAGCCGCGGCGCCCCCGCCGCGGTTTCCAAGCGATGCGGCGAAGGCGCCGCGTTCCCAATTTCTAGAACCACCATGTCCCTTCCGAATCCTTTCAACACGCTGCAGACGTTCTCCGCCAACGGCGCGTCGCACCAGTTCTACTCGCTGCCCGCGCTCGGGGCGGCGGGCTTCGCGAATGTGTCGCGCCTGCCCGTTTCGATCCGGTTGGTGCTCGAGTCGCTGCTGCGCAACTGCGACGGCAAGCGCGTGGCCGAGGGCGCCATCCGCGACCTCGCCGGCTGGGGCGCGAAGTCGCCGCGCACGGAGGAGATTCCCTTCGTCGTTGCGCGCATCGTGCTGCAGGACTTCACGGGCGTGCCGCTCCTCGTCGATCTCGCGGCGATGCGCTCTGCGGTCGCGCGCATGGGCAAGAACCCGAAGATTATCGAGCCCCTCGTGCCCGTCGATCTCGTGGTCGATCATTCGGTGCAGGTGGATTTCGCGGGCAGCGCGGATGCGATGGCGAAGAACCTCGATCTCGAGTTCTCGCGCAACCGCGAGCGCTACCAGTTTTTGAAATGGGGCATGCAGGCGTTCGATACCTTTAAGGTTGTCCCGCCTGGCATCGGCATCGTCCACCAGGTGAATCTGGAGTATCTCGCCAAAGGCGTGCTCCACGCGGGCAACGTTTACTACCCCGACACGCTCGTCGGCACCGATTCGCACACGACGATGATTAACGGCCTCGGCATCGTGGGCTGGGGCGTCGGCGGCATCGAGGCCGAGGCCGGCATGTTGGGCCAGCCGGTTTATTTTCTTACTCCCGATGTCGTCGGCGTGCATCTCACGGGCGCGCTGCGCGAAGGCGTCACCGCGACCGACCTCGCGCTCACGCTCACGCAAACATTGCGCAAGGCGAAGGTGGTTGGGAAATTCGTCGAGTTCTACGGCCCCGGCGCCGCCGCGCTGCCCGTCGTGGACCGCGCGATGATCGCCAACATGGCGCCGGAATACGGCGCGACGATGGGCTTTTTCCCGATCGATGCCGAGTGCTCGAATTATCTCCGCGCCACGGGCCGCGACGAAAAACAGGTCGCGCTCTACGAGGCCTACTACCAGGCGCAGGGCCTCTGGGGCATTCCGGCTTCCGGCGCCATCGACTACTCGCAGGACCTCGCGCTTGATCTCGCGACGGTCGTCCCGAGTGTCGCCGGCCCGAAGCGCCCGCAGGATCGGATCGAGTTGCCGAATTTGCAGCGCGAGTTTTTCGCGGCCTACCAGCGACCTGTCACCGAAAATGGTTTCGGCAAATCGCGCGCCGACTTCTCGAAGTCGGTGAAGGTCGAGATGACCTCGAAGAAGAAGGCGAAGCTCGCCAGCGGCTCGGTCGTCATCGCCGCGATTACGAGCTGCACGAATACCTCGAACCCGAGCGTGATGCTCGCGGCCGGCTTGCTCGCGAAGAAGGCCGTCGAAAAAGGCCTGAAGGTGAACCCGGCCGTGAAGGCTTCGCTCGCCCCCGGTTCGCGCGTCGTGACCGACTACCTCAAGAAGACCGGCCTCACGCCCTACCTGAACAAGCTGCGCTTCAATACCGTCGGCTACGGTTGCACGACCTGCATCGGCAACTCCGGCCCGCTCGATGCCAACATCGAGGATGCCGTCGTGAAGAACGATCTGATCACGGCCTCCGTGCTTTCGGGCAACCGCAACTTCGAGGCGCGCGTGCACCAGAACGTAAAGTCGAACTTCCTGATGTCGCCACCGCTCGTCGTGGCGTTTGCGCTCGCGGGCCGCATCGATCTCGATCTCTCGTGCGAGCCGCTCGGCAATGGCAAAGACGGCGCGCCCGTTTATCTCGCCGACATCTGGCCGACGCTCGCCGAAGTCCGCGATGCGATGCAATCCGCGCTCAAGCCCGAGGTTTTCCGCAAGCTCTACAAGAACTTCGCGGCGCAAAACCCGAAGTGGAATGAAATCCCGTCCTCCGTCGGCAACGTCTACGAGTTCGACGCGAAATCGACCTACATCCAGGAGCCGCCGTTCTTCACGAACTTCTCGATGACGCCCGGCACCATCAAGCCGATCACCGGTGCGCGCGCGCTCGGTATCTTCGGCGATTCGGTCACGACGGATCACATCTCGCCGGCCGGCGCGATTAAGAAAAGTGCGCCCGCGGGCAAGTTCCTCGTCGAGAACGGCGTCGCGTTTGAGGATTTCAATTCCTACGGCTCGCGCCGCGGCAACGACCGCATCATGACGCGCGGCACGTTCGCGAACGTCCGCATCAAGAACCTCATGCTCGGGGGCAAAGAGGGCGGCAACACCCTCGGGCCCGACGGCACCGAGGTTTCGATCTACGACGCCTCGATCGCGCACCAAAAAAACGGCACGCCGCTCATCGTCCTCGCCGGTCAGGAATACGGCACCGGCTCGTCGCGCGACTGGGCCGCTAAGGGCACGAACCTCCTTGGCGTGAAAGTCGTCGTCGCGCAGAGCTTCGAGCGCATTCACCGCTCCAACCTCGTCGGCATGGGCGTGCTTCCGCTCCAGTTCAAGGATGGCACCACGGCGCAGACACTGAAGCTCGACGGCACCGAGACCTACGACGTCGTGGGCCTCACCGCCGACATCAAGCCGCAGCAAGACCTCACGCTGAAGATCACGCGCAAGGGCGGTGCGGTCGAAAACGTGTCCGTCCGTTGCCGCATCGATACCCCGATCGAGATCGACTACTACCAGCACGGCGGAATCTTGCCCTACGTGCTGCGGCAAATCGTGGCACGCAGCTGAGCGACAAACGCGCGTTGCCTAAGGTAGGACGGGACTCTGCTCCGTCCTCCGACACGCAGCGCGCGCCAGGGCGGGGCAGAGACCCGCCCTCCTTGCCTCGACCGCACAATCCGCCCACCGTGTTTTCTCGTTAGTCCCGCCTTTCTCCGATGGCTGAATCCGCCGCCAAGTCCGTCTATCTCGTCGATGCCTCTTCCGATCCGGTCGTGGTGCAAATTGACGGGCGGGCTTGTTTCCAAAACAGCACGTGCCTGCGGGATTTCGTGGGCGTGATGCTGGCGCAGGGGAAACGCCACTTCGTGTTGGATTTTCAACGCTGCGCGGGGATGGACAGCACGTTTCTCGGCGTGCTCGCGGGCACGGCGCTCGAACTGCGCAAGCTCTCGCCCTCGGGCAGTCTCGTGCTCTCGCGGGTCGGCGCGCGCCACCTCGAGCTCATTCGCAGCCTCGGCCTGCACCGGATCGTGACGGTCGACCCCGGCGAGGCGGCGACGACGGCGCCGAAATGCGATACGCCGCTCGAGGCGAAGAAATGCAGCGAGATTGAGAGCGCGCGCCAGGTGCTGGAGGCGCACGAGCATCTCGTGGCCGCCGACGAAACCAACCGGGCGAAGTTTCAGGATGTGCTGGCTTTCCTGCGCGACCGGTTGGATCAGAAATAGGGGAAGGATGCGCACGGCCCGCGGGGCGCAGGATGGTTGGGGGCACGTCCGGTGTCCGTAGCCGGGCCCGCGAGGAGATTTCCTGCGGGCAGGCGATGCGCCCGCCCAGCGCTGCTCTAACGCCAAGGGACGCCGACATCTTTCGGCAAAACTGCCCACAAAAAACCCCGGTCTTGCGACCGGGGAAATTGGTGGACCCTAGGAGGCTCGAACTCCTGACCTCCTCAATGCCATTGAGGCGCTCTACCAACTGAGCTAAGAGCCCATTCGCACTTGCGAGGGGCGAGAAAAATCAAAGTTCCGCTGGCGAACGCAAGGACTTTTTCAGCCCTCGCCGCGTTCACTCATCGTAAAGATGAACGAGACCGACTGGCCTTTTTTGTCCGGTCGGGCCGGCATTTTCAGACTCCGGATGGCGTCGAGCACCGCCCGGTCATACTCCGTGCTACCGGACGAGGTGACGACCCGGGCACCCGTGAGCGAGCCGTCGGCATTGCTGCGGACCTCGACCTCGACCTTAAGCCGATCGCTCAGCCCCGGCGGCGCGACGAATTCGCGGCGCAGGCGGTCACGAAACATTCTTTCGTAGGCCGCGATGACGTCGGAGTTGTCATTCGTGAGCGCTTTGCCGCCCGCCCCACCGACTTTGTTCGCGGTCGAGCCGCCGACCACGCCTTTGGCGATGCCCTCAGCATCGACCTTGGGCGCCTTGTTGGAGGCGACTTTGGTCGGAGGGTTGTTCTTGGATTTGTTGGCAGCGTCGAACTGATCTTTCGTGAGTTTCTTCGCTTCGTCGTCAGCGCGCTTTTGGTCCTTGGCCTGCTCAATCTGGGCGAGCTTCTTACCTTTCGATTGCGCTCGATCGACGGTTTTTTTGATTTGCTTTGAGAAATCCGGGACGGGCTTCTCGACTGGCGCTGTGGGAGAAGGCGCTGGCGGTGTCGGCGGCGTTGGCGGTGCCTCCTGCCGCACGGGTTCCGGTGGCGTGGACTTTGGCGCGGCCACCTTCGGCACGTTTGACTTTAGCCCGTCGGAAGTTCCCAGCGCCGGTGCCTCCGTCGCCATGTAGTTGTCGCCGATCCCCGCCACGAGCTCGATGATTTTCTCCGGAGGGTCGTCGGAGCGCGAAACATAGCCGAACAGCAGTGCGATAATCACGGCCGCGCCATGGAGCGTGGCGGAGAGCATGAAAGCACCGGGCGAGTTCGCGGTCATGGCGCTTAGTTGGCGGTCTGCAAATCGAAGCTGGTTCGGGTCAGCCCCGCGCGCTGCACTTCGTTGATGAGTTCGGCGACCCGTTCGTAGGGCACTCTCGCGTCACCGCGAATGCGAATCACGGGTTGCTTGAGCTCGGCGGCGAACGCCTTCAGGCGGATGCGCAACTCGGCGAGCGAGACCGGGACGGTGTTGTTGTTGACGTAAAAACCCTTCGCATCGACGCCGACGGCGACGAACTTGTCGCTCGAATCCACTTTCGTCGCCGGCGATTTGGCCACGGTCGGCAGGTTCACCGGAATCGTCTGCTCCTGCTGAATCAGGGGCGTCGCGATCATGAAAATCACGAGGAGAATGAACCCGAGATCGATCAGGTTCGTGACATTCAAGTCGGCGATCGGATGCGCGCTGCGGTGGCGGCGGAAGTTGCGGGCCATGGCGGTGGGACGTTCAGCTCGACTCGAGTTCGATGCGGTCGGCGAGCGAACTCGCGAAATTTTCCAGCTCCGTGATCATGAGCCGCGTGTGGCTCAGGAGGAAATTGTAACCGAAGACCGACGGGATGGCCACGACGAGGCCGGCGATGGTCGCGAGCATCGCGCCGGAGACACCCGGTGCGAGCTGCTGGATGCCCGCCGTCTGCTGCACCGCGATGGAGCTGAACGCCTCCATCACGCCCCACACGGTGCCGAGCAAACCGATGAACGGTGCGCCGGAGACAATCGAGGCGAGGAAGATCATGCTCGATTCGTAGCGCAGCGTCTGGCGCGCGATGGCGCGCTGGAGGGCATTCTCGGCGTGTTCGAGGCGGGCGCGGGAATTATCCGTGCCGCGCTGCTGGCCGATGGCTGCGGCGCGCGCATAGTTTTCCAACGCCTCGCTGAGCAGGTCGGCATAGGGAATCAGGCGCCTGCTCCGAAACGACTCGGGCAAATCGAGGAGGGTGCGTTGGTCGCGGAGGTGCGCGTCGAAGGAGTGGTTGAGCACGCGGAGGCGCTTCAGCTCGAAATATTTTCCGAACATCACCGTCCACGCCACCAGGCTGAAAACCCCCAGGCCCAGGACGATGACCTTGTCGATCGTGCCGCACCGCTCGAAGATATCGATGATGCTCGTGGCGAGAAAGGGAGAGGCGGAAAACGGCGCAAGCATGATGGAGAGGCGCAAGAGTTGGCCGGTTTGATCCGCGCCTTCAACGGAAAACCCGGCGAAGTTGTTCGCGATCTCTTCACCGGGCCGGAAAAGTGGCGAGTGAGCCGTGCGCCGGGTGGATTTTCTGTTGTCATTGCGGGGAGCAATCCGACGAAGCAATCCGTCTGAAATTACAGCTGGATTGCCGTGTCCAGCCACGCCGAACTCGCCATGACAAACTAAACTGCGCCACCCTCTGCGCTCGAATCTGTTTGCCGCCGCCGGCGCCGGATTTTTCCTCAGCTCTCCTCCACCCATCCATCCAAGCTCCATGTTTCGCCAACGCGCCCTTGCCCAACTCCAGTCCCGTCGCTCTCAAATCGGTTCGCACAGCGTCCTCGTGGGCTTCGACGGCTTCGTCGACACCATCGTGACGCCGGTCGGGCTGCGCCGCAGCGCCGGGGAAAATTTCACGCCGATCGCCACGCTGGCCGAGCTGGGCCAGCGCATCTCCGCCGCCGCCGGCAAGAGCACCAATATCGAGCTCTTCCCCCGCACCGACAAACTCGGTGGCAACGGTCCAATCATGGCCAATGCGCTCCTCTCCGCCGGTGCGCGCGTGACCTATGTCGGGGCCGTGGGCGCGCCGGTCGTGCATCCTGTCTTTGCCGCGATGGCCGCCCGGGCGCGCACCGTCTCGATCTGCGCCGCGGCGCAGACCACGGCCATCGAATGCAACGATGGCAAACTCATGCTCGGTCAGATGCGCTGCCTCGACGAAATCACTTACGAGCGGATCTGCGCCGTGATGGGTGAGGCGGCTTTCCACGCCGAGATCGGTGCGGCCAGCCTGGTCGCGCTCGTGAACTGGACGATGATCCCGAACATGACCGCGATTTTCCGGGCCATCACCGAACACGTGCTGCCGAAACTGCCGCCCGCCCCCAACCGGATCTTTTTCTTCGACCTCGCTGATCCCGAGAAACGCTCGGCGGAGGATCTGCGCGAGGCGCTCGCGGCGATTGCGAAGTTCTCGGCGTTTGGCCGCGTGACGCTCGGGCTGAACCACAAGGAGGCGCAGCAGGTGGCCGCCGCCCTCGGCTGTGGTGAAGTGCTCGATAGCGAGGCCGGCCTGCGCGCGTCCGCCGCGGCGATTCGCGCGCAGCTGGCGGTGCACACGGTCGTCGTTCACCCGCGGGAATCCGCGGCCTGCGCCACCGCCGCCGGCACCGCCTGGGTGCCCGGGCCCTACACCTCGCAGCCGCTCATCACCACCGGCGCGGGCGATCATTTCAACGCGGGTTTCACGTCCGGCCAGTTGCTCGGCCTCGATCCCGAGGCGTGCCTCGCCGTGGGCGTCAGCACGAGCGGCCACTACGTGCGCACCGGCGAGAGCCCCGCGCTCGCCACGCTCGAAACCTTCCTCGCCAACTGGCGCTGATCCTTTCACCTTCCCTTCGCATGTCGCTTAAACCCAAAGCACCCGGAAAGCTCATCTCCTTCGAGGGCTCGGAGGGCTCCGGCAAGTCCACGCAGATCGCCCGCCTCGCGGCGCATTTTCAGAAAACACATCGCGATGTCATTACGACTCGTGAACCCGGCGGCACCGAGATCGGTGAGCAGATCCGAAACATCATCGTCCACAATTCCAAGGGCGACGAGATGTGCGCCGAGACGGAGCTGCTGCTTTTCACCGCGGCGCGCGCCCAGCTCGTCCGCGAGGTCATTGCTCCGGCGCTGCTCCGGGGGGCCGTCGTGCTCAGCGATCGCTTCCTCGATTCCTCGACCGTTTATCAGGGCATCGGCCGCAATCTCGCCGCCGATCCCGTGGCGCAGATCAATCGTTTTGCCGTCGGTGATGTCATGCCCGATCTCACCATCGTGATCGATGTCCCGGAGGAAGTAAGCCTCGCTCGCCTGAAGACCCGCGCCTCCGGTTTGCCGGATCGCATGGAGCGCGAGAATGTCGGCTTCTACCGAAAAGTCCGCGAAGGTTACCTCGTCTTGGCGAAGGGCATGCCCGAGCGCTTTGTCGTCGTCGATGGCACCAAGACGGAAGACGCGATCGAAAAGAAAATCTGGGCCGAGGTGCAGGCGCGGGTGAAATAGCCGGGAAAAATTGGGAAGGTGGAAAATCGGAAAATTGGAAAACCAGAAAACGGTTTTCACTCTTTTGTCCGGCGTTTCCCACGTTTCCACTTTTCCTCCTTCCCACTTTTCCTATGACGGCCCTCACTCCCTGGCCCGCCGCGCTCGTCGGCACGCCCGCCATTGCGGTGATCGAGCAGGCGATTGCGCGGCAGCGGCTTTCGCACAGCTTGCTCCTGCATGGCGACGACTTGGAAACGCTCGTGGCCATCGCGCACGGGATCGCCGACCGGTTGCTCAATGGTGAGCCGGGCAAGCGGGCGACGGCGACATTTCCGACGGAAACTCATCCCGACTGTTTTGCACTCCGACCAGCGGGCAAGATGCGGCAGGTTTCCGCGGCGAACACCCGTGCGTTAATCGACCAGTTGCAGAACTCGCCGGCGGTGGCGCTGCGTAAGGTTGCGATTCTCCACGAGGTCGATCGCATGCACCTCACCGCGGCTAATGTTTTCCTCAAAACCCTCGAGGAGCCGCCGGCCAATTCCACCCTGCTGCTGCTGACGACGCGGCCCTACGCGCTGCTACCGACGATTCGCAGCCGCGTCCTGCATTTTCGTTTTCCGTCCGCGGCCGCACCGGTGGCCGCCGCTGGCTGGGCGCCATGGCTCGAAGACTATTGCGGGTGGCTCGGCCGGCTGACCGAAGGCGTGGGTGGTGACAAACGGGCCATCGCGGACCACGTGTTTACGCTCTACGGATTGGTCGCGCGTTTCGGCGCGGTGCTGGATTTCGCTACGGCCGAGGTGTGGAAGCAGCAGAAGGAAAAGCTCCCGGCCGACCTTGAGGATGACGAACAAGTCGCGATCGAGACGGGCATCGCCAACGGCCTGCGCTCGCGGCTCTTCGCCGAGATCGAGTTGGCGACGCGGAACTTTGCGCTGCCCCGGCTCATGGCGGGTGATGAAAACACCCGCCGCGCCCTCGTCGCCGCGATCGAGAAGCTGGAGCACAGCGTCGGGTTGCTGCGGCTCAACTTGAACGAATCGGCCGCGCTGGAGAATTTCCTCCTGTCCTCGCTGCGCACGTGGTCGAAGCGCTGAGGCGGGCGCGGGGATCGGTGTAGGGCGGGGTCGCCGAACCCCGC
>JANNEY010000614.1:0-6993 GCA_031379235.1 Opitutaceae bacterium | reverse complement strand
GTCCATTTCCTTCGAGGTAGCGACGACAAACTTGTCCAGTTTCACCGCCGTATCGCCCCCCACGCCTCCGCGCGATGGCCCTGCAGCCATCGTGATATTGTGCTCCGCCACCTCGCCGGCAGCGACGGCGACGGCGACGGTCTGCGTCACGAGGCCGGTGAAAAAGACGCGCACGCGGGCCGTGCCGACCGGGACGTTGGTGAAACGGTATTGTCCGCTCTCATCGGAGAAGGTCTCCAGCGTCGTGCCCTCGACCGTGAGCCGGGCGCGCTCAAGATACTCAGCCCGGCCCGAGTCGAACACCCGGCCCTCGATCATGCCCGTGGTGGGAGTCTGGGCGCGAAGCGCAGCTGAGAGAAACGACAGAACAAGGACGGGGACAAGCAGACGCAGCGAATTCATGGCAGGAGGGGTTGCGGAGGCGTTTCAGGAGAAACCCGCGATCGGCACGGCGCAACGCCATACTCCGCGCCACGCCCCTCGGGCGAACTCAGTTTACAGGTGCGGACGACGATGGACCAGATGCTCGCGAACGGAGGATTGTGGCCGGCGTCGGACCAAGCCTATCGCGCGCGGAGCACACGGCCGACCCAAAGGCTCTGCGCGCTGGGGAAAAGCACGAGGTCCCCTCACTCCACCGCCACAAACACCGCCGAGACGGGAGCGGGCACGGCGAGACTTTGCCCGGTCGGGGAAAGCCGGCCCGTCTTCGGATCGATGGCAAAGACCACCACGGTGCCGGAGTCCTGATTTTCCGCGAGCAGCCACTTGCCCGTGGGATCGATTCCAAAGTGGCGTGGCGTCTTGCCTTGCGTCGATTGGTTTTCGACGTGCGTCAGCCGGCCTGATGCCGCCTCGATCGCGTAGACGACAATAGAATTGTGGCCGCGGTTGGAGCCGAAAAGAAACTTGCCGCTCGGGTGAACCGCCAGCTCGGCCGTGCTGTAGCCGCGCTGCAACGCCTCGCCGGGCGGAAGCGTGGAGATATTTTGCACGTCGGTAAGGATGCCGCGCGCCGCGTCAAACGTGAAGACCGACATCGTGCACAGCAGCTCGTTGATGACGTAGAGATAATTTCCTTTCGGATGAAACGCCAGATGGCGCGGGCCTGATCCCGGCGGCATTTTGGCATACGCCACATCATTGGGCCGGAGTCCCGCGCGCGTCGCGTCGAGCCGGTAAGCCAAAATCAAATCAATCCCGAGATCGGCGGCGAGCACGAAGCGCTGATCGAGTGAGAGCGCGACGGCGTGGGCGTGGGGTTCCTTCTGGCGCGCCGCATTGATGCTCGAACCAGTGTGCTGCACCACGGTGCCAGGCTCGCCGATACGTCCATCCTTTTCCAACGTCACCGCGGCCACACTGCCGCCGGAGTAATTGGCGACGACGATGCACTTCCCCGCTCCATCCACAATGAGATGACACGGACCGGGCCCACCGTTACTTTGCTCATTGAGCAGTTTGAGCGCCCCACCCTTCGCCCCGATGGCATAGGCGGCGAGACCGCGCCCTGGGCGTTTCTCGGGGTCGCTGCTTTCATCGATGGCGTAGAGCACTTTTCCATTGGGATGCACCGCGAGAAACGACGGATCGCAGCATTCGGCGGCGAGTTCAGCCGCGGAGAGGTTGCCGGTCGCGACATCCAGCCGCGCGCGATAGATGCCCTTGCTGCCCGTCTTGGCGTTCGTGTAAGTGCCAAAATAAACGAGAAACTCTTTCGGCGCGGCACTCAGGGAGGCGGCCATCGTCGCCGCCATGAACAACACGCCGGGGGTGCGAAGGGGTTTTTTCATCGCTGCGATGCAACGCAGTTCACCGGCCCAGCTCAAGCCGCGCGACAATTTTTATTCCTCGGCAACGTGGATGCGGCGCGATGCACTCTCAGCCTATTCCTCCCATGCGCCCTTCCTCCCCGCTCATCCGCGCATTCGCCGCGGCGCGATGCCTCGCCCTGATCGTTGCGGCCGCGTCCGCTAGCCTCGTCGTCGGGGCGGCCGACGCGCCAAAGAAAACCAAGGCGAAGGCGAAATCGCCGGCTCTCGCGCCGTCCGCCGCCTCGGAGTTCGGTCCGTGGGTCGAATCGGATTTCCCCTTTTTCTCGTCCGTGCTCGATGCGCGCAAAGCCGGCGCCAATCTGCCGACCGACAACCTCGCGCCACGTGGGATTATTTTGAATCTCGGCCACGATTGCTGGGCCTGCTTCGATCCCGACCTGCTCCGCGTCTCCGCAATCTGGCGCGGCAAGGGCGTCGCGCCGAAGGCCCTCGCGCCCGGCTCTTATCCTGACATCGCCCGCAAAACGCCCGGCGGGCAGGAGGCGTTGCCGACGCCCGAGGGCACCGTGTGGCTTGCGACGGGCATTTATCCCGGCTGGCAGATTAGCGCCGAACTCTCGCTCACCGACCCGCGCTCGCCGGCGCCCAGCCCCGAGGAAGTCGGCCGCGGACCGATGCCGGAATCGATGGGCCGCTTCGAGGCGGTGCGTCTCACGACAGGCGGCGCGGTGCTCGAATACACCGTCGCCGGCACCACCGTTCGCGAATGGCTGACGGCCGCCACGGGCGAAACCGGACCCGAAATTTTCCGTCATTTTCAGATCGGTGCGACGGCGCGAGAATTGAGCCTAGTCCTCGGCCGCACGGCTCCCGGCACCACGCTGGCCGCGAGCGCGGGCACGCTGACGGAGAAAAATTCAGTATGGAGCGTGCGGCTGCCCGCCCACTCCACGCCGCTCAGTCTCACGGTCGCAGTCGCCGCACGCGTGGCCTCGACGCCTGCGCTCGTGGCGACACCGCGCGCGATCCCCACCCCGCCACCCGCGCGCCGGTGGCCGCAGGAAGTCGCGACGAGCGTCCAACGTTCGACCGCGCAAGGCGCCTACGTCGTCGATTCTATCGCGTTGCCCGTGAAAAATCCGTGGCGACGGGCGGTGCGTGCCGCCGACATCCAGTTTCTCAAGGACGGCACGGGCGTGCTCGTCACGCTCGATGGCGATGTCTGGCTGGCGCGCGGATTGAGCGAGGGCGCGGGGCCGGTGCGCTGGTCACGCTTTGCCTCGGGTTTACACGAGCCCATGACGGTCGCGATTCGCGACAACGAGATCTTTGCCTTCGACAAGAATGGCATCTGGCGGCTGCGCGACACCGACGGCAACGGCGAGGCCGATGTGCATGAGCTATTTTCCAACGCCTTTGCGCAGACGGCCGACTATCGGGAATTTCCCGCGACGCTCCGCCTCGCGCCGAATGGCGAATTCGTGATCGCGAAGGGTGGCCAGCAGGCGACCACGCTCGGCAAACACAACGGCAGCGTGCTGCGCATCTCCGCTGACGGCCGGCGCTCGACCGTGCTCGGCTACGGCTTTCGCCAGCCCGCCCTCGGCGTGAATGTCCGCACTGGCCTCGTCACCGCCAGCGATCAACAGGGTCAGTATATTCCCTCGACGCCGCTGCACGTCGTGCGCGACCGGCAATTCTACGGCTTCCTCGCGCCGTTTCAGGAGAAGGAAAAATATCCCGGTCCCATCGCTGAGCCGCTCACGTGGATTCCCCATCCAGTGAACACGTCGGCGCTATCGCAGGCGTGGCTGTTCGACGCGAAGATGGGCCCGCTCAACGATGCGTTCGTCCACATCGGCTTCAATCAGCCCGAGCTTTTCCGCGTGCTCCTCAACGAGCGGGGCGCGCGCTTGCAGGCTTCGGTCGTGAGCATCACCAAGGCGTTTGCCTTCACGCCGCTCAACGGCTCCGTGAATCCCGCCGACGGCCAGTTCTACGTCGCGGGCTTTCAGGTCATCGGTTGGGGCAACGTGCTCGACGTCGGTTCGGGTTTCGCGCGCGTGCGCTACACCGGCGCGCCGGTCACGCTCCCGCGCGAAATCATCCCCATGCAAAACGGCGTGCTCGTCCGCTTCGATGTCGCCCTCGATCCGCAGCGCGCGCGCGATCCCGCGAGCTACTCGCTTCAGAGCTGGGGCTACCAGCGCACCTTTAAATACGGGTCGCCGCAGTTCAAGGCCGACGGTTCGCCGGGACAGGATGCATTGCCGGCCAGCAGCGCCTATCTTTCGCGTGACGGCCGCAGCGTGTTCATCGGCGTGCCCAATTTGAAACCCGTGATGCAGCTCCGCGTCGGCTGGTCGCTCGCGACCGCGGCCGGCCAGTCCTTCGACGACAACGCCTACACCACGCCCTACGAGCTCGCGCAATTCGATCCGCGCGCCGAGGGCTTCGATGATCTCACCGTCGATCTCACGCCGCGCGCCGCCGTCGCCCAGGTCGCCACTCCCGTGAGCCTCGAAGAGGGCCAGCGGCTCGCCCTGCTCTTTGCCTGCACCGCGTGCCATGCGGCCGAGTTCAGCACCACGCTCGCGCGATCCGGCCCGCCGTGGAAAGGACTTTTCGGCAGCCAGCGCGCGGTCTTCGTCGCCGGCAAATCCACGCAAGTCACCGCCGACGAAGCCTACCTCCGCGAATCCATCCTCGACCCCACGGCCAAGGTCGCCGCCGGTTTCGAGAAGGGCGAATACGCCATGCCCAGCTTCGCGGGTGTGCTCAATGATTCGCAGATCGAGTCACTGATTCTGTTCATCAAGAGCGTGCGGTGAGTTTTTTCAGCAAGATGCCACGGCCCGTGAAAAATCGACATTTCTAGCCGGCGCGCGTTCGCTCAGATTCTTCGACCGTGAAAACTCCCCGCTTCACCTCGCGCTCTTTCGGCCTGTGCTTCGCGTCGCTTTTCAGCGTGTCGCTCGCGGGTGAGCTGCGCGTCGGCACCGGTCTCGTCAATATCACGCCGCCCAACGCCATTCCGATGGCCGGTTACTACGCGACGCGTCTGGCCGAGGGCACCCACGACGATCTCAACGCGAAGGCCATCATCTTTGCGCAGGACGGAGCCCGGGCTGCGCTGGTCGCGGTGGATCTCGTGTCACTCTCCCGGCCCGTGGTCGACGAGGCGCGACGGCGCATCGCGCTCATCACGGGCGTGCCCGCCGAAGCGGTAATGATCAGCGCCACGCACAGCCACACCGGGCCGTTGCTCACCGATGCCTCGACGCGCAACGCCGCTTACGGAGGCGACAGCGATCTCGCGCGTAGCTACACGGCGGGGCTGCCGGCGAAAATCGCCGAGGCCGTGCGCCTCGCCGAACTCGCCCTCGTGCCTGCGCGGCTTTCCACCGGCAGTGGCCGTGAGGACAGCCTGCCCTTTAACCGGCGCTTCGTGATGCAGGATGGCAGTGTCGGTTGGAATGCCGGCAAGCTGAACCCCAACATCATCCGCCCCGCCGGCCCGACCGATCCGGCGGTGCCGGTCGTCTACGCTGAAAGCCCGGCCGGCGAACCGCTCGCAACCTACGTCAATTTTGCGATGCACCTCGATACGGTGGGCGGGCTGCGGTTTTCCTCCGACTACGCGTTCCCGCTCGCGCAGACTCTCGGGCGCGTAAAGTCACCCGCGATGCTCACGCTGTTCACGATCGGTTGCGCGGGCGACATCAACCACGTCAACACCGGCATCAAGGATCCGCAGAAAGGCGACGGTGAAGCCGCGCGCATTGGCAACGTCCTCGCCGGCGAAGTGATCAAGACCTACACGCGTCTTGCTCCGGTCACCACCACCGCGCCGCGCATCCGGCGCGAAATGGTGAAGCTGCCGCTCGCACCGCTCGCAACCGGTGACGTGGAGAAGGCGCGCACGCTCGCCACCCGCATCGGCGGAAAACCCGAGCCGACTTTTCTCGAAAAAGTCTGGGCCTTTAAGGCCCTCGATGTGTTCGGCCGCAACGGCCAGCCGCTGGAGGTCGAGGTGCAGGTCATCGCGCTCAGTCGCGACCTCGCCTGGGTGAGCCTGCCGGGCGAGATTTTTGTCGAGCTTGGTCTCGCCATCAAAGCCGCTTCGCCGTTCAAGCAGACGATCCTCGTCGAACTGGCCAACGGCAGCATCGGCTACATCCCCACCCGGCGCGCCTATGCCGAGGGCAACTATGAGCCCGTGAGTGCGCGCTGCGCCGAGGGCTCCGGGGAGATTCTAGTCGAGACCGCGACGCGCTTGTTAAAGACCCTCCACGCCGAATTCAATTGAGGCGTGTTTTCAAATTCTGTCATTGCGAGAAGCCGCGCGTGCGCGGCGACGAAGCAATCCAGCTGGATCGCCACGGCGCGCTTCGCGCACCTCGCGATGACAATCACTTTGAAAATACGCCCGAGACTGCCCCAGATTCAGCTCCGCTCCTTCCCCACAATGCGCACGACACGATTCCCCTTCACTCCACTCCTGGCGGCCGCTTGCGCGCTGCTCGGGTTCCTCCCGGCTTCGGCGCAAATTCCCGGCGTCACCATGCCGCCCGCCAACGATGGTAAGCTCCGCATCATCGCGTTCGGCGCGCATCCCGACGACTGCGAACTCCAGGTGGGCGGCGTCGGCGCGCTCTGGGCCCAGCAGGGCCACCATGTGCTCCTCGTCTCGGTGACAAACGGCGACATCGGCCACTGGCGCGAAGCCGGCGGGCCGCTGGCCGTTCGGCGCAAGCGCGAAGTCGACGAGGCCCATCGCATCCTCGGGATCCAAGGCGTGGTGCTCGACAACCACGACGGCGAACTTGAGCCCACGCTCGAAAACCGCCGCACCCTTACGCGCCTGATCCGTCTCTGGAATGCCGACCTCGTCCTTGGCCCGCGCACCAACGACTATCACCCCGACCACCGCTACACCGGAGTGCTCGTGCAGGACGCCGCGTTCATGGTCACGGTGCCGTTCTTCTGCCCCGACGTGCCCGCGATGCAGAAAAATCCGGTCTTCATGTATTACACGGATCGCTTTCAAAAACCCGCGCCGTCGAAACCCGACATCGTCATCTCCATCGATCCTGTCATCGAAAAGAAACTCGACGCCCTCGCGGTGATGGTCTCGCAGTTCGCCGAAGGCGGCGCCAATGGCAACGCCTCGCTCTACCCCGCTGACGCCGCCGGCCGCACCCAACGCCAACGGCAG
>JANNEY010000558.1:0-3391 GCA_031379235.1 Opitutaceae bacterium | reverse complement strand
AAGTATGGAAAGATGTCGGTTATGCGAAGCAGGGCGGGCGCGCTGAGTAATTTTGTGAGCCAGGTAGCGGGTTCCTCGGCGTGGACTGTCGGCTATTCGAGAGGTAGCTCATGCGTAGGATTTTTTCCAACCGTCCCAGATTGGAGTATGCTACACTCAAAGCGCAGCTTTGCATAATTCGAGGCGCGTTCGCCTCGTACATGAGTCAGGTGGGATATCCGCAGTCTACCAGCCGACTGTATCAAAATTCTCTCGAACGCGTAGCCATTTGGCTGGCGGGTCGCGGGCAAAGCATCATGGCGATCACGGGCCAGGACGTTGCGGCCATCCTCCATGATTATTTCTTTCGCCGCTGGCGTTGTATCACAAAAACGCGACATCGCGCCGCGCTGCATGCGTGGCTGCGATTTCGAGGGCGCCCTCGAGCAAGCCACGTACCGCTATGCCGGGCCGCATGGTTTCCGTGGGTGCAGGACTATGATCGATTCCTGGCTGGGAGTGGCGGCTTGTCCACCCACACACGGATCTACCGACGTCGCTATGCGACGCTGTTTCTCGCCGAGTGTTTCGGCGACGGGCGACCACATTGGGCACGAATCGGACCGCAGGATATCTTGCGTTTTGCCGAGCGTTTTGTCGCCCGGGTGAAGCCGAGTTCCGCCAACCTGATGTTGGGCTCATTGCGATCATTTCTTCGCTTCACCCATCTGCGTGGAGTTTGCGGACCGGGCTTGGCCAAGGCGGTCCCGATCGTCGCAAACTACGGCCAGTCGGTCCGCCCCACCATTCTCTCCGAAGCACAACGACGCCGTTTGTCGCGATCGTTTCCCGCGCGCCATCCGGCTTCGCGACGCGACCGAGCGATCACCCTGTGCCTGCTGGAACTGGGCTTGCGCGCGAGCGACGTGGCTCATCTCCGTGTGGATGATTTCGACCACGTGCGCGCCACGCTCAATGTGTTTTCGCCGAAGACGGGACACCGGCGGCTCCTGCCCTTAACTCGCGACCTCGCCGACGCCATCGAGGACTATCTTCGACGCGGACGGACTGAGAGCAGCTCTGGCCAGCTATTCTTGCGGATTATGCCACCGACTGACCGACCGATGGGAACCGAGGTCGTCCGCGGGTTAGTCCGCCGCGCTTATTCCCGCTGCGGGTTGCCGCCGGCGTGGACCGGAACCCACCGACTGCGCCATGGGTTCGCGACCCGCTTGTACGCCAGAGGCGCTACGCTCGCCCAGATCGCCAGTCTGCTTGGACATCGCTGCCTCGAGTCGAGCAACCGTTATACGCAGACCGATCTGCAGAGCCTGCGTGCTCTCGCGCAACCTTGGCCCAAATGAAAACGCCGGCTCCACCAACGCTGTCGACGCTAGCCCGACGCTACTTGGCTCACCGGCGTAAGCTCGGATTCTCCCTCCGCATCGAGGGACTGATGGTGCAAAATTTTGCCCGCTTTGCTGACCGCATCGCTCCCCACCAACCCATCACCACCGCACTCGCGCTGCAGTGGGCCACCCTGCCAAGGACCGAACATCAACGATTCTATCACGCCAAGCGGCTGGAATCGTTGCGTGGCTTCGCCCGCTTTTGTGCGATCTTCGATTCGCGCACGGCGATCCCCTCGACGCGCCTGGTCGGCGCGGCCCACCGGCGCCAAGCCCCGCACATCTACTCGGTAGATCAGGTGCGACTCCTCATGCGTCGGGCAACGTCACTTCCCGTGCTCTGTTCGTCCGATCCACTTCGACCACTCACGTACGTCACGTTGATTGGTCTAATTTCCTGCACCGGGATGCGCCTGGGCGAAGCCCTGCGTTTACGGGCGGCCGATTTCGACGCCGCCGCCGGCACGCTGCTGATTCCCCGCGCAAAATTCAGTCCCGAGCGCCTGCTCCCACTGCATCCCTCCGCGGTGCGCGCCCTCCGTCGTTACGGCGCAGCCCGTCGCCGTCATCCGGCTTTCACTGATCGGCTGTTCGTTGGCCGCTGCGGTCAACCGCTCAACCAGCAGGGAGTGTATTACACGTTTCGCGGCCTCACCCAAGATTTCGTCGTCACGGGATCTCGCACTCATCCGCGGTTCCATGATTTCCGCCACACCCTGGCCACACGGCTGATCGCCCAATGGAGCCGGCAAAAGTCGCCGGTCGCTCATCACCTCGTCCTGCTCAGTCGCTATCTTGGTCATCGATCATTCCGCGAGACTTTCTGGTACGTCTCTGCCGATCCGCTTGCCCTCCAAACCACGTCGCAACGTTTCAACCGCCACAGCCATGCCCCATTGTCTCACGCCGCCGACGCCGACCTCATTCCCGTCCCTGGTGCAGCGGTATTTCGCCGAGCATCTGATCACGCAGCGCAACGTCAGCCCGCAGACCGTCGCCGCTTACCGCGATACCTTCCGGCTGCTCCTGCACTTCCTTTCCGATTACCACCATTGCCCGGTTGACCGTCTCGCCTTCGCCTCTTTGACACCAGATGCGGTCCTTGCATTTCTCGATTACCTCGAAGCTCACCGCCACAACACCGTTCGAACGCGCAACGCCCGCCTCGCGACCATTCGTAGCTTCGCGCATTTCGTCTTGGCCGTAACTGGGCCCGACCACCTTGAGCTTGGTCAGCGGCTCCTTGCGATCCCGTTCAAACGCTTCGCCAAACCGATCATCGGATTCATGACCCGTGAAGAGGTCGCCGCGGTACTCGCGGCCTGCGACAACTCGACGTGGAGCAGCCGACGAGACCGGGCTCTCTTCACGCTCATGTATAACACAGGCGCGCGTGTTTCCGAGATCACTCAGCTTCGCGTGGCCGATGTCGAGGGGCAGGTTGTTCGGTTGCACGGAAAGGGCCGCAAGGAACGACAGATTCCGCTCTGGCCCCAGACCCGCCGGCTCATTCAACAATGGCGCCGGACACATCAGCTCCAGCACGATCAGCCGCTCTTCAGTAATCGACGCGGCGCTCCTCTGACTCGCGCCGGCGTGAAGTTTCGCCTCGCTCGCGCAGTGCGCGTTGCCGTCCGAACCTGCCCTTCGCTTGGGCAGCGCACGATTTCGCCACATACGTTCCGGCACGCCACCGCTCTTCATTTGCTCCAGGCCGGCGTAGCCTTGGAAGTGATTTCCCTCTGGCTAGGACATGCCAGTCCCACGACGACCTATAACTACATCGAAGCCGACCTAAAGATGAAGGCCGACTGTATCGCCAAACTTGAATCACCACCGTCGCCGGCGCGACACCGCCGGGCCCAGTACCCGCACCTTCTCGCCTTCCTCGAAGCGCTGTAATTATGGAAAGCCGCTGTCATCGCTCGTGCGCTTTTTCTCCGCGTAGGCCATGCAGCTTCTCGGCGCCAACTTTCCATAACCAGCATCTTTCCATACTTCTT
>JANNEY010000546.1:0-5648 GCA_031379235.1 Opitutaceae bacterium | reverse complement strand
GCGCGTGATCGCGGCGGCGGATAACTTCCATCTCGGCGCGAGGGCCCCGGCGGCAAGCGTGGCGGTCGCCGCGTTCCACCGCTGGTAATCGCCCTCGAGATTCGTGTGCGGATAGCGCTCCAGCGCCTCCCCGAATTCCGCGACGACGGAAATCACCGGCGCGCCGCGCTGCGCCGCGATCGCGCGAATGGTCGACTCAGCTGCCGGCGGCACGCGCCCGAGCACGACCGGACGCCCGGGTTTGATGATCCCGGCTTTCTCAGCGGCGACTTTCTCCAGCGTGTCGCCGAGCAGTTCGCAATGATCCATCGCGATGGAAGTAATCACGCTGACTTCGGGCGTCACGATGTTCGTCGCATCGAGCCGGCCACCCAGACCGACCTCGATCACTGAAAGGTCGCAGCGCTTCCGCGCAAACTGCAAAAACGCCATTGCCGCTATCAACTCGAAAAAACTCGGCTGATCATCGGGATTTTCCGCCGTTATTTTTCCCGCCAACGGCCGGAGTTCGGCCCCGTAATCGGAAATCTCCCGCTGCGTGAGCATCGCCCGATCGACCTGCACGCGCTCACCGAGCTGCACGAGATGGGGCGAAGTGAAAAGCCCCGTCCGCCAGCCCGCCGCGTGGAGAATGGCGTCGAGCATCGCGGCCACGGAACCCTTCCCATTGGTGCCCGCGACGTGGAGGCACGGCACCCGGCGCTCCGGATGACCGATGGCCGCCGCCAGCACGACCATGCGGTCGACGCCGAACTTCGCGCCGCGCGCCTTTTGCGCGAACAGATAGTCCGCGACCGCCGCATAGTCGGCCGGTTCCGGTGGGCGCATGACAGCGACAAACCGCCTCAACTCGCCGCGCCCGTCGGCACGGCCACCTTTTTCCGCAGGTGCAGCGCTGACAGCAACGCATGCAACCGCTCGCGCATTTCGAGCCGGCTCACGATTTGATCGACCAGGCCGTGCTTGAGCAGAAATTCCGCCGTCTGAAAACCCGCGGGCAGCGTTTGCTTGGTCGTGTCCTTGATCACGCGCGCCCCGGCAAAACCAATCAGCGCACCGGGCTCGGCGAGAATCACATCACCGAGCGTGGCGAAGCTTGCGGTCACACCACCCATCGTGGGATGGGTGAGCACGGAGATGAAGGGCAGGCCCGCCTGCGCGAGGCGCCCGAGCGCGGCGCTCGTCTTGGCCATCTGCATCAGCGAATAAATCCCTTCCTGCATGCGCGCACCGCCGGAGGCACTGAAGATAATGCACGGCAGGCCGCGCTTCGCCGCGATCTCGATCGCGCGGGTGATTTTCTCCCCGGCCGCCGCTCCCATCGCGCCGCCACAAAAACGAAAATCCATCACCGCGACCGATACTTCGAGGCCGAGAATTTTTCCGACCCCGCAGATCACCGCCTCGGGCAGGCCGCTGTCCTTCTCATAGCGCTTGATGCGATCGGGATACCGCTGCGAATCGACGAACTTCAGCGGGTCGCTCGACTTCACGCCGGCGTCCGCCTCGACAAAAGTCTCGGGATCGAAGAGCCCGGCGATCCGCGCGCGCGCGCCGATGGAAAAATGATGGCCGCTTTTCGGCGCGACCATCTGGTTGTCCTCGACCTCCTTGTTGAACACGATGTCCCCAGAGACCGGGTCTTTCGTGTAGAGGCCCTTGGGGATGTCCTTTTTCCGGGTCTTGCGAACCGAGTAGGTCGGTTTATCGAAATGCATACAGATCAGCCGTGGCCGAAGGTGACGACGTCGAGGTTCAACGCGCCCGCGCGCCGGAGCGTGCGTGCGCAGCTGTTGAGCGTGGAACCCGTCGTGAAAACATCATCAACCAAGACATAGTGAATGGCCGAATCAATGGCGGCGCCCCGGGCCAGTGCAAAGGCATTTTTCAGGTTGGCCATGCGCGTGCGCCGGTCGAACGCAGTTTGAGTTTGCGTATCGACGGCGCGGGTGAGCAGCGGCGCGACGCGCGTCGCCCCACCCGCGACCCGGGCCAGCGTCTCCGCCAGCAGCATGGCCTGGTTATAGCCCCGTTCCCGCGCCTTGCGCGGATGCAGCGGCACCGGCACGAGGCTGGCCCCGCGCACGCTTTCCAGCACGTGCGGTGCCCGGCGGAACACCTCCGCCATATCCGCGAGCACGTGCAGGCCGCGATGATATTTCAATTCGATCACCAAGGAGCGCACCGGCCCTTTGAACAGCACCGCCGTGCGGCCCTCGCGAAAAGCGGGTTCGAGCCCCTCGCACTTCACGCACATCCGCGCGCCCTCGACCACCCCGTAGAACGGATGTCCGCAGGTCGTGCAATGCGGCGCTTGCACGAAATCAATTTGGGCCACGCAGCGCGTGCAGAGGTGCCGAAAGCGTTCCTCCGTCTCCGCGGCCGCGGTGGCGGCTGCCGTTTCGACGAGTGCGCGGCAATGCACGCAGGTCGGAGGGAAAACCACGTCGGCGAGACCGACGGCAAATTGTCGCAACGATGATTTCATGGCCAATCGCGCCCGCCGTTCAGTAAAACACCTTCGTCAAAAACAGACCTTGGGGCGGCGCCGTCAACACCGCGGGTATGCGCTGACCCGCTCGCAACAGCCCCCGCACGTCATCCACGGTCAGCCGGCCTATCCCCACCGCCACCAGCGCGCCCGCGAGGCTGCGCACCATCTTGTAGAGGAAGCCGGGCGCTTCCGCGGTGATCCGGATGCGGCGGCCGGCCCGCACGACGTCGAGCCGCGTCACCTCGCGCACGGTGATCTCGCGGCCGGTGCCGTTGAGCGCAATGAAGGCCCGGAAGTCGTGCCGCCCGCGGAGCACCGCGGCCGCCGCGCACATCGCGTCGAAATCGAGCGGGCGGAAAACCGGCCAGCAATACGGCCGCGTGAACGGATCCGCATCGCCGATATGCACAAAATAATCGTAGCGCTTGCGCTTCACGCTGAACCGCGCGTGGAATTTCTCTGAAACCGGGCGCAGCGAGACGATCTGGAGCGCGTCCGGAATGCGGGAGCGCAGCGCCGCGAGGAGTTTGTCCGCCCCGTGGCGCCAGGGCGCGTCGAAGTGAAAAACCTGGGCGCGGGCATGCACCCCCGCATCGGTGCGGCCGCTCGCATGGGCATGCACGCGCTCACCGAAAATCTCGGTGAGCCGCGCCTCGACGACATCCTGCACGCCTTTCCTTTGATCCTGGCTCTGCCAGCCGAAAAAGGCGGACCCATCGTAGGCGCAGACACATTTCCAGCGGCGGGATTGAACGGGACTCGGGACAGACATCGCCCGGAGATTGCGGCCCCGCCCGCGCGCTGTCCAAAGTGTTTTCACGTCATGGCACAACCTCGCTACCGCCACATCATCTGGGACTGGAACGGCACCCTGCTCGACGATTTCGATTATTGCATCGACGTCATGAACCGCCTGCTCGCCCGCCGCCGGCTGCCGCTGCTCGATCGCGCGCGCTACCATGCGGTGTTCGATTTCCCCGTGCGCGACTACTACACGCGGCTCGGTTTTGATTTCACGCGCGACAGTTTTGAGCAACTGAGCGTCGAGTTCATCACCGCCTACGATGCGAACCGGCTGACTTGTCCGCTCCACTCGGGAGTCGCGGATCTTCTGGCGGCGGTGCAGGACGCGGGCATCACCCAATCCATCCTGTCGGCCTATCGGCACGAGACGCTCGTCGAGATCGTGGATCACTTCGGTCTGCGGCCCCGCTTCATCCGGCTCACCGGGCTCGACAACATCTACGCCCACAGCAAGGCCGAGCTCGGCCGCGCGTGGGTCGAAGAGCTCGCGTTGCCCCGGGAAGACGTGCTGCTCATCGGCGACACCCTGCACGACCTTGAGGTCGCCCAGGCAATTGGCATCGACTGCGTGCTCGTGGCCGCCGGGCACCACCCGGCGCACCGGCTCCGCGCCCGCCACGATCGCGTGATCGAAAATCTCACCGCCTTGGGTGCTGGGGGCTTCCTGCTGCACGACTGAACCGCCGGCCTACTCCTGATCGCCCGGCGGCGGCGCGGGGATTTTCAAATCGAGAAAATCCTGCAGGATGAGCGTCGCCGCCCGGGAGTCGATGATACCGCTCGCGCGCACCTCGCGGCGTTTCGATTTGGCGATGGTGGACTCGGCTTCGTAGCTCGTGAGTCGCTCGTCGATGAGATGAACCGGCAGTCCGGTCGCGACGCGGAGCCGCGCCGCAAAGGCCTCGGCCTCCTTGGCCTTCGGGCCGACCGTGTCATCCATGTTGAGCGGGTGCCCGATCACGATTTCGGTGATGCGGCGGCGGGTCACCAAAGCGAGCAAGGCGGTCCAGCGCCTGCCCTCGTCCGCTTCGATGAGCGCCGGGAGCGGCGTGGCCACGCCCAACTCATCGCCATAACTCAGCCCGATTCGGCGGGCACCGTGGTCGATTCCAAGACAGCGCATCCCGCCATGACGGCGGCCCGCGCGTAACGGCGCAATTTCATTTGCGACGGGCCCGCTTCCGGCTCTCTTTCGCCGCCATGCCCGCCTCGCTGCCCAACCTCTCGCCCGCGGAACTCGCGCGCTACAGCCGGCACATCCTCCTCGATCAAATCGGCGTGGAAGGGCAGCGCCGGCTCGCCGCCGCGCGCGTGCTGGTCGTCGGCGCCGGCGGACTCGGCAGCCCCGCCGCGCTCTACCTCGCGGCGGCCGGCGTCGGCACGCTCGGGATCGCGGACTTCGATCGCGTGGAGCCGCACAACCTGCAGCGTCAACTGCTGCACGACGATGCGGCGATCGGTGAGGCCAAGGTGGCATCGGCGGCGCGCCGCCTCCGTGCGACCAATCCGTTCATTCGCGTGGTCACCCACCCCGACGGCGTAACGGCCGCCAATGCGACGAAGCTCTTTGCCGACTTCGACGTCATCGTCGACGGCACGGATAATTTTGGTTCGCGCTATCTGAACAACGATGCGGCGTTCTTCGCGCGCAAGCCGCTCGTCTATGGCAGTGTGTTCAAATTCGAAGGCCAAGTTACCGTCTTCGATCCCGCGCATGGCGGACCGTGCTACCGCTGCCTGTTTCCCGAGCCGCCCGCGGCCGGCAGCGTGCCCGGCTGCGGCGAGGCGGGCGTGATCGGCGCGCTTTGCGGCGTGATCGGTAGCTTGCAGGCGCTTGAGGCCATCAAACTTGTCACCGGCATCGGCGAGCCGCTGCGCGGGCGGCTGCTGACCTACGATGCGCTCGCGCAGAAATTCCAAACCATTAATTTGGCGCGCGACCCGCATTGCCCCCTCTGCGGCGACACACCGACCATCCACACGATTAACGCCGAGCACTATTCCGCCATCGTCTGCACACCTCCTACCGCTATGTCCGACACCGAATTCCCGCTCGAAATTTCTGTTTCCGAAGCGAAGCGCCTCCTCGATGAATCGCCTTGCGGCGTCCTGCTCATCGATGTGCGCGAACCCTTCGAGGTAGAAATCGCCGCCATAAAAGGCGCCGAGCTAATCCCCATGCGCCAGATTCCGGAAAACGCCCACTCCCTCCCGCGTGACGAGCAGCTCTTGATTATGTGCCATCACGGTGGACGCAGCCTGAAGGTGACCGAATATCTCCGAGCCCAAGGCTACACCGCCGTGAGCAATGTCGCGGGCGGCATCGATGCGTGGGCCGAGCACATCGACC
>JANNEY010000407.1:0-17360 GCA_031379235.1 Opitutaceae bacterium | reverse complement strand
GGTTGTCACGTTGTTCAGCGTCAGCGTCGCGTTCGTCGCCCCGGCCACCGCCACGGTGTTCTTCTGCCACTGGTAGCTCGGCGCCGGTGTCCCGCTCGCCGCCCCAGTCAACGTCACGCTCACCCCCGCGTTCACCGTCTGCCCGATTGGCTGCAACGTGATCGCCGGCGCGATATTCACCGCGTTCACCGTCAGAATCGCCGCGTTGCTTGTCGCGCTGCTGACTAAGTTCGTCGCCACCAGGGTATAGCTCCCGGTGTCGCCCGTCGTCACGCTGTTCATCGTCAGCGTCGCGTTCGTCGCCCCTGCGATCGCCACTGTGTTCTTCCACCATTGCAGGGTCGGCGCCGGCACGCCGCTCGCCGCGGCGGTGAGCGTCACGCTCGCCCCGACGTTCACCGTCGCTCCCACCGGCTGCTGCGTGATCGCCGGGGCTGTGTTCCCGGGCAGCGTGCCGGTGATGATGTAATTACCAATGCTGCCATACTTGGAGTAGCCCGTGTTGACCGTTCCAGCCGCGACACCACTCACCCTGAGGTAGTAAGTGCCTGACGTGACCACGGCGGAAATCGCGGCATCGAGAGTAATCGGGTCCGAGGTCTGTAAAACCGCGCCGGCTGAATCCAAAAGCTCCGCCTTGAGATCAAGATTTGGCCCCGGCGATGGTCCCACCATAGCCAAGTTTATCGTGCCGGCCCCAATGGTGAATTTGAAAATATCCACATCATTCTGCGTCTCAATCGTTCCACCTGTGGCAACTGTCGGTTCGATAATCACGGTGGCGGTCGCCAGGGTGTTGCCGTGATCGTCGCCCGCCAGCGGCGCGTAGGTTGCAATCACCGCGAGGTCATCCTGGGTGTTGGTCGCGTTCGTATATTCCCCTTTGCTAAACTGAGTGATATTTTTGTAGTAGCCTACACCCATGATCGGAGCCCAGTCCCCATGGCCAAAATAGTATTCGCTGGGTGAGGCACCGCCGATTCCGTCGTGATAAAGCCCGACCGTGTGGCCAATCTCGTGCGCGACGGCCTCCGCGATGTATTTTTCGTAGTTCCCCAATTGCTGCGTAAAAACAAAACATGGCGTGTCTGAATTCCAATTGAACGAACCGATGTAAGCTGTGCCACCCGCGCCTGTATCATACCAATTCGTCGGGCTAATCACGACCCGGATACCATAGTTGTTGTCCGCCGCATTCGTCTTACGCAGAGCTTCGATACCCGGATCCTGCGTCGTCACGTCGATCGCGAAAGGCGCGTAGTCTTCCGCCACGCGCTTCCAGATCGATTGAATCACGGCTCGCTCCGTCGGGCTGAAAGTCGTGGCATCGCCATCAAGATCGAAAGGCTGCGAAACGATCGGCGCACCGGCGGTGAAGGCGGAATTCCAAGCCGTGCCCGTTGTCGTGTGCCCGCCAAAATCGAGATAGATCACCCGCGACGCACCGGGAAGGCTGTGGAGTTGAAAAGCGTCGACTGTGCCGCCAAACGCAAGCTGGGTGACAGACGAGTTCGCCCCAAGCGCATTGACCGGAGCACTTGCCACCAAGCCGTTGCATGCAAAAATCAAAGAACCGTGTCGATCAACACCGAGAGAAGGCTGGGCGCGAAGAAGTGACGTGAGGTTCTGACCGGTGATACCATACGCGCTCGCGACCGCAGAGATCTGCGCGCCCAAGGCATTAATCGCATTCTGGCCGCGAGCACCGCTCGCGAGCTGGACGCCGGTTGGCGGCTGCGCAGGAACCTGCGTGCCGAGAGCGACGCAAATAAATACAATGAGGAGCTTCGCCACCGCTTGGGTGGCGTTCGCAGAAAATCGAGTCATGGGGTTTCGCAGCTATCCATGAGCGTTTCTGAGTGGAAACACCCATTCTTCAAGTTGGATCTGCAACTCATGGTCATCCAAAATCATTAATAGCTATTTAGCTGCGTCTTCCAGACGTAGCCAAAAAACGAAAGAGAGCAGGGCTTGAGCGGCCGTTCAATATTCCCAACTTGGAGGAAAAATCATCGAAGGTATCGGCCAATAGTCGCACAGATCCTAAAGTGGTTCCAAAGACTTCTTCAAATTACTCCGCCGGTGCGCGGCCGATCGATTGTGGACGTTGTCAAATTCGTTTTCCGTTGGCCCTGAGACAGCCTGGTGGTCGTGCTTGGGCCTCACGCCAAGACAGCAAGATTTGAACGTGCGCCCAAAGCAACGCGCCAAGCCACAGTCACCTCATCCGGCTTGCCCGTCGTGACGCCAGACTCGCTCACAAGACCGCGAGCAGCCGCCGCAGCGTCTCGTCCACAAGCTTCGGATTCGCCTTCCCTTTGGCGGCCTTCATTACCGGGCCCTTAAGCGCGTTGATCGCGCTGTCTTTGCCGGCCCGGAACTCGCCGACCGCCTTCTCATTTGCCGCGATTGACTCGCGACACCATTGCTCAAGTTCGCCGGCATCGGCCGGAGCGGCCTTGAGCCCGCGTTGCTCGGCGAGCGCGGAAGGATCAGCACCGGTCGCGAACATCGCGACAAAAATCTCCTTCGCCGCATGAGCGAGGATCGTGCCCGACTCGACCATCTGCACGAGCGCGGCAAGGTTCGCAGGCCGAACCTTGGCCTCCGCCAAACCCATTCCGGCCGTGCCTAGTTCGCGCAAGAGATCATTGACGATCCAGTTGCCCACCGCCTGTGGCTTGCCGCAGAGTTTCGTGGTTTCCTCAAAAAAATCGGCAAGCTCGCGGTCCCAAACGAGGACCGATGTAAGGGTGTAAGGCACTTGGTATTGGTCGAAAAACCGGCGCTGCTTCGCGAAGGGTAACTCGGGGCATTCGGTCTGAATGCGCGACTTCCAAGCCGCCTCGACCTTCACTGGCATCAAATCAGGGTCAGGGAAATAGCGGTAATCGTGCGCCTCCTCCTTGCTGCGCAGCGATTGCGAAGTGCCGGCAATGCCGTCGTAGTCACGCGTCTCCTGCACGATCAGGCCACCGCGCTCAACCAACGCGATCTGGCGTTTGATTTCGTGGGCGATGCCATCGCGCACGAACGAGATCGAGTTGAGATT
Organism: Opitutaceae bacterium; assembly: GCA_031379235.1. Lineage (GTDB taxonomy): Bacteria > Verrucomicrobiota > Verrucomicrobiia > Opitutales > Opitutaceae > ER46. Next base: position 14,308 of record JANNEY010000407.1, on the reverse strand, counting down.
TTTCAGTTCCACCTTGGTGCCGAGCTTGGTCTCACCGACGGGGCGGATGGAAATGTTGGCGTCGCAACGGAGCTGGCCCTTTTCCATGTCGCAGTCGGAAATCCCGCCATAGATCATCGTCGCGCGGATCGAGGTAAGATAGGCGTAGGCTTCCTCGGCGGAGTGCATGGCCGGATCGGAAACGATTTCCATCAGCGGGGTGCCCGCGCGGTTGTAGTCGACGAGCGAATCGAATGATCCGTGGTTGAGCTTCCCGACATCTTCCTCGAGGTGAATGCGGGTGAGCGGAATTTCTTTGTGCTCGCCCATCACGTTGCGGGCAGTGCCGGGCAGCTCGATCTCGACGCTGCCGCCGAGGCAGATGGGCTGGTCGTATTGCGAGATTTGGTAGTTCTTCGGCGAGTCGGGATAGAAATACTGCTTCCGGTCCCATTTGCAGACTGGCGCGATTTCACAGCCGAGGAGCAGGCCCGCCTTGATGATGGCGTCGAGCGCCGCCTTGTTCATCACCGGCAGTGCGCCGGGCAACGCGAGCACGACGGGATCGGTCAGCGTGTTCGGCTCGTGGCCGTAGCCGGTGGCGACGCGCGTGAAGACTTTCGACCGCGTCTTGATCTGCACGTGGACCTCAAGTCCGATGACGGCTTCGTAGTTCATCAGAGTATCGGATGTTGGGCGCTCCACGCATGCGCCGTTTCGTAGGCATGGGCGATCGCGAGGAGATTTGCCTCTTGAAACGGCTGGCCGATCAGTTGCACGCCGATCGGCAAATTGCGCTTCGTAAATCCGCACGGCACGCTAATCGCCGGGAGACCGGCGAGGTTCACCCCGATGGTATAGATGTCGCAGAGATACATCGCGAGCGGATCGCTCTTCTCGCCGATCTTGAACGCCGGGATCGGCGACGTGGGCGTGATGAGCGCATCGACCTCGCGGTAGGCGTTGAGAAAATCCCGCCGGATCAAGGTGCGAACTTTCTGCGCGCGGAGGTAGAAGGCATCGTAGTAACCCGAGCTGAGCACATAGGTGCCAAGAATGATGCGTCGCTTCACTTCGGCCCCAAAGCCTTCGGCGCGGGACTGGAAGTAGAGATCAACGACATCCTTCGCGTTCTTCGACCGATGGCCGTAGCGGATGCCGTCATAGCGCGCGAGGTTCGAGGAGGCCTCGGCCGTCGCGATGATGTAGTAGGTGTCGAGGCAGTATTGCGTGTGCGGCAGCGAGACTTCGCGAATCTCGCACCCCTGCGACTTGTAGAACTCGATCGCCTTTTCAACGGCCGCACTGATTTCAGGATCGAGGCCCTCGGCAAAATATTCCTTCGGAATGCCGAGTTTCCACGGGCCGCGGCGCGCGGCGAGTTCGGCCCGGTAGTCAGGAATCTCCGTCTTGAACGACGTCGAGTCGCGTTCGTCGTGGCCCGCGATGGCTCCGAGCACAATCGCGGCATCTTCAGTTGTCCGCGCAAAAGGCCCGATTTGATCGAGCGACGACGCGTAAGCGATCAACCCGTAGCGCGAAACGAGCCCGTAGGTCGGCTTCAGGCCCACGACCCCGCACAGCGCGGCCGGCTGGCGAATCGAACCGCCGGTGTCGGAGCCGAGCGCGGCAATCGCCTCACCCGCGGCCAGCGCGGCCGCACTTCCGCCCGACGAACCGCCGGGCACGCGCGTGACATCCCACGGGTTGCCGGTGGGACCGAACGCGGAATTTTCAGTCGACGACCCCATCGCGAACTCGTCGCAATTGGCGCGGCCCCACAGGACGGCACCCGCGTTTTTCAGTTTGGTGGTGACCGTCGCATCATAGGGCGAAACGAAATTCGCCAGCATCTTGCTGGATGCCGTGAGCGGCTGACCCGCGACCGCGATCACATCTTTCAACGCGATCGGGATACCGTCGAGTTGGCCGAGCGATTGACCAGCAACGCGCCGCGCATCAGACGCAGCGGCTTGCGCGAGTGCGTCGGCTGCGTCGAAAGAGTTGAAGGCATGGACGCGCGGTTCGACGGACTTCGTGCGCGCGATGACCGCCTGCATGAGCTCGACAGCGGAGAGTTTTTTCGCGGCGAGCTGCGCGGCGAGCTCTGCAATCGAGCGAAAGTGAAGTTCGGAAGACATGATGGCGGGCGAACGCGGAAAGGCAGGTCGGCGACCCGCCCTACTCTACAACTTTCGGCACGACCACCATGTGGTCGCGCTGTGCAGGAGCGTTGCGCAGCGCATCAGCGACCGTCAGGCCCGGGCGCGCCACATCGTCGGCCCAGACGTTGGTGACGTCGAAAGCGTGTGAACTCGGCTCGATGCCAGTGATGTCCACTTTGCCGAGTTGCTCGATGTGGTGGAGAATTCCACCGAGCTGTTGAGAAAAAATCACCTTCTCCTCGGCGGTGAGCGCGAGCCGGGCGAGTTTGGCCACGCGGTCAATGTTAAGATCGGAGACGGAAGACATGGGAATCGCGCCAAACTAAAACTATTTCCGGATTTGGAAACCCGTCGTTTTCGTAAGTTCGTCCTGCACTTTTTGAAAGACGACATTCACCTCATCGTCCGTGAGGGTGCGCTCGGCCGAACGAAAGACCAAGTTGAAGGCCAGGCTCTTCTTCCCCTCGGGCAAACCCGTGCCGCGATAGAGATCGAACACCGTCACGCTCTCGACTGCAAACGCGGTGCCGACGGCGGCGCGAGCCAGTTTCACGAGGGTCTTTTGCAGCTCAGCCGCCGGCGTAGCGGCCTCAACCACCAGCGCCAAATCGCGGAGAGCCGCGGGGAAAAGACCAAACTCAGAGAACCGGCGCCGCGCACTTTCGGCGCTGAGTTTCTCCGGCAGGATCGCGAAAGAGCCGCCATAAACTTTCCCTTCGATGCCGAGGGATTTCACGTAGCCGAGATGCAACAAACCGAAGTGGGCCGCCCAAGTGGAGCTGTGATCGCTGATCGCCGCGGAGTGCCCAGCTTGCCAACCCGCTGCGGTGGCCGGCCCTACCGGCTGCCGCGCAAGGTCGATCCCAGCCGCATTCGCGAGCGCCGTGACGTGATGCTTCGCGAAGTAGAAATCGACCGGCTCGCGTTTCAGCCACGAGCGTTCGGTCACAGCCTCGGCGACCACGAACGCGACCCCTGCGCATTCGAAGACCTGGCCGTCGCGTTCGACAAACATGCGACCCGTTTCAAAGAGCCGGGAGACAGCGACGCCGCGCGACTGGTTGAGCCGCAGCGATTCGAGCAAACCCGTAATCAAAGTTGGCCGCAGATGCGATTGGTCCTCGGTGAAAGGATTCGCCAGCGCGAGAGGGGCTTCCGAAGCAGGCTGAAGCCAGGCGGCCACTTCCTTCGCGGGCCGCAGCGTGTAATTCACGCACTCGTGAAAATCGTGGCCGACGAGATGGTCGGTCACACGGCGATTGAAGACTGAAATTGGATCGTCGTCGGCAAGCAGGCCGGGCGATGAAACGACGGCGGCAGGAATCTTCTCCGTGCCATGAAGCCGCAGCACTTCTTCCACGAGATCGATCGGGCGATCGAGGTCGTCGCGCCAACTGGGAATGGAGACGGTCCAAGCGGAACCGCGCGCCGGATGCGTGGTCGGCTCTTCGCGGGTGACGGTGAGTTCGAGCGAATCAAACGCCGCGCGCATCTCGGCCGCGGGAATATCGAAACCGATTTTCTCGGTGATGTAGTCGTGCGTAACCACAATTTCGCGCTCCCACGGCACATCGCCCCCGACCTTGAAGGAAGGACCGACGACCTGGCCACCCGCGGTTTCCAAAATGAGATCGATCGCGCGCCAGACCGCCTCGATCGCACCGTGCGGGTCGACGCCGCGCTCGTAGCGATAGGAGGAGTCGGACGACAGGGCGAGTTGCCGCGAGGTCGCCCGCACGCATTGCTTCCGGAAAATCGCGCACTCCAGCACGAGGTCGGTGGTGTCCTCAGACACGCCGGAGTTCACGCCACCCATGATGCCAGCGACGACGACCGGCTGCTGGGCATCAGCGATGACGAGCATCCGCGAAGTAAGCGCGCGCTCCTTGCCGTCGAGCGTGGTGATTTTTTCGCCCTCGGCCGCGCGTCGAACCACGATCGCGTTTCCGCGGAGTTTTTTGGCGTCGAACGCGTGCATCGGCTGGCCGGTCTCAAGCATCACGTAATTGCCAACGTCGACGACGTTGTTGATCGGACGCAGGCCGACCGCGGTAAGGCGGCGCTGGAGCCAAGCTGGGCTCGGCCCGACCTTGATCCCGGAGATGATCGTGGCGCTGTAGAGCGGGCAATCTTCGGGTGCTTCAACGCGAACCGAGGCGAGAAGGTCAGGACGCGCAGCAGCGCCGGCGACATCACCGCGGAATTTCTCCTGCGGATAAATGAGCGGGAGTTTGAACCAGGCGGCGAGCTCGCGCGCGATGCCGAGGTGAGACTGGCAGTCGGGGCGATTGGGGGTGATCTCGATGTCGAAAACCGTGTCGCCGGGCGGAAGGACGGCATTCATGGCGGTGCCGAGCGCGGGTTTGTCCGTGAGGATGAGTAGCCCGCTGTGGCCGGAGCCCATCCCAATCTCGTCAGGCGAACACATCATGCCCTGTGATTCCTGGCCGCGGATTTTCGAGAGTTTGATTTGGAAATTGCCGGGAAGAATGGCTCCAGGGAGCGCGACCAGCACGCGGTTGCCGGCGTCGCAATTGTGCGCGCCACAAACAATTGTTTTCACCCCGCCGGCCGGACCGACGTCCACGGTGCAGACGGAAAGCTTGTCGGCATTCGGGTGTTTGGCGCGGGTGAGGATTTCGCCGACGACGACGTGGTCCAATTTCGGCGCGCCGGTGTTCACGATGCCTTCGACCTCGAAACCGAGGAAGGTAATCGCGCGGGAGATTTCGTCGTTGGACGCGTCGAGGGCGACGTAGTCCTTGATCCAATTAAGAGAGATTTTCACAGCAGGTTCTCGGGAAACGCAAAGACACGAAGACGCAAAATCCGGAACGAAGGGATTTCTTTGTTCAGACCTCCGCGCCTTTGCATCTTTGCGTTCAATTCAGGAGTCATCAGGCAAATTGTTTCAGGAAGCGCAGGTCGTTTTGGTAGAAATAGCGGATGTCATCGATGCCGTAGAGGAGCATCGCGAGGCGCTCGAGCCCCATGCCGAAGGCGTAACCGCTCCAGACTTCAGGGTCGTAGCCGACGTCCTGAAACACGGTCGGATCGACCATGCCGCAGCCACCGATTTCGATCCACGGCTTCTTCACTTTCGGGAGATGCGTGGCGGTGAGGTCCACTTCGAAGCTTGGCTCGGTGTAACCGAAGTAGTGCGGGCGGAAGCGGGTCTTCGTGTCTTTGCCGAGGAGCGAGGCGAAGATGTAATCGAGCAGCGCCTTGAGGTCGCGGACGGTGACGTTCTTATCGACGTAGAGACATTCGAGCTGGTGAAAATTCGCGCTGTGCGTGGCGTCGGTGGTATCGCGACGATAGACGCGCCCGGGCGACACGATGCGAATCGGCGGCGCCCCTTTGAGCATCGTGCGGATTTGCACCGACGAGGTGTGCGTGCGCAGGAGATATTTTTCGTTGGGGATTTTTTTGGAGACGTTCCCGAAGCGCGCGGCCGCCGGAAAATAAAACGTGTCCTTCTCGTCTCGCGCCGGGTGATCGCTGGGCGTGTTGAGGGCGTCGAAACAGTAATACTCGGTCTCGACCTCCGGGCCGTCGGCGACGGTGAAGCCGACCTTGCGTAAAATGCGGCACATCTCCTCGCGCACGAGGGTGAGCGGATGACGCGTGCCCGGGCCGACATCGGGTGACGGCAGCGTCGGATCGACAGCGGGCCCGAGCTGGGCGGCGAGTTCGCCGTCCGCAATACGTGCGAGCGCGGCGTCGAGGAAGACCGTGAGCTGGGTCTTCGCCTCGTTGATGAGTTTGCCAGCCGCGGGTTTCTGCTCCTTTGGGATGCTGCCCATCTGCTTCATCAGCGCGGTGAGTTCGCCGTTGGGGCCGACGTAGCGCGCCTTGGCCGCTTCGAACGCGGGACGAGCGTTCACGCCGGGCAATTCAGCAGCGGCTTTCGCGAGGAGGGCGTTCAGAGCGTCTTGCATGAGAGAGAATCAAGTTTCACCACGAAGGCACGAAGGTCACGAAGGAATTAAGCGCCGCGTCGTGGGTCGAGGGCAGAAGCGTGTCGCGAGCTACAAATGAAAGAGGACGGGCCTCGACCGAGGCCCGTCCTCTGAAAAACGACCAGAGAGCGGGCCGGTCCGGCCCGCGTGTTGGTCAGGCCTTCTTCGCAGCGGCGGTCTTCAACGCTTCGGCCTTCTCGGCCAAGGCGTGACGCGCCTGCTTAATCAAGCCGGCAAAGGCGACCTCGTCACGAATCGCGAGGTCGCTCAGAACCTTGCGGTCGAGTTCGATCTTCGCGGCGGCGAGGCCTTCGATGAAACGGCTGTAGGTGATGCCGGCGTTACGGCACGCGGCGTTGAGGCGCACGATCCAGAGGGAGCGGCGATCGCCCTTCTTTTTCTTGCGGGCCGCGTAGGCATATTGCCACGCATGCTGGACGGCTTCTTTCGCATAGCGAAAGAGCTTCGATTTATTGCCGAAATAGCCCTTGGCGTATTTCAGCACCTTCTTGCGGCGCTTGCGCGACGCGGGTGAGTTTGTTGCACGAGCCATGTTAGTTGGTTCCTTTGGTAGGTTAGTCGTCGACAGGTCGGCTTAGTTCACCCGCCGGACGAAGTTTGGGTTGATGCCCGATTGGTCGCTAACGGATTAGAGACCGAACGGCAGGGCGCGCTTCAGCGGCTTGGCATGGCCTTCGGCCACCAGTTTGTCGCGAGAGGCACGGCGCTTTTGCTTCGTGCTTTTCGCTCCCAACAGGTGTCGAAAACCAGGCGTCCGACGGATGAGCTTGCCCCGAGCGGAGAGTTTGAACCGCTTGGCAATGGACTTCTTGGTCTTTTGCATGGAGAGCGGTCGAAAACAGAGACGCCCACTCCCCTTGGCAAGGCTATTGTCCAAATTTTCCCGCAGCGCTCGTGGTTTTCGAATCGCGCAGGGCGGACAAAGCACCCTTGGCCACGGCAGGAAAACCGCTGATCCGGAGCGGCGGGCACCGAGGCAACGAAACGAGCTCGAGCCCAATCTCAGTCCCGGTAGTTAAGCGCAGGCGGGCGATCGCCCAGCAGAGCCGTATATTTGAATTCAGCTCCACGCCTTTCCATGAACTCGGCCTTGGCCTTGACGATAACCTCCGGTTTCAGGAACAAATCAACCACGGTGCCGGCCATCGCCTTCACGGCGACGTTCATACCCTTGAGTCCGATCGTAGTGCCGCCGCAGGCCACCGCCTGCCAACTGTGAGATGGCGTGCCGGGCGCCCAAGTCGCCGCGCGCAGCCCGACCGTGGGCACCACCCAGCTCACATCGCCTACATCGGTCGACCCGCCGCCACCCTCGCGGCGCTGGCCGGGCACATAGGGAGCAACGAGGGCCGCCGTCTCGACCGCGGGAGCCCGGCCAAAAACGGTGCGGCCAATCTTCAGCGCGAACTCGCGCTCCTCGGGCGTGTAGGTCACGCCACCGACCGCGTTCAGGTTCTCGTGCATGAGGCGGCCGAGCGTGTCGTTGATCAACAGCTCGTGCACCCCACCGGTGATTTCCACCTTCATCGTGGTGCCCGTGCCAAGCGCCGCGCCGGTCGCAGCATTGACGAGGCGGTCCCAGACTTCGTTCACGATGTCGCGGCTCGGGCTGCGCACGTAATAATAAACCTCGGCAAACGCCGGCACGACATTCGGGGCCTCCCCGCCGCGCGTGATCACGTAGTGAATGCGCGTCGTCTCGGGCACGTGCTCGCGCATCATGTTCGCCATATAGTTCATCGACTCGACGCCATCGAGGGCGCTGCGGCCGCGCTCAGGCGAGCCCGCGGCGTGCGAGGCCACGCCATAAAACCGGAACTTGCCCGATTTGTTCGCCAGCGACGAAGCCATGGTGATTTGATTTCGATCGCCAGCGTGCCAGTGGATGACGGTATCAACGTCGGAAAACAGTCCTGCCCGCACGAGGTAGACTTTCCCCGAACCGCCCTCCTCGGCCGGGCAGCCGTAGACGCGAAGGGTGCCCTTCTGGCCGGTGGCTTTCATCCACTGCTTGACCACGACGGCGGTCTGGACCGAGCCAGCACCGAACAGATGGTGGCCGCACGCGTGACCCGCCGTGGCGCCAGCGCGCTCCTTTTTCTCGGGCACCGCCTCCTGCGACACACCGGGCAGCGCATCATACTCCGCCAGCACACCAATCACCGGCGCACCGCTCCCGAAGGTGGCGACAAACGCCGTCGGCATTCCCGCGACGCCACTTTGCACCGTGAAACCCTCACGCTTCAACTGCGCTTGCAAGAGCGCGGAACTTTGCGTCTCGCGAAATCCAATCTCCGCCCAATTCCAAATCTTCAGCGCGATATCGTCGTAGGCGGGTTTGGTCAGGTCGACGTGCGCGAGCACGTCGGCCTTTTTCGTCTGGGACAGCAGCACCAGCGGCGCGACGAGGAGGGCCACGATGGCGGCGAGATGGACAACGCGGAGCATGAGTCGAGGGAGGATTAGGGGGGAGGATTTTGGCGGACTTCAGGCCACCAAAATCACAGTTGTTTGGTGAGTTCGATCGTCCAAGTGCGGCCCTGGAACAGGCTGCCATGCACAGCAGAAGAAACGCCGGTTGCGCCCGAGACGAGCGGGGGCGCTTGGTCGGCGAGATTTACAACACCGACACGGATCGAGCTGTGGCGGAGCGCGCGCGGAGCCTCCTGCTTAAAGCGATAGCCGAGCGAGGCGTTGAAAGAGACGACATCGCGGACGACGTAGCGGTAGAGGTAACCCCCGCTGTCGAATTGCTTCGAGATGTAGTTCGGGGAGCCGAGCAAGGCGTAGTTGGCGGCGGTGACGGTGGCAGTATCGGCGTAGTTACCGATGTAGTAAGCGCTGAAGCCGGCGTTCCAATTGCCCTTGCGCCAATTGACGGCCGTCGTGCCACGCCAACGAGTGGTGCCATCGGTGCCAAGCCGTTCGATGAAGGCCGGGGCGGCACCGGGCACGTCCCGCAACTGGTAGGTGCGGATCATGTAGGACCAGTCAGCGTTGAAGGAGAATCGGCCGATCGGGAGGTTGGGGAGTTGATAGGCAAGGCTGAGGTCGATGCCGCTAGCGTAGCCCTTGGCGAGGTTTTGGAACTGGATGTTGCGGGACTCAATGAGACCGACGACGGGAGCCTGTTGGGCGGGAGGGCGAGTGGCATTATAGGTGGCAAAGGCGGCGATATCCCCAGCGGTGGGAGCAAAGCGCTTGATCCCGGGGTCACCTTGGTAGTTGGCGGTGCCGGAACCGAGGTCGATTTGAGTGAGCGTCTTGCCGGCGGCGAGTTGGGCTTGGGTGTAGGCGTTGAGCTTCGCGGCATCACTGTTCACGAGCTGGGAATCGGAGTAGCTCCCGATGACGTTGGTTTGGTCGATCTGCCAGTAGTCGGCGGTGAGGGAGAGGCCCTTGACCTTCGGGACTTCGAGCACGAGCCCGACGCTTTTGCCGATGGAGCTGACAGGTTTGAGCGCGAGGTTGCCGGTGGAGAAGCGCTTCATGACGTAGGTGCCGTTACCGACGGTCTGCGTGCGGTAGGCGTCGGTCGAGCCAGGGGCGCTGTCGACGATGAAGCGGGTCGGAGCGTAAAGGGTCGGCAGATTGGGCGCCGAGAAGCCTTCGTTGAAGGAGGCGCGCACCATGAGGCCGTCGTAAGGTTTCCAATTCAGGCCGGCCTTGGGGCGGGTGGTGGTGCCGAAGTCACTGTAGTTTTCGTAGCGGGCCGAGCCGGTGAGTTCGAGGGAGTTGACGAGCGGGATATTCCGCTGGGGCGAGACGACGGGAATGATCGTCTCGAGGTAGCCACTGTAAACGATGCGGTTGCCGGTGGAGTTGGGCGCGTAGGACGCGACGAGGTAGTCGTTGTCGTTCTCGGCGAGGCCGACGCCCGGAGGATTGCTGCCGACGTAGGCGGGCCGAAGGTCGAGGTATTGCTCGTGGCGGTATTCGGCGCCTGTGGCGAGGGAGACGGTGTTGCCCCAGAAGCGGAAGAGCGGGCCGGAGGCGCGGGCATCGAGGCTGGTGATCGCGCTGAAACCGTCGTGGCGCCATATCTGCGAAAAGGTATCGAGGACGGACTTTGGATTGGTGTAGGGCTGGTCGGGGACGACCGCACCGCCAGAGACTTTGAAGGTGTAGCCGAAAGGATTGAAGGCGGAGTTATCGGTGCGCAGGAGCGCTCTTTGGAAAAGAGATTCGCGGGCGGCGTTGTTGGAAACATCGCCAGTGTAGGCGCGGGTGTAGACGGCGGCGGATTCCCAGGTCCAGTCACTCAGGATTTTGCCGCGCAGGCCGGCGACGCCGCGGTAAACGCCGGAGTTCACCTCGACGGATTCGGCGCCGAGATCCTTGAGCAGAACGGACACGAGGGTCGTGGCCTGGGGCGTGCCGGTGAGACGAGGAGTGCCGTCGGCATTGGGCGCGCCTGTGGGATTGTAGAAACGGGAACCGTAGGGGTTGAAGGGATTGTCGACGCTGACGGGCGCGAACTGGTCGGAGCCGGGGGCATTGATCTGGATCGGCTGGCGGAGCAGGTTGGATTTAGAGTGGTAGAGAGAGAAATCGCCGAAGGCGGTGATTCGGTCGGTGAGATCATACTCGACGTGGCTGAACCAGTTTTTGCGTTCAGACCTACTCTGGCCGGTATTCTGATACTGGTTCAGATTGGTGAAGGACTCCGGATTAGCCGCGCGGTTAGTCGTGGGATTGACTGTGGTGAACGTCAGAGCGCCGTTGATCGGGCGGAAAAAATTGGCGGTCGTCGAGTTGCCGATGCGGAAGGAAGGGTAAACGCTGACCGCTGACCGCCCGTCGAAGGAACCGCCGAGGGCGTTGAAGCCGGCAGGAGCTTGGGCGGTGTGATCGGCGCTGCGGGTAAAGGAGCGACTGCTGTAGGGGATGGCGTCGCGTTGGAGGACGTCCAAGGTGGAGAGCCAGCGGCCTTTTCCCCCCGCGAAGTCGCGGCCGGAGGTCAGGGTCGCCTGGAGGTTGCGTCCGTCGCCGTGTTCCGGGACGCCCCAGCGCACACGCAGATCCGTGCCGCGGAGGTCACGGCGCGAGATATAGTTAATCACGCCTGCGACAGCATCGGAGCCGTAGATGGCGGAGGCGCCGTCACGGAGAACGTCGATCCGCTCGATCCCTTGGGTGGGCAGCTGGTTGACGTTGGCATAGAAGGCGGGGACGCCGCCGTCGTTGGAGGTGACGGGGTGCGGGGCGAGACGGCGGCCGTTGAGGAGGACGAGCGTGTTGCCGGCACCGATGCCGCGGAGATTGACGTTCGCGTTGTCGCCGCGGGAGTTGGCGCCGCCATTTTGGGATTCGTTGAGCGGAACGTTGGTCACCTGCGGGAGAGCGGTGAGCATCTCGACCGGCGTGAGGGCATTGCGGATCTCGATTTGCTCGATGTTGAAGACCGTGACGGGGAGAACCTTTTCCTGGTCGAGGCGCTTGATATTCGTGCCAGTGACGGAGAAGGCCTCGAGCTTGACCACGTCGGCGGCGGCATTGCTTTTCTCGGCCGGGGCGGGGCGAACAGGTGCGGCTTGGGCGAACCCGGACGAGGGAACAGCGAGCGATAACGCCGTGGCGAAGAGGGCGAAAACTGGGAGGCAGGGCTTTTTCATGGTGGTGGTGTTGGTAAGCTTCCGGCCTGCCAAAAATAAAGGCAAAACGGAGCTGCGGCAGGGACCGTGGAGTTGTGGCCGGGGTTGAGGCGGTCGACGGCTTGCAGCGGGCGCGCCCCTTCTCAGTCAGGCCGTGGCGCAGGACGAGGAAAAAATCGCGAGGCCAAGCCCGCCCAACCACTGCCCCTGCCGAAGCGTGTCAGAATTTACGCGACACCTCGACGTAGTAGGCGCGGCCCCGCGGGTCGTAGCTGCCGAGGGCGGTGCCGGTGTTGTCGGGCGCAAACGGCGGCTCGCGGTCGAAGACGTTGTTCACGCCGAGGCGCACGGTCGTGCCGCGCAGGAGGCCGGTCTTGAAGCGGCGGGCGAGATTGGCGTTGATCGTGAGGTTGTCGCGCACGATGTAGTAGCCGTCGCTCGAGAGGTAACTCGCGGTGATCGCGGTGGTGCGCAGCGCGCTGTCGCGGTAGTCGCCAAGGTAGCTGGCGAAGAGGCCGGCGCTCCAGACGTCACGCTGCCATTGCACGGTGGCGTTGCCCTTCCATTTCGCGCGGCCGTCGAGCCAGCGTTGGTTGACGAGCGGCGTGGCGGCGTCCTGCTTGAAATCGTTTTTCCCGAGCCAGCTCGCGGCGAGCGAGACGTTGAACTGCCCGGCCTCCATTTTCGGCAGACGGTAAGCGACGGAAAAGTCGATGCCCTCGAGTTCGCGGCCCGAGGCGTTGATGTAGGGCTCGTTGATCACGAGGAGCGTGCCGACGGGCGCGCGCTGCTGTGCGGCGGGGCGCGTGGCGTTGTAGGCCGCGAAGGCATCGCGGTCGGCCTGCGTGACGGCGTTGCGCACGACAAGGGCGTTGCCCGCCGCCGAGAGATCGATCTGGGCGGGCGTCCGGCCGGCGGCGATCTGGCGGGCGTTTTCGGCGACGAGGCGCGTGCCATCGTCGATCAACGAGAGTGTGCCGGCGACGAGCGCGATGGAGTCGGTCTGCTTGATCTTCCACCAATCGGCGCTGATCGAGAGGCCCTTCACGCCGGGCACGTCGAGGACGAGGCCGGCGGTTTTCGTCTCAGCGTTCTCGGGCTTAAGATTGCGGTTGCCGGCGCGGATGCCGCGGCGGCGGCCGCCCGTGCCGTCGTCAATCAGCGCGGTGACCGGGAAGCGGTAGTTGTCCACGGCGTTTTGGAACGCGCGGCTGACGTTGCCCGAAAACAGCGAGGCGAGGTTGGGTGCGCGAAAGCCCTTGTTGAACGACGCGCGCGTCATCAGCGCCGCGGCCGGGCGCCATGCGAGGCCGAACTTCGGCTTCGTGGTCGAGCCGAAGTCGCTGTAGTTTTCATAGCGCGCGGCGAGGGTCACCTCGAGCGAGCGGGCGCCGGGCTGCGCGTTGCCGGGGCCGAAGATCGGCACGGAGAGTTCGACGAACGCGGCGCGCACCGTGCGGTCGGCGTCAGTGTTGTCCGTGGGGCTCTGCTGGAGAAAATTATTGTCGCCCGCCAGCGCGGCGCGATAGCCGAGGCGCGCCACATCGGCCGCGGAGAGGCGGCCCGACTCGATGTCGCGGAAATCGAAGAAGGTCTCGCGCCGCAGCTCGCCGCCCGTCGCGATCGCGAGCGGGCCGCCGGGCAGCGAAAACAATTCGCCGTTCACACGCACATCCCAACTGCCGAGCGTCGTCTCGCCCTCGTGCACGAAGGTGCCGAGGAACCGGTCGATGACCGCCTGGGGATTCGTGGTGCGCACGCCGGAGGGCGTGACGACACCGCCCACGATCGCGAACGTGGTGTTGAAGGGATTGTAGGCCGTGGCGTCGGTGCGCGCGACGGCATCGCGAAATTGGTTTTCCTTCACGGAATTGTCCTCGTGATCCTCGGTGCGGGCCGACGAATAGAGGAAGGCGCTCTCCCAGCGCCACGCGCGCGCAATCTCGCCGCGGGCACCGGCGACGACGCGCTTCGCGTCGGAGTCCACATTGATCACGCGCGGGGCGACATCGGCGAGCGTCTCGCGGCCGATGATCACATCGCTCGGCGCACCGGCGAGGCGCGGCGTGCCGTCGGTGTTAGGCGCGCCGGTGGCGGAGTAGAAGCGGGAGCCGAAGGGATTGTAGGGATTGTCGCGCGAGACGACGATGTTGTTGTCCACGAAATTATCCACGCGCGTGCCCTCGCGGGCGTTGCGGGACTTGGCGCGGTAGTAGGTCGCGTCGGCGAAAAATTCGAGTGACGACGAGAGTTTGTAGTCGCCGGAGAGGTAGAGGTTCTGGCGCTTCGACTCGGGCAGCAGCATCTGGTATTTGTTGATGTCGTAGAAATGTTCGTAGGCCGCAGACGCGAGCGACTGGTCGGGCTGCGCGCCCTGCCACGTGCGCGTGGCCGCGCCACGCGCCGTGGGCACGAAATAAAAGGTGCCGTTGGCCGCGATGTCGTTCGTGCTGACGCCGACGGTCGGGCGCGCGCCGGTGATGGAGCCGTCGGCATTGAACGTGCCGCGCTGAAAGCGGCCGAAGAAACCGTGCCCTCGCGGGCGTTGCGGGACTTGGCGCGGTAGTAGGTCGCGTCGGCGAAAAAT